>CAZKAI010000068.1:0-21266 GCA_964550565.1 uncultured Pirellulales bacterium
CTGGCTTCAGGTGATTCAAAAATGTTCATCACGCCTTTTGGATGGGATGTCTCATAATTTACAAAAAATGGTTGATTATGTCAGAATCAACATAACCAGGCCGATTAACAGGCAGGATATTGCACGCCATGTGAGTTATACGCCCGAACACATTAATTATCTGTTTAAAAAAGAATTGGGCATTACGCCCTCTCGATTTATAAACCGGGAACGTATTTTTCGTGCTTTTAATCTGCTTTGTGAAGAAGATGTGTCGATTAAAGAGGCCGCCATGCAATCCGGTTTTTCCAGCAATTACTATTTCTGCCGCGTATTCAAAGATATATTTGGTCATTCCCCCGGAAAAATAAAGAAATATTTTCGTAGAGAGATCAAACCCTTTTTCGGTAAATACCAATAGTATCTCAAGCCATGCTGTTATAGAGGATTCCAACAAAATATACAATAACACATCTAAAATATCGCATAATATATTGGGGTTTTCGGTTTCAATTTGATCCATTCGCATCTTTTTTTTGAATCAGGATATTATGTTAAATAAACAGGGTGTATGAAATTTTTAGTCTTGAAAAATTTTATAATTATTGCACACTACACAAGTTTGCGGCATGAAAAGTATGCATGGCGTATTTCAAAACGCCCGATTACCGCAAAAAGAGACTTCGTCGTCATTGGCCCTGAATCAAAGTCGGCCGATAGATAGGATTTGATTTATGAAAAAAACGCTATTATTCGGTATGATTTGCCTTTTGGAGATATGGACCCTGACAGCCTGGGCCGGCACGCCGGCTTCCTTGAAAGAGGCATACAAAGATGCGTTTCGTGTGGGCTGTGCGGTGAATACGGCAATAGTCTCCGGCCGCGATAAAGCCTCCCAACAAATCATGGTTGACCAGTTCAATTCAATTACGGCCGAAAACGAGATGAAAGCCGAGACCATCAATCCAAGGCCGGGTATCTATCATTTTGGTCCTGCCGATCAAATCGTGGAATTAGCCGAAAAACACGACATGTTCCTGATCGGTCACACCCTGATCTGGCATAATCAGACACCCCTGTGGTTTTTTCAGGATGCCGACGGCAATCCCAATACCCGGCAGGCCCAGATTGAGCGTATGCGCAGTCATATCCAGGCCGTGGCAGGGCGCTATGCGGGCCGGGTTGACGCATGGGATGTGGTCAATGAGGTTATTGATAACGACGGCTCCTATCGCTCCACCGCGTGGGTCAAGACCATCGGCAATGGGGATGAGATGGTTAAACTGGCATTCCGGTTTGCCGCCGAATATGCACCGGATGCGGAGCTCTATTACAATGATTTTAATGCCTGGCGACCGGCCAAAAGAGATGGTATCGTACGAATGGTCAAGATGCTGCAGGCCGAAGGGATTCGGATTGACGGCATCGGCATCCAGGGCCACTGGGGACTGAACTATCCCAAAACCGAATACATTGAAGCGGCGATCGATGCGTATGCTGCTCTGGGAGTAAAAGTCATGATTACCGAGCTGGATATCGACGTCTTGCCGTTGACCCGGGAAGGGCAGGTCATAGGCCAGGTTATGGCTGATCCGCAATTTCAGCTCGAAGAATTCAAGACCTATCTGGACCCCTATGCCCGGGGACTTCCCGACGCCGTGCAGCAGCAGCTTGCCGATCGGTATGCTGAATTATTTGGGATATTTTACCGGAAACGGGACAAAATCGATCGCGTCACGCTCTGGGGTGTCCACGATGACATGTCATGGAAGAACGATTATCCGGTCCCGGGAAGGACTAATTACCCTTTATTGTTCGATCGAAAAAGACAACCCAAACCGGCATTGGATGCTGTCCTGAAAGTGCCGTCTCAGGCAAATTAGTTCCCGTGTTCAGCTATCGGGATTTCATACAGGCTTGATGTGTGCGTTAACACCAGTTCAGAAAGGATCAGATCAATGAAGAAAGCAATGTATATCATGATGTTCGTGACATTAGGTTGTGCCGCGGCAGGTGCTTCCAACCCAATCGGTATTGAGGATGTCAGTGATCCCCGCGGAACGATGAAACCCTGGGATAAAGGCGCATGGGAAACCGGGAAGTATCGCAATGTATTCCTGGAGGCCGGGTATAAACAGCAGGACATTGATGCCAAGCTGGCGAAGGCTTATCATGATCTCTTTGAAGGCCCCAACCGGGTTTATTTTGAGGTGGGCGACGATATGGCCTATGTGTCCGACATCAAGAACCGCGACGCACGCACCGAGGGCCTTTCCTACGGTATGATGGTGGCGGTGCAATTGAACAAAAAGGAGGTCTTCGACCGCCTGTGGCGCTGGACTGTTAAATATATGCAGCACCAGGAAGGCCCGCGAGAGGCCTATTTTGCCTGGTCGGTGGACCCCAAAACAGGACGACAAAATTCACCGGGCTCCGCATCGGACGGTGAATTATACTTCGTGACCGCGCTGTTGTTTGCCTCAAATCGCTGGGGCAATGATACGGGCATCGACTATTATGCCCAGGCCCGGCGCATCCTCGATGCCATGTGGAGCAAGGATGGCACCGGCGGCATCCGAAACATCATCAACACCGAACACAAAATGATTACCTTTGTTCCCGAAGGCCGAGGGTACAATTGGACGGACCCGTCTTACCATGTACCGGCCTTTTTTGAAATCTGGGCCGAGTACGCCAAAGATGGCCATGAAGCGTTTTATCGCGAGTGTGCCGAAATTTCCAGGCAGTTTCTGCATAAAGCCTGTCACCCGGAAACGGGTCTGACCCCGGACTATGCGAACTTCGACGGCACGCCTCTTCCGGGGAGAATGAGTGCATTCGGTTTCGATTCCTGGCGGGTCCCCATGAATATTGCCATGGACTATTCCTGGTATGCCAAAGACAATTCCTGGCAGCAGGAGTATTGCAGACGCATTCAGAACTTTCTGTTCGCCCGGGGCATTGACACGTTTGAGGATCAGTTCAATGTGGACGGAACGCCCCGCGAAAATATCATGGGCGCCGGCGGATATCGCACGCTGCGCCATTCACTGGGCTGGGTCAGTACAACGGCCGCAGCCTCCATCATGGGCACCCAGCCAAAAAGCTGGAAATTTGTCGATGCCATCTGGAATGCGAAGCTGGAACCTTACAAGGACGGCTACTTCGACCCCTATTACGATGGTTTTCTGTATCTGTTCAGCCTGATGCACCTCAGCGGCAATTACCAGATCATCAAACCGGCACCGTAGCAGGACTTTCTCTTTTACCAGCCGGCAGCGATGCCCTTATGATTCAAACGGAGAATTGACAGAAAGCAAAGCGCTTGCCAGGGATTCCATAAGGGGCGTCCAAAGGTCACAAAGAGCTTTGAAATCCGGCTCTTTGGATTATCTGTTTTCCGTGCGGCATGGACGCATGCCAGATCGCTGGTTCAAGCACAGGAACCTGTTGGTGCCTGTGTGTAATCATGACAGGATGCGGCCGACTGGAGTATGTGGAGATGTACCCTCTTGAATAAGTCCTGTTGACAACGATGCCTTTTTGTATATAATTATCTTCGATAGGCGATGTTGTCCTGGAAACAGCGGCTATGATCGTGCCGTGTTTTTCCAGTGGGCCTTCATTCATGACTGATTCGGATGTTATGATAATTCTCTCGGTTTTTGCCGAGGCCAGATGACCTGGGATGGCCAGCCCCGGGCAAGAAAGCAAATAATGGGTGTCCGATCCAAACGATCTCGCAAGCCTCTTCATATAGCACTGGTATATAATGCCGCCTCCGGGCTGGTGCCGGAGACCCCGGAAGATCGGGGCAGCATGGCGGACTTGCTCAAAATGATCCGCCACATGAGCCGGGCGATGAGGTCTTTGGGCCATCGGGTTACTATCCTGCCGTTAGCTGATGATCTTTTTGTGTTTCATCGCAAACTGCTTCGTCTCAATCCCGATGTGGTATTCAACCAATACGATGACGTGGTGCACGGCGTCTTCGATGAGATGCTGTTTGCTGCCATCGTGCAGATGATGGGGTTCCGTGTCACCGGCTCTCCGGCACTAGCGCTTGGCTTAAGCCGCTACAAGCACACCACATCCAGGCTCCTCCAGGGACTGGGAATTCCGATTCCACCCTGTACCGAGGTGCTGGAAAAAGTCAGCGAAGTGGACCGGCACGAATGGCGGTTTCCGCTGATCGTTCAGCCTTGCCATGAAGATGCGGGGATTGGCCTGAATCGAAATTCAGTAGTGCGAACAAAGACCGCCCTTCGCAATCAGGTACGCCATGTGCTGCAGGAATTCAAACAGCCCGCCATCGTTCAGTGTTTCCTGCCGGGCCGAGAGTTCAATGTGGGTATCGTGGGCGGAAAACGCCTGCGGCGGATGCCCCTGGCCGAAGTGTGCTATCACGACATGCCGCCGGAAATCCCTCCGATTATGTCGTATGCCGCCAAGTGGCTTGAAAATACTACCGAATACAAGAAAACATCCATCCTTTGTCCGACGGAGGTAGAGCCCCAGTTGGCTGAACAGCTCTACGATATTGCTCTTCGCGCCTTTCGCGCGGTCGGGGCCTGGGGCTACGGTCGTGTCGATATCCGGCTGGATGAAGAAGGTGTTCCCAGAGTCCTGGAAGTCAATTGCAATGCCTCTCTGGAGCATGATATCGGATTGGCGAGGGCTGCCAAAAAAGCCGGCATCAGTTATCCTGAATTGCTGCAAATGGTCATTGACGCTGCCATGGAAGATGCACCTCACACAGGCAGCGCCCCCATGCAGTCATTGGTGGGTGTGCAGTAAGAGCGGTCCTTCTGATGCACCGCAGAGCTGTCGGACAAGTCTTCCCCCTGTACGGAAAACGCGTCCCTTGTCCCGTCAGCTCGTCTTTCCGTATTCCCTGATTCGTCGTTGATAATACTCACCCAGTGTCATGGTCAGTTCGGATAACGGCAGCAGGCGCTTTCTGCTCTTGCACTTGGGCTTATGCTCGCCGATAGTCCGCATCAGGCGATTGACATACTTCAATTTCTCAATGGCCGGCCAGTCCCGATATTTGCGCCGCCAGTTGGATCGCGGCGTCAGCCAGACGGCAAAGGTCTCTGCAAAATCATCATCCGGATGTTTCTGGGCATACGTGTATCCGTATGCGTAACTGCAGATATGCCGAACAAACCTGCGGCTCCATGGATTAGGCGAAAAGACCTCCCGGTAGGGTTTGGAAAAACGGCCAAAGGTCTCCTGCCAGCCTGGCTCTTCCCACAGCCGGAAGGCATAGTTGATGGCGTGCCCGGCCTCGTGCCGTAAAAGCTGCATGATAGTCCGGCTGTCTTCCAGCTCTCCAGTCTGCTCTTTCTCAATACGCCCCAGCAGGCCGCTGGACAGGTAAAAAGGAATGCCGACAACAGGGACCTTGTCCGGACAACCCCAGGAATCCGTCAGATAGAAATCCGGCACAAAGCTTATATTCTTGGCCGGCAATTCCAGCTCAAGCTGCCGGATAAACGGCTCAAGAGGCGACCCCTTGATGCGAAGCCGCAAATCACAGATTCGCTTATCGAGTAATGTCCGCCGAACCGCCTCCCAATTTCCGGGCCGACTCCATGTTTTAGTTATATATGGACTGGCGCAATTGTCTGCAACCATCGGTTGTATCTCCATTATTATATATACGCTTAAGGATTTGCCTGTATGTATAAAACCCGTCAGTGCAGTCGGACAAACCCATTAGCGTCTGAGTATTTTACTGGCCACAGAGTGGATTTCAAGTACACCCGAACATTTAGTTTATAAAACATGGATAGGTCGATGCTTAGCAGAAAAAGTTTTTTATGTTAAAAATAGACCCGATAGACTGCGACAATCAAAACAGAGAAATCGTATACCGTAATGATGAGATAATGTGTATAAAAGCTATAGTATTGTATGTATTGTACAAAACTGCCTTAAAAACAAGTTGTCTTCCGATTAATAGAAATTATACATCATCTATGGGTTTTATTCACAGATTTGACAGCAGATAGGCCGAACTTTTGGCTCCGCGAATGAAATTGTCAATTTTAAATCGCTCGTTCACAGAATGAGCCCCGTCGGAATCCAGTCCAAACCCCATCAGCACAACGGGCTTTCTCAGTTCTTTCCAGAATGCAGTGACCACCGGAATAGAGCCTCCGCATCGGATATAGACAGGTTCCGCATTAAATCCGTATTGAAGGGCTTGCCGTCCCGCCTGAATCATGGGATTTTCGACATCAAAAATAACCGGTTCCGCGGCGGACAATGGCACCACATCGATATCCGCGTATGGAGGACAGATGGATTTTAAATATTTTTTGGCAAGCTCAACAACCGTGTGGGGATTCTGGTCGGGAACCAGCCGCATTGAAATCTTTGCCGTGGCACACGAAGGAATAATGGTTTTGAAGCCTTCACCTGCATAGCCGCCGGATATGCCATTGACTTCAAAGGTCGGTCTGGCCCACATGCGTTCCAGCGTGGAATAGCCTGCTTCGCCAAACGGAATTTTCGAGCCCACCTCGGCCATCAGCTTGTCATCTTCATAATTAAGCCGGCGGATATTATCCCGCTCCCAATCCGCCAGCAGCCTGACCCCCTCATAAAAGCCGGGGATTTGAACGACCCCATCCGGCCCGCTGCAACGGGAAATGATGTATGATAGAGCCTTGACGGCATTACCCACTGCTCCGCCATAAGAACCGGAATGCAGAGCATGGGCCGCGGTCGTGACCTTGACATCCAGCGCCGCCATGCCCCTGAGTCCATAGGTTATGGCCGGCGTAGCCTCATCATACAGCGACGTATCCGAAACAATCACCGCATCCGCGGCCAGATTGGCTTTTTCCTGTTGAATATAGTGCTCCAGACTCTTGCCGCCGCACTCTTCCTCGCCTTCAAAGAGAAACACCACCTCGCACGGCAGGCCGCCGCGGGTCTTTAACAGGCTTTCGACGCCTTTAATATGCGCAAACAACTGGCCTTTGTCGTCCGATGCCCCCCGGGCATACATAAAACCGTTGCGAATCGATGGCATGAAAGGATCGGTTTGCCATGGGTCGACAGGGTCAACCGGCTGCACGTCGTAATGCCCGTAAATAATCAGTTTTTTGTCCGATTGCCCCTTGCACCGGGCCCATACAATCGGATGTCCCTGGGTCGGAATCAAACGTGATTCCAGCCCGAGCTGTTTCAAATGCTCCACCAGCCATTGGGCACAGTGGCTCACATCCTCTTTGTGCCTGCTGTCGGCACTGATGGACGGAAACATCAGAAACTGCCGGAGTTCATCCAGGAACCGGCCCTGGTTTTGGTCGATGTAATCAAAGCATGGTTGACTCATAATCATTCCTCAGAAAAAATGTTTCGTGTTTACACATCCATACATAAAATCCGCAGCACACCTTTAAAAATTGCCTCGTTATAAACAGGTGCAAACGGTCAAAGCGACAAAATATAAGCTGCCAGATCGTTAATATCCTGGTCCGACAGGTCGGAGGTCTTGCCGTGGGTATCGCCGCGATTATACGTCGTCAGCACCTCCCAGATGCTCTCGGCACGGCCGTCATACAGATAGGGCGCCGTTCGCCAAACCTCAGCCAGCGGCGGGGTGACGAATTGACGAATGCCTCGCTCGTCCGGCCCCATCCCGACATCATACAGCTTGCCATCCGTGTAATAGTCGCCCGTATGACAACTGCTGCACTGCGCCTTGGCAAAAAGCTGCTTCCCGCGGAGCACCGCGGCACTGGATTCCTGTCCATTCACCCCCTTGCCGGGAATCGGCCTCAATGCCTTCAGATAGGCATCTACACTTGAAGCGGTCTCTTCGGGCACCGACGCAAATTGAATAAAGCGGAAACCCGCACGCACCGCAGTTTCGGCGTTCGGACGAATACCGGATATCATCACCGGCGTTATAGCGTGTGAAAACAGCATACTCCGGCTGTTTTTGGGATTGCCGATACCGTCATTCAGGAGGTCCCAGTTCAGTGCGTCCGCACGGGCATCCGGATGACAACTGGCACAGCTTTGCCACCGCTGAAAACACAGGGCCGCATCATGGAAGGCGATCTCCCCGCGCCGGATCTCGGACAGATCGCCCGGCTTGCCCAAGGGAATGGATTGGACGGATGGACCGACCGCTTCAGTCAATTCCACCAGTGCCAGGCTGTCGCTGAAATATTCCGCCGCAATGACGGTTTTGCCCGAAATGAACACCCCTCGCGGGCCGCAGCCCGGCAGGCGGACCCGCCGTCGCAATCCGGCAAGAAAAGCCAGGTCGTTTGGAATCGTGGTTAAACTGACAGAGACTTCGCTGACCTTTTGGCCGGCGGCAACACGATCAATCCTGTCATGCAGGGCCTGTCGGTCGATGAGGCTTATTTCATGAGTGCCCGAGTGGGTAATCGCCAGCCAACGTCCGTCTTCCGAACATGCCGCCGCCCACGGGTTGGCCGCGCCCAGGTCCGCCTCATCCAGCAAAACCGTGGTTAGCCAGGTCCGTTTGCTCAAATCGATGATGCTCAGGGCGCTGGTATTCATCCAGCCGCGATCCACCTGTGTCGTCGGCACCCCAAAGCGGGCCAGCGTATGAGGAATATACGCATAGTGCCCATCCGGCGACACGCAGACATCGCGCACTCCCGTTGAGCCGTTGGGCAGTTGGATCGTGGCGACTGCCTTAAACGCTGCCGTATCGATGATATCGACCGCTGCCGCCACCTGGTCTTTGTTAGCTGCCTGTGCAGGAAGATGATGAGCGACAATCAGCAGGGTATTGTCCGGAGTTAAAGCTGTACCAATCGGCTCGCGGGCGACGGAAACGCGCGATCGGACTTGGTGGGTCTTGAGGTCATACGCGGCAACCTCGTGATCAAATCGATTGCAGACATAAAGGCTCTGGCCATCGGCACAGACAACAGGGGCGATCGGGGCAAATCCCGCCGGGACTGTCGCAGCGATTTTTTTACTCTGTGTGTCGATGATTGCGACATGGCCGGGATTCTGACCATACGTGACATACAGACGGTTGTGTGTTTCATCCAGTGCCAGACCCGAAGGCGCCCCGTCCAGCGGTATGGAATGCACAATCGCTTTGGACTCAAGGCTGACGATATCCACACACTGTCCTGTATGCTGTGCTGTGTAGATCAGATTGTCTTTAGACGATATCGCTACATCCAATGGAGACCGATAAGGATAATCCTTACCCAGCGTCAGCCCTTCAATGCTCAGTGGAGTCGCGGCTTGTTGACTGGGTACGGGAGAATCGGCACGGCCAACTGCCGCCCAAATCGCCGCAAGGATAGCCAATGCCGTGCAGTTCAAGCCGACAAGGCGAATGGTTTTTGAAAAGTGCGTCTGTGCATGCATATCCCGGCCCCTTACTTTTGACTGCGGCTCTGGATGAAGGCCTGAATGTTATCGCGTTCAATCTGTTCCATGGCTTGCCGTTTCTCAAGGTAATGTTTATACTTGTTCTTATCCTCCTCCGACCAGGCATTGGCTTCCGTATAATCGCCGCAATAGGGAACCCCCAGATCAATCCACAGGGCGATGGTCTGCAGCTCACTGGCCGGCAGAGAAAGGCCATGATGCCTCTTTTCCAGCATCTTGATTAACGGGCTTATGGCGGCCCCGGCCGAGTAGGGCGGCTGTATCGATGGCTCGGACTGCGGATGAATCCAGCGTGCCGGGCCTTCCGTTGGCGCACGGAATGCATTCATCGAAGGGCCTATCAGCGCCAGATACGCATCGCTCCAGTAACGTTGTGCATCCGGGTCGTGATTGGGCGTGCTCAATAAGCTGAAGGCTTTCCGTTTCCCGGCCTGCTTCGTTTCCGGTTTTGACTGTTCGGTCATTCGCATCAGGGGATTATTTGCAAATCGGGAGTCTGTGCGATCACTGTGACAGGAAATACAAGATCGGTCCAGAATCGGCTGAACGCGCTTGATGAAGCTGAATCCTTCCACCGGGCCATCTGTCGGCTTGAGTGGCTGCGCCCCGGCACGCATAGCCTGACTGGCTTTGTGCAAGGATGGGGCGGCCTGCTTGTTTTCGCTGTGACAGCCGATGCAGGACGACATCTCTCCCGGCTGCAGCGTGGACCAGGACCGCATCGTCTGAACCGCATAGCCTTTGGCGTCCAGGGCCTGAAAATACACCGGCGTACGGGCCGGCACTTCAAACATCGCCGAGCCGTCATCATGCACTTGTGCCTGTCCCAGAACGGTCTTGACATCCCAGCAGCCGAAAACCGAAACCGGTGTACTGCTCAACGCACCACCGGCCGGGCCATGGTTTGAATTGCTGCCAATGCCCGCCGGGCGATACTCCAGAGCGACAATACGCAGATTCCGAATCGTCCCCCGGGCCACGCCTTTCAAGCCCGGCCCCTCATAGACATCCTGAATATAGTAAATACCTGTCGTTTTTTGATAATCGACAGCACTGGGTCTGACATGCGGTCGCGGCCGCTCTCCCAGGACGGCCATGCGTCCGGCCGAAATCCCCTTGTCCGTGTCAATATCCAGCAACTCACGTTGCCCGTCCATGTCCATCAGGTATAAACCAAAAACGGTGCGATATCGCCCCAGCTCGTTGTCTTCCCAGCCCCGCGGTGCATAACTGACCAGAAAATGCCGCTCGTCCAGCGGCCAGGGATACATGAATAAATCACCATCCTGACCGTATGCGTCGATGCGTTCAGCCGGCGTTTCGCGCACCGGCGCGACCAGTTGAGCCCCTTGATTTTCCTGCCGTCCCCGTCCGGGATCAAGCACCCCCAGTTTGCCCGCCTGCAGGGAATGATGCCCGGTAAAAACCGCCATCACTTTCTGTGTGCCCGGGATGTTTCGGGCGTGAATAATCGTAGTCGGAAACCAGGAGTTATTCCCGTAGAAGGCCGTCTGAGCCGTCCCGTCAGGAAACATCTGGAAAAGACTCTGCGGAAAAATCTGCCCGCGGTCATTATATTCCCATCGTGTATAAAGAATCCGTCCGTCCTCCGTGACCGTGGGGTAATTGGTATGCACTTGGTCAAAACCAAGCCGCCGCAAAAACCGCCCATCCGCCCCGCAGGTGTACAAGTTCGATACCTCCGTCCACCAGCAATCCACAATCTGCACGCACCGTGTGGAGTTGAACAGAATGTCGCCGTTGGGCAGAAACACCCCCTCATAATCGGCGTGCCCCAGGTCATGTGTAATCGTCGTGACCTTGCGAGTATCCGCATCCATGAGATACAGCCCGTAGTCATCCTCTCGGTCGGATTTTTTCCACGAAAACAGGATTTGCTTGCCGTCCCAGGAGGTATCTGCGTCGCGAATGACGCCGGCGGCAGCGTCCAGAAGTGTTTCAACAACTCCATACAAACCCTCCATCCGCAGCAGGCACAACTGAGAGCCGGGCAGAAACAGCCGTTCTGACTGTGCATCGCTCAGGCCTTCCGTGTAGGCATAATGCGAACCGCCCATATTATAATGACGTGCAAAAACAATGCCCTGTGGTTTCTTCTCAAACAGCGGCGCCAGCCGTTTCGCCCGCCTTGCCTGGCAGGCGTTAAGATACACCGCCGCCAGTTTGGCCTCGTCTTTGCCTGCGGCGGCATCCGTCAATTGCTGCTCCAGCGTTGTCCCTTCATTACCGAGTTCGGCCAGGACACGCCGGGTCATTTGAACCCATCGCTCGGGATTGATCGTCGTCAGCAGTGTGACCATCTTATCGCCGATCAATGCGGTTTGCTGCGATCCGCCCTGGCCGCCGGCCGGCACATGTGCCCATAGCGGCTCATCCAGCCCATCCTGAAGCATCCAGTCACAGGCCAGCGGAAATCGCCGTTCCAGGTGGCGCCATGTCCTCAGTGCGTCCGCTGTCTGAGCATTGGACTGTTCCAAAAGCTGAGTCTTTGCGGCATGCAGGGCATTGACCCACTCGGCTGCCGTCGTGTCGGTTATCATGACCCCGGCCAGAGTCAGCCCGCCAAGCATGACATACCCGATACATAATTTCGTGAATACACAAAGCAGAGGGTGGATTGACTTTCGATGCGGCAAAGTAGGGGGGACTGCTGGTGAAGATGCCTGATGATTTTGATTTTCGGTTGCCATACTGTCGGGGGTTCAGCTTCTTTCTGTCTTGTTTAGTCTTGGTTTTTTCTGATGCCGCCCGGCGATTACCCAGACAGCCATCAATCGGGGCACCCAACCCCGGCCCTTGATTATATACCCGCTTGGTATCACGGGCAAGCGATTTGAAGTTACCATCTGCAATGATTTTAACAGGCCCAAAATGGACCCTGCCCGGGGGTTTTTATGAAATCCCCTTCAAATAAATAATCCGGCCAACATCATTTCCTTTAAGGAATGTATGGCGAGCATAACCGGACTGAAAGATATTTGAATCTTTGTTACGTCGCCGATTTCTGATATAATTTAAAAAATCAAAAATATTTTGGCACAAAATCAGCTTCGGCAGGGATATCCAATAAGCCGATGAGGAGAGATGATGAGTAGTGCTGAAAACAGCCGGAATATATCGAAATATGAGGAATTCCTGAATCTATTCAGGACCAGTGAGGACCGCATTTTCGGTTTTATCCTGACATTCCTGCCCAATTTTGCCAGGGCCGAAGACATTCTCCAGGAAACCATGATTATCATGTGGCGCAAGTTTGATGAATTTGAACCCGGAACCAATTTTGCGGCCTGGGGGATCAAAATTGCCAGATATAACCTCTACAAATTCCACGAAAGCCAGCAGGCCGGCGTGATCCGTTTTGACAGTGATGCCATCGAAGCCATATCGAAGCAGGTTGCCGATTCGGATACCTGTAAAACAAATTCGTATATTGATGCTCTATTGCATTGTTTTGAGAAATTAGGCACTCAGAGCAGGCAGTTATTGCTGCTCAAATATGAGCAGAATTTCAAAGTGCATGAGATTTCCCAAAAAATCGGTCGCTCCATTCGGGATACCTACAGGATGCTGTCCCGGATCCAGCACTCACTTCATGAATGCACATCCCAGACTCTCAAAGCGTGGGAGCGGTAATAATGGATAAAACTGCCGAATTGCTGATTCATGAACTGGTCAATAAATCCCTCGAAGGGACGATTGCCCAGGCCGAGATACAGCGGCTCAATCAGCTCCTTGCCGCCGATCCCCAGTGTGCCGCATATTATGTATCCTGCGTCAGATTGCATTTTGCCTTTTCAAAAACCGGTCCGCTGCTTCGAGAACGCGGTCATGAGTGCTCATCAGACAGTGTTCTTTCATTGCAGGAATTTGCCGAATACGAAATGACCGCCCCCGGCGTTGAGATTCCTAAAAACGATAACGAGGACCATCCCGAACCGGCCGCCGGAATCGAACAGGCCCGCGCCCCCAAAATCAGCAAGACCCCGCTGATGACCGTGCTGGTGTCCTGTGCGGCGTTATTGATGGTACTGATTTATATCTATGTCAAGCCCGTCGCCATGGAAGTTGCCACACTGACCGATGCAGTGGACGCTCGGAGCTCGAATGCCGATACCATACTGTCACCGGGGATGCGTTTTCAGACCGCACAGCCTCCTGTAATCCTGACCCAGGGCGTCGTAAAATTGCTCTACGATAACGATGTCGAAGTCCTGATCGAAGCCCCCGCCGAATACCAGATTCAATCGTCCGATGCCATCCGTCTGAACCATGGACGTCTTTTCGCCCGGGTTTCGGAGGCCGGCAAGGGCTTTTCCGTCCTCACACGCAATACGAAAATCGTGGACCTGGGGACGGAATTCGGGGTGTATGCCGACACCCTGAACAAAACCGAACTGCATGTCTTCAAAGGCAAAACCACCGCGACGGCCACCGTGAATAATAGCATTCAGAATATCGGCGTCATCGGCGGGCAGGCCCGCGAAATCAGCGCAGAGGGACAGGCTCGCGATATTCATTTGAAAAAAAACGGTTTTGTCAGGGCCATCGACTCCAAAACGAATCTCATCTGGCGGGGGCAGGGGCTCAATCTGACGGATATAGTCGGCGGCTCAAATGGGCTGGAGGCGGGACGTTCCACGGTCCGGATTGATCCATCCTCCGGATTCATGCAGGCCATGCCGCAGATTGATTGCACGGTGCCAAATGCGTTTCATCCCGTGTCACAGAATGCATTCGTGGATGGCGTCTTTGTGCCTGATGGCGACACCGAGCAGGTGGTCAGCTCCCGCGGCGATATATTCCGGGAATGCCCGCCCACAAGCGGCGTTACTCATACCGACCTGATTGCCAATCCGCAGGCAGAGATATTCAGGACGAGCATTCGGCAGGGGACCATCCAGTTTGACGGGCAGGTCTTCGGCGACTCCGGCCGCCCGTGTATTGTCATGCATGCCAATATTGGCATAACATTGGATCTGGACGCAATCCGTGCTCTTTATCCCGATAACCGAATAACGCGGTTTATATCCAGAGCCGGCATTGCTGACTTGCAGGAACCATATCCCTGCAATGCGGGGTTCTGGGTCCTGATTGATGGTCAAATCAGATATTGCATCAGGCACGTCAGGCAAAAAGGTGTTTTACAGGATATCGCCGTG
The DNA here is from genome assembly GCA_964550565.1 of uncultured Pirellulales bacterium. Classification (GTDB taxonomy): domain Bacteria; phylum Planctomycetota; class Phycisphaerae; order Sedimentisphaerales; family Anaerohalosphaeraceae; genus Anaeroglomus. The sequence continues at coordinate 14,568 of CAZKAI010000068.1, forward strand.
GAAATCAGGGATTCAGACCGTTTTCTGACCCTGGTGACGACTGATGGCGGTGATGTGGATATCCCTCAGGCATATAAACGGTCCATTACCTGTGACTGGTGTGTTTTCGTCGAACCGGTCCTGGTGATGGAGTAAATACGGAGTCTTGGATTCGGCCGCAAATCCTGTGGACGAATATCCGGCGGCCGGCAATCATGTGATATTGGCAGGTGCAGGTGGTGGAAATGGGAATGATCAGACATAAGCATCCAGTCGTCAATGAAAGGAGGGTGCTGTCGCGTACAGATATAGTTTGGTAATCTCAAATCTAACGAGTCAACTATTATTTCGAGGAGAACAAAAATGAGAAGAATGATGATGTTTTGGGTAATGTGCTGCCTGGCCGGTATGCTGCAGGCCGCAACGTTGACCCTGCAAACCGCTGATCCGACGATCGGATCGAATGATGTGACATTTTTAGGTGAATCCGCAAATGATGACACCAATGTGGAAGGTGTTGCCGGGGACCCCTATGGCCCGGACGCTGCGACCTATGTGGCCCATGACAGGGCAGGCCTCGGACAGACCTTTACGACAGGATCGTCTTCTGCGGGATATTATATGCAGGGCTTCTGGCTCAGGCATGTTACCTATACCTCCGATCCAAGCTGGTCCGATACGGACAATGCCGGCGCAGTTCTGACGATTCGTGTCACGGACCCCTCCAAAGCAGGCACGGCGGGATTTGCCATGCGGGTGGAAAACTATACCACCACAGGAACCGAACCCGGTGTTTTTGCGCAGGGACCCGGGCAGGGCACCGGAACGTGGATTTATTTCAAGCTGGATACCCCGGTCATATTGAATCCCTCGACCGTCTATGGTTTTGATGTGACAGTGCCCACCGGAACCTTCTTCTTTGAAACCGCCGGTCAGGATGGTGCCGCATCGTATCCGGGAGGCACGGCTTACACAACCGGTACCGCCGCAAGGACCAACAGCAACACAATGAATGTGATTCGCGATGGCGATCATAAATTCATCGTGGATATGATTGACAGTTTTACCTATCTTGCTCCCGCAAACGGTGCCACGCTGGTTTCCGTTAATGCGGATCTGACATGGACGATTCTCGGCGACGGCATCACTGCGTTCGACCTGTATTTTGGAACTGAAAATGAACCCAACCTGACCTCAAAGCCGCAGTATAAAAAGCTTTCCATGGCTCCCGCGACAACCTTGTCTTATGATCCGGGCACCCTGGCTTACAACACAACCTATTATTGGCGGGTGGATGCCTATGATCCCAATGACGCACCCGGAGCGACCGACTATGAGCTCATTACCGGTCCGGTATGGCGGTTTACGACCGCCCCTGAAACCCCGGTTGTCGATCCGGTTGCACCTGCCTATGTGGCCGTTGAAGGGGATGGCTCGGTCAATGTTGTGATGTCCGTCATGGCCCTGAATGTTGCAAACTACCAGTGGTACAAAGTCGGCAGTCCGGATGTGAAGTTAACCGATGGTGCGGAGTATGCCGGAACCCAAACGGATACCCTGACGATTCTGGGCGCCATGCAGGCCGATGAAGGACGTTACTATTGCATAGGAACCAACCTGGCCGGTTCGGATTCCAGTATCGATGCGGTAACAGGAGAGGGCGCAGGCCGTCTGATGACCCGACGCCTGGTCAATGACTATCCACTGGATTCCATCGATGTCGTTGAAGGCAGCAGCTTCTGCCTGGATATCGTCGATGGCGCAGATATGGCACTGCTCAGTGACGATGCAGGTTCGGATATTCCGACACTGGCTGCAGGAGTGCCGGAAATCGGCGGCAGCAGCCTGCTGTTCAATAACAGCAATGTCAACGACCCCAATAATGCCTGGGCCCAGATTGCACAACTGGATGCGGGCATCGTGGACTATGAAGACCTGACCATTTCCGCCTGGGTCTTCTGGAATGGCGGCACAAGCTGGCAGCGTATTTTCGATTTCGGCAATGATACGACCCAGTACATGTTCCTGTCGCCCAATGCGGCCGGAACCGCGCTGCGTTTTGTCGTCCAGAATGGCGGTGGCGAGCAGATCGTCCAGACCGCCGGCTCGACGCTGGCCACCGGCGAATGGGTCTGGCTGACGGTAACTCTGGAAGGCGATACAGGCCGCCTGTATGTCAATGGCGAACTGAAGGCCTCCAATACCGCCGTAACGGCCGACCCGCTGGATTTCAAACCCGCATTGAATTACATTGCCAAGAGTCAGTTTGCCGCGGACCCGTATTTTAACGGCCAGATCGACAATCTGAAAATCTACAGTTATGCCCGCACCACCGAACAGATTGCTCAGGATTATCTGGGCGTCAAAGGCGACTGGGTCTGCAACAACGAACTGAACAACCTGGCCTATGACTTCGACAACAATTGTCAGGTGGACCTGGCAGACTTTGCGATGTTTGCTTCCGAATGGCTGGACAGCTTCCGTATTTATCCTGTCGAATAATGTGGTTTATTTGTAATTTTGTGATATCATGGTTTCCGGACATCCGGCAGGGTGTCCGGAAACCTGTATTTGAATAACAGGGAAAAATGCTGCGGAAAGGAGAGTGAAATCAAGTCAGCATAATTACTCGAGTGCGTCATCGTGTGTGAATGCAGTAAAATCAAACATTAATGTTGTGGAGGATCAAATGATGAAAAAAGTAATGTTGGCACTAATGTGTATGTGCCTGGTATCCATGGCACAGGCATTGTCGATCACCAATGGCGACTTTGAAACCGGCGGCGGAGAAAACATTCCCGACGTCACCGGCTGGTATGACAATAACACCGGCGGTTTTTGGGAAGGTGCATGGCAGACCAATGCTTCCTGGATCACAACAAACGGAACCAATCAAGTGGTCTTAAGTGGCATGGGAGCTGGGTATCTCTATCAGAGTATCGGTCTTTCGGCCGGTGAGGCTTCGATCGGTGTCAAGTTCGACTGGGGTCAGCCCAATGACACCGGCGCAGGAAGAATTGATACTGTAGTTGTCTCCCTCTATGCCGGCAATGGCGTGTTTGTCGGGGGTGACGGTATCGATATCCGTGCCGCTGGCCTCACCCTGCTCGACACGGCATCGTATACCACACCTGCTAGTCTGGGCGGTGGTGTAATGTTCACCGATACAGCTGCGTTAAGCGTCGGAGTCCCCGCGGGAACCGAGCTCTTCCTTATGTTTGACAGCGGTGCAGAATGGCCGGTAGTCGATAACGTCCAGATCATACCCGAACCCGCAACCATGGTTTTGGTGGGTCTGGGTGCACTGTTGCTGCGGAAACGTCAGGCTTAAGCTTTTTACTTTTTGACATTTTATCGCGATAAGATGGCAAGGTACTGCATTCGAATGGGTGCAGTACCTTTTTTTGTTATTTTATGCAGCAGGGGGGCTCGCGTGATTTTTCCCCGAATCATTCTTGATTATTCCGACAAACAATGGATAATATTCAGAGAATATCTGAAACAGACAAAGAGCTTAAACGAGGATAGTAATGACGATTTCAATCCGATTGGAAGAGGCCCGGGATTACAGCCCTGTCGAGCATTTGACGCGCGAAGCATTCTGGGATTTATATCACCCCGGATGCAGCGAGCATTTGATCGTTCACAAAATCAGAGACGTGCCCGCCTTTGTCAGGGAACTGAGCCTCGTGGCCTGCGATGGCGATACCGTCGTCGGCAATATCATTTACTCCAGGGCCAAAGTAGTCAATGCTCAAAATCAGGAATTCGAGGTCTTGTGCATGGGACCGATTGGCGTACTGCCTTCCTGCCAGAAAAAAGGCATCGGCTCGCAGCTCATGACCGCCTCCATCCAAAAAGCAAAAGCACTTGGATTCAGGGCCGTCATTATTTACGGCAGCCCGGCATACTACCACCGTTTCGGTTTTGTTAACGCCCAACAGTACGGCATTACCACCCCGACCGGCGACAATTTCGATGCCTTCATGGCGCTGGAATTATATGACGGCGCCCTCCAGGGAATCGCGGGCAAATTTTACGCAGACCGCGTTTTCGAGATAGACAATCAGGAACTCGAAGCCTTCGACAAACACTTCCCGTATAAGGAAAAACACGTCACCGACACCCAGCTCAAATAAGCAGCACAACATTGCCCCCGCCCAATCCATAGGTAGGGGCAGGCCCCCGTGCCCGCCCTTTTTCCTGTATACTTGTATACTGACATACCTGTATACCTTATTTGTATTCCTGTACACTTATATTACTGTCTCCCTGTCTTCTTGATTCCCACCCCGTGCTAATCCAACAGTAGGGGCAATCCCCCCGTGGTTGCCCTTTTCCTGTATTCTTATAAGAGAATAGATATGTCGCTTATTGAATTCCATGTTAAGTTTATTTTTAGAAAATTTTAGCCAAATAGTAAGATTAAAAGGATCAAAATAGTGGAAATTGTGATTTGAATATAAAGAGTAAATAAAGGTATATATTTAATAGAATACATTGGGAAATTAAATTAGGGGGATTGCATAGTCTATTCACATAAAACAAGCTATGATATAAATTATAATAACAAAATACGTAATTTCCGCACTTGAAATTGATACTCCTGTTTGATATAATGACATAATCAAAATAATAAAGAGGGGAATAATAAATAAAGAAGGTGCTATATGAAAAAAAAACTTGTAATGCTTCTCGTTTTAATCCTTGTTCCCCCGGCTATGGCCGTTACCTTTACGGCTTCAAATCCGGAATTCGGTGTACTGAAAATCGATTACAATTTGGCTTCCCGTGAAGTTCTCCGCGGTCTGGCTCTGAAGCTGACCCGAACAAGCGGTGATGCCACTGTCCACGCCAGTGGCGATGTGGTCGTCACCCCGTTCAACACGTTCATTGATTATGCCTTCAGCAATCCCACTGGTTATGATGTGGGTGTTGGTCACCCGATTGCCAATCCGGCCGCCGCTGGTGTTGCAACTCTCCCGGCCAGCACGTTTTCAATTAGTGTTGGTTTCCTTGATCCGGCTGGTTATCAGAACGGCGTCGCCGCTAATGGTACCATCATTGTCAAGTTGACCGGTACAAGAGATTCCTGCTTTGATATCGAACTCGACACCCTGCGTGGTGGCGTAGTTGGTGACATTGTTATTGCTCCCGCCGCTGGCTGGAAGATTAGCCAATGTATCCCGTTTATTGATTGTTGTTTTGTCTCTTCTGCAAGATGTGACGAATGGGTAAGCGTTGGTATGCCGTCTTGCTGGTGTTCTATCGATAATCCAAGGCAATGTCTTGGCGATGCTGATGGCTGGTCTCAGGGTAAGCAGAATTACTGGGTTTCGACCAATGACTTGAGCATCCTCTTGGCTGCCTGGAATAAGCCTTTTGAACAAATTGCCGGCCAGAAGTTAGGATCAGTCTATCTAATTTGTGCCGACTTTGACCATGCTGCTCAGGGTAAACAGAGGTATCGTGTATCGACCAATGATTTGAACATCCTGTTGGCAAATTGGAATCAGCCAAATGGCCCTGCTCCTAGGTGCTCGTCTGAATAATTAAGGTAATTATATAGCTTTTTGCACTATTCCCTGACAAGCCAATGGGTAATACTCCCGGAAGCTGAAGGAACAAGGGGATCGTCTATGACTCATAAAAATGATATCGATGAGGCATTATTTTGAAAGTCAAATGTCCAAACTGTGGTGAAGAAAACAATGTTGAAGATAGCAATAATGGCGAAGAGGTACGATGCCTGACTTGCCGGCAGGAGTTTCCGGCTTTTAATGAGAACGCCGATCCGGTTGTGAATAGTAAAGAAAATACTCCAATGAAGACGGATAGAAAACAAGCCATAGAAATAATTGCGGATATATTAATCTTTGCCAATTTGTTTGGCAGTTGTTTTTACAGGTGGCAAGATAATCAGTGGCGTTATTACTTGTTTGCCGCAAAGCCGTGGCAGCCATATCGCACTCTTCAGCCTCGAAATATGTGTCGCTGGAATATTGGGCCTTATTGTTTCACTCTATTTCATCATCGTGCTGAAGGTCCTTTGTCAGATTGAACGGCACTTGCGGAGAATAAAAAATTAATCCACATTAAACCGATATCGCAGGAAATCAAAGAACTGCCCACAAACTGTATTATCAACCCCCCGTGCCCGCCCTTTTTCCTGTATACTTGCGTACCTTATGTGTATTCCTGTCTTCCTGTACACTTGTATTCTTATTTTTACGTATCCCCAATCCGTGTAATCTGAGAAATCTGTGGTTCCAATTTATTCTGAAATCTCAAATCTCAAATCTTCTCCAAACCACGAACTATGAACTACGAACTTTCCCATTTCGTTTTGTATGTCGGATTTATTTAGGATTTAGTGTTTAGTATTTAGGATTATCCCTCTCCCGTATAACTTGATTTGTATTCTTGATTCTCAGGTTCTTAGGTTCTTGGGTCCTTAAGTTCTTTTACCTTTTAATATTTGAAAATATTTGAAAAATAAAAGCAACTTTTCCTCCCCATCCGACATATATATAGGGCCTGCCCAAGAAGGACAGGCAGAAGGAAAAAGGGCTTGGAAAGGAGGGATAACATGATAACCACCAAAACACAATTCAACGCCAAACATACATACCTATATACCTACATACATATATACCTTTATCTTGTAAATCCCGTCAAAAACATAATTCTGCGAAACGAACCCATTTCAGAAAGTAGACG
>CAZKAI010000069.1:0-12683 GCA_964550565.1 uncultured Pirellulales bacterium
TGACCTTCTATTTGGCCATGACGCTGGAAATGCGGAAAACCGGCAGCAGCAATGCGATGGCAATGGTGCCGATGACAAACCCCATGACGGTAATCATCAAAGGTTCGATGACTGTGGTGGCGGCGCGGATGGAATTCTGGAGCTTCTTTTCCAGAAACAGGGAGACTTTATCACAGACACGGCCGATCTGGCCGGACTTTTCGCCGGCACGCAGCATCTGGATGATGCCCGGGGCGATCAGATGGCTATTGGGTGCGATGATGATGGCGTCGGAAAGCTGGTACCCGTCGCGAATGCGGGCATCGACGCTGTCCCACATGCTGCGGAAGTAATAATTGTCACAGGAGGTTCGCATCACGTCGATGGACTCCAGCAGGGTGACGCCGGTGTTGACCATCGTCGCCAGAATACGCATACTGCGGGTCAGGACGCTATCGACATACATCGTACCAAATATGGGAGTACGAATCATCATCCAGTCGGTAATTTTCTGGCCCGACGGGGTCTTCTTCCAGGTGGAAAAACCGAAAAAGGCCATAACGCCAAACGTGATCGCAGTCGCCAGGAACATCGGGTCGGCCAGCAGGCTGCTGCATTTGACCAGGGCCTGGGTCAGCATCGGCAGCGCCGCGCCGCGGGATTCATAAATGCGGGTAAACCGCGGCAGCACAAAGAACATCAGCGAGCCGGTCGCAGCCACAGCCATCAGCAGCATGATAATCGGATAAATCATGGCGCTTTTGACCTGCTTGCGGGTGTCGGCATCGGCGTTGAGGTAGCCGGCCAGCACATCCAGCATGTGGGACATCCGCCCGGAGGCTTCGGAGGCCTTGACCATACTGACGAACATGGCGTCGAATATACGGGGATAGTTGGACAACGCCACCGAAAAACTGTCGCCGTTTTTGAGGCGTTCGGCGATCTCTTCGACGACCAGTCGAAACACGCCGGGCTTCATCTGTTCGGAAATGGCCGCGATGGCATCGCTGAGAACCACCCCGCTGTCGAGCATAACCGAAAGCTGGGTGGTAAACATAATCAGTTCCTGAGAGCCTGCACGGGCACGGGAATATTTCGACTTTTTGGAGGGCTGGGCCGCTTCACGCGCCAGACCTGCAGCATGGACATCCCCTGCCTTGCGAGTCGGTCTTTCGAGTGTATTGGCGGAATACGGCGTCATAGCAGTCCTTGGTTATTCATTGACGTTGGCCACGCGGAGGATTTCATCGATGGTGGTGATGCCGGCGGCAATCTTATCCACACCATCCACATGCAGCGGCCTCATGCCGGTCTCAATCGCCGCGTTGCGCAGGGCCTTGAGTGTGGCTCCCTGCACAATCATATCGTGAAGCCGGTCATCCGGGATAAACAGTTCGTGGATGGCGATTCGGCCGACATAGCCGGTGTTGCGGCATTTCTTGCAGCCGATGCCGCGATAGAATTTCGGGACGGAACCGAACCACTTTTCGACCATGCGTCGAATCGTCGGGGCCGGTTCGTATTCTTCCTTGCAGTTGGGACAAATCTTGCGTACCAGACGCTGGGCCAGAACACCGATAAGCGAGGCACTGACCAGATAGGGTGCAATGCCCAGGTCCACCAGACGGGTGATGGCGCCGGGGGCGTCGTTGGTGTGCAGGGTGGACAGCACCAGGTGGCCTGTCAGCGCGGCCTGCACAGCAATGGAGGCGGTTTCCTGGTCGCGGATTTCACCGACCATGACAATATCCGGGTCCTGGCGCAGGAGGCTACGCAGAGCATTGGCAAAGGTAAAGCCTGCCGCGTCGTGGACTTCGAACTGATTGATGGCGGTAATATGACATTCCACCGGATCTTCGACGGTGCAGATATTGACCTGTTCGTTGTTCAGTTCGGCCAGAGCAGCATAGAGTGTGGTATTTTTGCCGGAACCGGTCGGACCGGTCACCAGCACAATGCCGTTGGGGGCATTGATGATTTTGCGGAAGCGCTGGAGATTTTCATACGAAAAGCCCAGCGATTCGAGATTGGTCAGAATGCGGCGGGCGTCGATGACACGGATGACGACCTTTTCGCCGAAGGTGCCGGGCATGACCGAGACGCGCAGGTCGATGGGCCGGGACTGCATCAGGACGTGAATGCTGCCGTCCTGCGGGAGTCGGCGCTGGGCGATATCCAGTTCAGCCATGATTTTGACGCGCGAGACGATGGCTGCGTGCATCTGGTACGGCGGGCGGATTTTTTCATACAGCCGGCCATCAACACGATAACGAACCCGCAGCTTCTTCTCGTCCGGCTCGATATGAATATCGCTGGCATTTTCGTGGACGGCGTTATAGATGAGATAATTGACCAGCTTGACGACGGGCGACTGGCCGGCGACTTCCTCGAGGTCGGAAATATCCTCGGGAAGATTTTCGATCATGGTAAAGTCATCAAGGGCCGAGTCGTCGATGATATCGTCGATGACAAAGACGTTTGCCGCCGGCATATAGGATTGCAGCGTAGCCCGGATGTCATGGGCGGTGGCACAAACCACCTGAACACGGCAGCCGGCCAGGCGTTCGATTTCGTCGATGAGGAACACGTTGGACGGCTCGCTGAGGGCAACCGTCAGCACGCCGCGGACTTTGAACAGCGGCAATACGGCATGCTCTTCGAGGAAGTCCCGCGGGAGCAGTTCAACGACGCCGGGGTCGCACAGTTTGGGACTGACGGGGGCATAGGGAACGCTGTAGGCTTCGGCGAGTGCGGAGGCGATCTGGTTTTCGGTGCAAAAGCCCATTTCGACGAGCAATTCGCCGAGCAGTTTTTTGTGTCCGGAGTCACGCTGCTGGGACAGAGCTTCTTCGATCTGCTCGGCGGTGACAATCTGCCGGCCCAGCAGGACCTGTCCCAATTGCAGTTTTTTGATGGATGCGACTTCAGACATTATTTGCGATTATCCTCAGGCAAAACTTTTTACGGCTTCGGCCAGGTCCGGATAGCTGTCGAACTGACCCAGCAGCCGGGTAATTTCGAGAATTTTACGGCAGGTCTCATCGAGGCCGGCCAGCTTGAATTGACGCAGACGATCGTGGCACTTGTCATTGAGGTCCAGAAGGGCTTCGAGTGTCTGACTGTCGAGCAGAACAACCTTACTCATATCCAGCACGAGGCCTTCGTTTTTCTTATCGACCAGCAGTGTATTGACGGCATCCTCAAACGGTTTGAGGGCTTCCTGTGTGAATTCACCCTGAAGACTGAGAATGGCTACGGCGCTATGGGTCTGGACGTCAATTTTCATCGCAGCAGAACTCCTACGGCCATGGTGCCGTATTCCGAGAAGTTGCTGTAGTCCCAGGTTTCGATAAAGCCATCCTGAATAATATGCCAGAGTTTATCGATATCGCTGTCGAGAAAGACCTTGGCGATATCGGGGTCAAACTGGGTGCCGGAGGCCTTTTGAATTTCGGACAAGGCCCGCTTGAGGCTCATGGCGTCGCGGTAGATGCGTTTGGAGGTCATGGCATCAAAGGAGTCGGCCAGGGCGATAATCCGCCCTACCAGCGGAATGTCGTAACCTGTCAGCCCCTGCGGATAGCCTTTGCCGTCGAAGCGTTCATGGTGATGGAGGACGCCGGCGACAATGGATTTCATCTGGGAAATCTCCGAGAGAATCGCGGCGCCGATGCGCGGGTGAGCCATAATCACGGCCCGCTCCTCGTCGGTCAGCTTGCCGCGTTTGCGCAGGACATTTTCTGAGACACCGATTTTGCCGATGTCATGCAGCAGGCCGGCCAGATAGACATAATGGATGGTATCTTTGGGAATATCCTGCACATGACTGAGATGTTCGGCGATCCAGCGGGAGATAAAGGCCACGCGTTCGGAATGACCGCGGGTGTACTGGTCCTTGGCGTCAATTGAATTGGTCAGGGCCTTGAGCGAACCGACGAACAGGTCTTTGAGGTCGGCAAAGAGACGACCGTTTTCAATGAAGACGGCACACTCGTTGGCGACCGAGTTGAACAGCTTGATATCGGTGCTGTCAAAGTCGGGTTTATTGAGTACATTGGTGGCGACCATCAGGCCGATGACCCGGTCACCGCCAGTCAGCGGTACGGCAATAATATTTTTCACATTGGTCGGCCAGGTGTATTTGAATGGGCCATAGACATCACTGTCCAGCAGGGCTTCTTTGCCGTCGGCCAGCTCGGAGGCCAGATGGACCTGCAGAATGTCGGCCATATTGGAATCGATGGTGACATAACCGCAGCCGGCGGTCAGCACGAGGCGCTTCTGGCCGTCGATTTTTTTGTCCAGATAAATTGCCAGACCTTCGACGCTGACCAGCCCGGTAAGCTGGTCACAGGCATATTGCAGGAACTCGGCGTTGCTCTGGGTCACCTTCATGTGGGTGCTGAGATTATAGAGCAGGACGATCTGTTCATAGGTCTGCGACAGTTCGGTGGACAGTTTTTCTATCCGGCCGGACTGGAGATCGGTATTTTCGTATTCGGTGCCGAATTCATCCAGTTGGGCCGCCACCCGGTCCTGCGGGGTATCGGCCACGATTAAGTCGATTAATTCTTTCTCGTCCAGTGCATGGCGACGGCAATAATCCTGAAGGCCGGGATTGAGCGAGGCCTGTCCGGATGTGCCGGCATCGAGAATGATGACCGCTTCGGGCTTTCCGGCCCGATACAGCATCCGCATCCACAACCGCGAAGGGCTGTCGAGCAAGCGAACCCCCTGAAACGGCGAAGCCAGCGCTTCACTGACCAGCGGTGTCAGGGTTTCGGCAGCAGTCAGCCCCTGCCGGGCATCGGCCTGAAAGATACAGGCGGGCCGGTCATCAAATACGGACAGGTTCATCCCCTGCCGGTTTACGCTATGCGCCAGGCGGTTGAGCAGTGCAAGCTGCGAAGAAGAAATCGTATGTTGAACCGTGCTGTTCATCCGTCATTTATCCTGTGAGTTATCGTATCAGCGTCGAGCTGATTCCATTACGCATGGACTGTCTGTTTGAGCACTTCTTCCACCGTCTGAAGCACTTCACGGGGGCTGAACGGTTTGCTCAGGCAGGCCGCTATATTCAGTTTTTGCTTCTGCTGGTCCTCGATGGCAAACCCGCGCGCCGTCAGCATAATCACGGGGATGGCGGCGGTTTGTTCATCGGCCCGCAGCTTTTCGATCAGTTCCAGGCCGGTCAGGGCAGGCATCTGATAATCGGTTACGATGATATCGGGTTTGTGCTGCACGGCGAGGGTATAGGCCGCGGCACCATTATCGGCGGTCAGGACTTCAAAACCGTTGTTTTTGAGCTTGATAGCAACGACCTGCACAATATGAAATTCATCATCCACAACAAGCGCTTTTCGATCAGCCATGGTTCATCTCCGATAAAAATGTTAGGGGTCAGGCTATTGAAGCGGTTTTGGGGGACGCGATGGGCAATACAAACCCGAAGGTGCTGCCCTGTCCCTGCTTACTGCGTACAAATACCCTGCCGTTATGCACTGTTTCGACAATTTGACGAACGAGGTTAAGGCCCAAACCGGTGCCCTTGGCGAAATTTTTATTGGCCTCCACCCGGAAGAATTTCCCGAACAGCTTGTCCATATCCTGTTCCGGTATGCCGATGCCGGTGTCGGTGACCGAGACGGTGATGGTGCCGTCCACGTCGTTCATATCAAACTGGACGGATACGCTGCCTCCGGCGGGAGTGTATTTGACGGCGTTGCTGAGCAGATTCACGACCACCTGCATCATCATATCCCGATCGGCATAGACCTGATCGCACAGGATAGGTGCCGGTGCGGCCAGAGTAATATTTTTTTCCTGGGCATAGCTTTGCATCATCTCGACGGCATCACGGATAATCAGGGCCAGGCTGAGGTTCTGGCGGTTGACTTTCATGAGGCCGGATTCAATGCGGGAAATATTGAGAATGTCTTCAATCAGGCGATTAAGCCGCTGGGCCTGCCCCTGAATGATTTCACAGAACTGACGGATAGCCGCTTCATCCTGGGCTTCGCCGTCTACCAGCATCTCGGCATAGGCGTTGATGGAGGCCAGCGGGGTTTTCAGCTCATGGGAGACATGGCTGACGAAATCATTTTTGGCCTGAGAGATTTCCTTTTCACGAGTAATATCGTGCAAAACCGCGACGACGGAAATAACCTGGCCGCTGTCATCTAGAACCGAGGACAGCAGGCAATCAAACCAGGCCGTCGAACCGCTGCGGATCAGTGACAATTCGTGACGGACATGGCGGACTTTGCTGGAGCGGGCCCGAATGATCAGGTCCGCCAGCGGATTGTCTTCCAGATTGTCTTTGAGGGGTTTGAGGGCTGCTTTTTCGGATTCAAAGCCGAGGAGTTTTTCGGCTGCAGGATTGGCCAGAATCAGACGATCCTGGTCATCGCAGACCAGCACCGCATCATGGATGCTGTTGAGGATGGCTTCAATGCCGGATTTGCGGCGGCGCATCAATTGGAGCTGAAGACTGAGTTCCTGGATTTCGCGGCGGGCATTCTGCAGCGGCTGAAGTGTTTTATCCAGGCATTCCCGCAATGCCCCGGCCAGAGGCTTGAGGGCCGAGGAGCGAACCGAATCCAGAATCGGACGGTCACTGCGGAGTGTCTGCGTCATTGCCTGCACATCGACAGCGATGTGAATCAGGCTGTACACAAGTCCTCCGGCGGCAATCAGGCCGAGAATACCGCAGGCCAGCAGGATGGGGCCAGGAAGCGATACCACTGCTGCGGCGATACTTCCGCCACAGGCCAGCCCCAGACCCAGCAGGCATAATGCCAATATCCCTTTCATACGCATGGATTCCTGTTTTCGCAATACATGGATTGCGCGGTGTTCATCAATTGGTATTCTGATTGATAAATAATGCCGCCAGCGGGCTTTCCGGGCAGATCTGAACCGCCCTGTCGAACGCAGCCTGAGCCTGTTCGGCACGGCCCATCTTCAGATAGCAGCGGCCGGCCATGAAACAGGCAAATCCGCCGACCTGGGGGTCACCCGACAATCGGGTAAACCGTTCGAGGGCCGACAGGTATTTTTTGTCCAGGTAGTCGGCACTGCCGAGGATGGCATTGGCCTGCGGACAATCCTGCTTGTAGGACAGGGCTTTCTGAGCGGAATATCGTGCTCGTTTCAGGTCCGACGTGCCCAGGGCCGCCTGGGCCATGCCCAGCCAGACATCGGGATCACTGCGTCGGATGACGCTGAGCTTATCGAAGGCATGGACTGCCTCGCGATACCGGCCGGCACTCAGTGAGCAGGATGCCAGCATCTGCAGATAGCCTTCTTTCTGGTTGTCATCGGCTGCAGCGACCAGCTTGTCATAGATATCCGCGGCATTGTTCCATTCGCCGCCGGCAATATAAATCATGGCCAGCGCACTCATGACATCCTGATTTTGGGGGTCTGCCATCGATGCCCGTCGATAGAGCTGAATCGCCTTATCGCGGCTGCCCAGGCGATTGGCGGTTGCGGCGGCGGCACAGAGCAGCTGCACATTCTTGCTGTTGGATGCAAGCTGTGCATCGAGACAGCGCTGGGCTTCTTCAGAACGTCCCAGTGCGTTCATGGTGGCGGCAATGGCCAGGGTGTATTCGATATTGCCCGAATCGCACGTCAGGGCTTTTTGGTAGCAGTCCAGGGCCAGGGTATGATTATCCCCGGATTGAGCGACAACGCCTGAACCAAACCAGGCCTCAGCCAGGTTGGGATCACAGGCCAGCGCCTTGCCAAGCGCTTCGCGTGCGGGTGTCAATTTGCCTTCTGCCAGTTCAATTTTGCCCAGCAGACAGTAGGCGGGGGCATTGGCGGGTTCGACCTCGATGACCTGAGTGAGGGTTTTGCGCGCTTCCGGATACAGTCCCTGATTAAACTGCACCTGTGCGGTGGACAGTTTGACCGGCGCGGCGGTTTGATCGTATTTTTCCTTGACTGGATTGCTGCTTTGCTGCGGCGTATCACATCCGGCAAGCACGATCAGCAGGCATAATCCAATATATCCGTACACGGTTTTTTGTATCGCTGTCATAGTTCCATCTCCTGATCCATCATCCTGACGGATGATCAGGACGCCGCGACAGTTCCACTGCCGCAGCGCCCTGAATAATGCTCAGCCCAAAGGGCTTTTTAACTTTACCTGTATAGACTCACAACCACTTACCGACGCTGCCACTTGCCGGATTCTTCTTTTTCCAGATTGCCCAGCATGATACGTTCGATCTGATCGACCTGGTCAGGCTGAGTTTCTTTGATGATGCGTTCTCTGAGACGGGTGGCATCGAGGTAATTGCGGTCGGCATCCCAGTACTTATAGCCATCCAGCTCGGCCAGTGCGGCTTCTTTGTTGCCTTCGTTGTACAGCTTGACAGCTTTGGCATACCGCATTTCATCCAGCCGTGCCCGACTCATCCAACTGAGATTCTGACGAGCCTGATAGGTCAGGCGTTCCACATCTTCCATACGGGTGGCGCCATCGGCCTGCTCGGGCTCCATGATGATATGGGGCGTCAGAAGGACGATCAGCTCGGTCCGGATGGATTCATCGTTGATACTCTTGAACAGAAGGCCAAGGATGGGGATATCGCCCAGCAGAGGCACCTGACTGGTGGCCCGGCTGGTTTTTTCCTGAAACAGACCACCCAGTACAATGGTCTTGCCGTCACGGACCATGACATTGCTTTTGACTTCAGTTGTGGCCTTATTGGGAAGACCGCCCACCACCACACCGGTACTCTGCTCGGGGCGGAGTTCCATGCGGATCAGGCCGTCGTTGCCGATGAAGGGGCGGAACTCCAGGATGGTACCGCTTTTCAGGAAGTCCACCTGCTGTGTCTGGTTGCCGCCATCGGACAGCGTCGTCAGAGTCAGATAGCCGTCTTCGCGACCAATAATCAGGCTGCCGGCCTGTTTGTTCAGGGCCATAATCTTGGGATTGGCCAGGACTGTGGTATCGGTCACTTCTTCAAGCGCGCGGATAAACACGCGAACATGGTCATTCAGAATGCCCACATTGAGACCGCTGCTGGCAGGAGCCCCATTAAACCCGGGGACAACCGCGCCAGCCATACCGCGCTGGGATATGCCTTCATCGCCGATGGTGGATACCAGACCATCCAGGGTATCGAAATCAATACCAAACTGGGTGTTTTCCGTCAGGGTGGCTTCCAGAATGGTGACTTCAATGAGAATCTGAGGAGGAGCCACGTCCACTTTTTCAATCATTTCACGAATGGCCTTGATGTTTTCAGGATAGTCCGAAACCACCAGCATGTCACGGATGGCAAGGCTGTTGCCGCCATCGCCGGCCTTGGTATCTTTGCCCGCAGCGGTGGTGATGCCAATCTGCCCCATTTCACTGAGCAGGGGTTTGGCCAGCTTGCCGGCTTCGTCGGAATTGATATAATACAGAGTAATGGTATCCCGATCCAGACGGGTCTTGTCGGCCTTGAATTCTTCCATCGTATAAACACGAATGAAGTTGCCTTTGACATCGTACTTATGCGTGCCCAGAATGGCCTCGAGGGCTTCTTCAAAGGTCACATCATACAGCGTGCCGACGGTGACATTGCCGGTCACTTTGGCGGAGGGGACGATATTCTTCTGATACATCTGCGCCAGCATTTTCAGCGCATCGGCGATAGGCATATCCTTTTTGAACGCTATCGTCTGGAGAGACTGCGCCGAAGGGGCGGGGGCAACCACTTCCGGCTGCACGGGGGCAGCAGGCTGTTCGACTGCGGCCGGTTGTTCGGCGGCTGCGGGCTGTTCGGCAGCAACGGGCTGGGCTTCGAACACCACCGCCGGCTGCTCTTCGGCGAATACCATCGCCGTCAGCAGCGTCAGTGCGATCAATCCGATCGCGGTTAACCATCGATTCCTTGTTTTGTCGTTTGTTTCACGACGCATAAGACACCTTTCCTTTCTTACTGACCCGACTCAACCTCGGGCATTTTTAGTTCCACAACATAATCCTGCCAGGCTAAACGAACCTGGTTTGCTTCAATTGCGATCACGGTCGCCAGAACGACTTCGTTTTGAATCTTTGCACGAAGCTCGGAGCCTTCCGATACGACGGCGCCGTTAATGCAGGCTTTTTCGGGGGCGGCCTGCGTATTTTTTATGATGGCTTCCAGAGTGAAGGCCTGTGCGAAGGCTTCCTGAGATAAACGGGGTTTTGTCTGCCCTGCGTCGGGCTGACTGGTTTCGGGCGTGCCGGCATCAGTCTGCGAGGAGGTCCATTGAAACGCCGTCCATCGATCGGTTTTGAAGTAATCCGATGCAATGGTATCGTGTCGGCCGGGGATACGGCTCAGGACGACAGGCTGAATCTGCAGTTTTGCCTTGACGACTTCGTCCTGGGTCTGGGCAGCCGATGCCGAAGCGGCCTGGGCTGAGGCGGGGCCTTTGCGGAGCAGCGCCCTGCCCCACAGGACCGCCATCACCAGGACCAGCACCACGGCGGCGATGGTTTTGGGTTCCACGCTCTGCATTGAGCCGGCCAGGCCGACTGGATTCGATTTTTTATTAGATGGTTTCATTGCCATTGTAAAATATGCTAAATAATTGAGCCTGCTGCGGTTTCATTTTGCGTCCGATAAAACACCTGGGCTTTGGCCGTCATAGTCAACTGGCCGGAATACTCTTTATCATTGGCCAGATCCATCTGCTCAATCCGTACCAGGCGGTCCATTTTTTCCAGCGCGCTGACAAAGTCGAAAATGTCTTTGAGCGAGCCGTTGCACTGGATATCCAGTGCCACACTGTGAATGATGCCGTTTTGGGTTTCGGTGCCGGGCTTGACCTGCTGGTCGCGCAGGTTATGGCGCGTCATGAGTTCGGCAATCTGCTGCCAGAGCGCGGCAAACTGGCGGTTGTCCGGCACACACTGGTCAAACCGCTGAGCCAGCGGCTCCAACTGGTCGGTCTTTTGCTGGAGGGTCTCAAGCTGAGCGGAGCACTGCTGGACCTGTTCCATGGTCATTGCCTGGCGTCGAAGAGTCTGGGTAATGACGTGTTTCTGCCAGGCAATGGGGATATAGCCGAAGACCGCCACCCCGGCACAGACCAGGGCGCCGACCACCAGAATCCAGACTTGTTTTTTCTCAAATAACGGCATTCTGCACGACTCCACTACTTGACGATTTCATAATCGGCCAGCACACAGCGAATTTCAAACTCAGTGGCGGTGCACTCGCGTATTTTGGTATTTTTGGAATAGCCGGGAATGACCCGTCGAAAGTAATCCGACTCTTCCAGCGATGCAATCAGGCCGGCAACGACCGATCCATCCGCGGCAATACCCTGCAGAACCACTTCGGTCTGTGTGGGAATCGCCTGAGCGGGATTGGCTTTGGCATTCTCGTCGGCTCCGAGCCGGACCATGGGGCCTGCGGCGGCGGTATTTTTTTCCTTCGACTCAATGGGGACATTCTGGACACTCAGTTTGCTGAGCACTACATTGGGGCCGACGCAGGCCGACAATTCAGCCAGAACCGACGCAAAGGGCGTTCGGGGGCTGACGGAATGCAGCATGGAGGCTTTCTGATTGAGACTGTCCCAGCGGAGCTGAAGCTGGCGGAATCGCTGAATGGTTTGGATGCCGGTGGACAAATTATCCCGCATCGTCGTCAGTTCGGCCCTCGCCGTAGCCAGGCTGTGTCCTGCGACAAAACATCCCAGTGCGATGACAACCACCATGGCACTGAAGATCAGATATTGTCTGTGGTACCACAGCTTGCGCTTGCGGCCGGCACGATACCACTGGGGAATAAAATCAATTTCGGTCATACGGTTTCCTGAAAGACCTCATCCTGTTGGGTTGTATTCTCGGGAACGTCCAGCCCGCGCATGGCCAGGCCGACGGCAACCGCCCATTCACACATCTGAGGATTGCTGCGGCGATCCAGTCCGACCTGCTTGAGATCGAATCCGCGGAGGGGTTCGGCAATGCGAATCTGCAGGCCAAGGTGGCGACGCAGCGCGTTCATGAGCGTGGTTTCATACGCTTCGCCGCCGGCGAAGACCGCCTCGGCGGGCCGCTGGCCGCGGAATGTGACGGCATAATATTTGAAACACAGGGCAATTTCGCGGGACAGGGTTTCCACCGCATTATTCATCGCATCGCTGACAGCGTGGGTGGTTTCCTGATCGACATCCGCCGATTCAGGATTCCGCAGCTTGGAGCGAAGCATCGCGGCTTCTTCGGGGCGAATCCCGAGCCTGCCGGCGACTTCTTCGGTCAGGTGTTCTCCGGCGATGGGAATTTGCTTAATAAACAGAATCTGATGGCCCCTGCCGATGATGACCGTCGTGAAACGGCATCCGAGGTCCACCAGGACGCTGACCATATCCTTGTCTTCACGCCGGCGGAGGGACAACTGAAAACTGCGGAACAGGGCAAACGGCACGGTATCGAGCGTCACCGGCTCCAGGTTGGCTTCTTCCAGCATCGCCAGGTGGTCGGCCAGGGCATCGCGTTCGACACCGAAGAAGATGACTTCGTTTTTCATCTGCTCGCCCTGAAAGACGTTGCCGGCAACCATATAGCGTAATTCGTCCACATCGGGCCTGAGGCCGAAGCGGGCAGCGACTTCCGTCCGCATGAATTGTTCGATTTCGTCGGGATTGTCCGTATCCAGACGCAGGCTTTTGATTTTGATGACATCGCCCGGCAGGCAACTGATGAC
>CAZKAI010000069.1:12783-15851 GCA_964550565.1 uncultured Pirellulales bacterium
ATTACCTTTATCAAGGCTGATTGATGGTTACATATCCGGTCACAGGTTCGACATCGACATACAGGGTAAAGGCTCCACCCTGCAGGGTAATGCGGCCGCTGGTCAGAGCTGTGCCGGTACCCAGCCCCTTGAAAGGAGCGCCGAGGTAATTGAACGTGATGGCGTTATCGGCGTCGGCATCGAAGTTGGCCGAGTTGATATCGACCTGACTGAGGCGGGAGTTGTCGTCGAAGGTTACCACATAATTCTGGCCGCCCATCAGGGGATTGGCAATGACGGTATTATCCGAGGTTCTGCGGATTTCATAGGATTCCGTCGAGGGGCTGAAAACCACCGAATAATTCGTCTGACGGGTCACGGCCAGCCCGCGAGCATAATCAAGGTCAGCGGCGATGGTGTTGGCCGCGGAACGGACCTGCATATCGGCAGCCGAAGACAGCGTTGGAACCACAATCATGGCCGCTACCGAGAGAATCACGACGACCACCAGCAGCTCAATTAACGTAAATCCATTTTTTTCATGGCGTTGTAAGGTTTTGTTTTTCATTATTCTTACCTGTTTCTTTCATTGCCGGATTCAACAGACATGCCCGCACACGCGATGTGTTTGCGTCGATTCAGGCAAAAAATCAATTCTGTCTCATACGTGCCTGTTTTATGGGGCCTATCCGATGTCACATCTATCGAATCCTGAGGGTGTTTCGACATTTGGTTTGCCCGGCTTAACCGGGTCTGTACGAAAACTGGATTAATGAGAAAATCGTTCGGCCGGTCGGAAACCGGCCGGGAAAAGTGCATAACGTGATATACAGATATGGATTATGTAAATTCCGGCAGGATTAAAAGCTGTTGAAAGTAAGGACACGCTTGACCCGGTGTGAGTAAGCATTCTGGATCGCTTCTCAATCGATGCAATCAGCACTGAAAACAAGGCTGGAGTCAGCAAAATGGCACAAGGCGAGCAGAAATCTCTAAAAACAGCACAAAGGAATGGATAGACTGTGTCTTGAACCGGACGGGCCGGACAAGACGCAAAACCATTCCCTTTACTGGGCAGAAATACCATCACTGCCCCCCTTTGCTGCTTGATTACATGAGTTGCGTTATCGGACGTTATTGCCGATTGATTGAATTAAAGGTTGTTTTGCCGTCGGCGATGAGATAAACCACTTTGGCCGACAGATAACTTCTCGCTTTCTTTTCGGTTCCAATCTGATAATACGCCTCACAGGTCACCGGATACGTGCGCTTGGTAGCCGTCACCGTAGGCGTCTGGATATTCAGCTCATAATGGAAGTTGCTGCTCAAATCGGGTGAAGCACTCACGATAGGCCACACGGTGTTGGGATCGGGCGTATTGGGATCGCCCTGAATCAGTGCCCTGGCATGCTCAAGACCCGACCATGCCAGATAATCGGACTGGTTGCGCAGCTCGAGATTCCGGCCGGAGGTCAGTGCCATATCCGAACGATAGAGATACCCCATCGACACGGTTGTGACGGCTATCACAATAAACAGGGTGGACAGCAGAACTGAGCCATTTTGCCTGTGATTATATCGTTTTTTAATCTTGCCATGCTGAACTGCCATGACTAATACCCCCATAGTGAAAAAATTCTAAATAATAAATTCTAAAATTTGAATTCTAAATCTTAGAACAAATTCCAGCACAAACATTCATAGTCTCAAACTGAAGCTGGAAGCTTCTGCTGCGCTGCTTTGTCAACCCCCATAAGCATTGTTATAAACGATTCATTTGGATACGCCTTCGGCGAAGCTAGAATTCAGCAAGCACGGAGGCTTACTCTACTAATTGGTTTTTCCCCGCAGCGTGCTGCTGATCGAATAGGTTTGTGTCACGCCGTTTTCCACCATATTAAATTGTACGGTAATATGCTTGACCAGGGCTTTATCTGCATTGTCCAGATAGAACTGAACATTAGAGCTTTGTTTATAGTTTTCCTGAAATCCGGTACCGCTGATAATGACCCAGTCGCGGGTGGCACTGGTCCGGACATACACATATTCTGTCGCAATATCGGGCAGGCCGTTGTTATTTTTATCCAGCCACAGCGTCAGGCCCTGACTGTCAATGCCAGCGACCCGGTTGGCCCGCATAATCAAATCCGTCAAACGCGTCTGGAGCTGGAGCAGATAGGCGCCGTTGCGCGAGACCTGGTCATTGGCGGTCTTGCCGGCACTTAAGGCCCCTGCCATCGCGGCCGCCGCGGTCAGAATAATGGAGGCGACCATCAGCGCCACCAGCAGCTCGGCCATCGTAAAACCACGCATTTGTTTTCGTTTGACATTCATATTGATAAACACTGTTTTCACTTTAGTGTTTGTATTTATCCCCAATCAGCGTTCCCATATGAGCTGCGGGGGTACCGTGATAAGCCACATCCACAGTCATCCAGATCAGCTTGACCCCAGCCACCGTGGCGTATTCACTGGACACCGTCCGACTCAGGCCCGCATAGGCGTTTCCGGTGATGGGGCTGCCGGTGCTGTCGGTCAGCGTGCCGGCGGATTCGGTGACGGTTTTGCCGACATAAACACTTTCCAGCACGGCAAAATCCAGCGAGGTCAGATGCTCGATTTTATCGGCGGCCAGACGCGAGGCGATAATCCGGCGCTGGGCTTCGGTCTGGACGGATGACGCAGCCGCAAACGAGACCAGTATCCCCGAGGCGGCAACGGCAAGAATCACCATTGCCATCATCACTTCAATCAGAGTAAATCCCTTACTCGCACGGGCTGGTTTATGTTTTTTCACAGCGATTACTCATTGCTTATCAATTCAAAGATTAAAAATTAAAAAGCAAAATGACAAATTAAAATGCAAAAAGTGTGTTTTCTACCCACTAAACAGTAAACGACAACTTCAACCTGCAGAATCGATTGGCCAGCACATACGTCTGGTTATGTCTTTTAAATTTTTACATTGTCATTTTGATTTTTACCTTTTTATTTTTCACATAAAACGACTGGATTTTATCCCATTCTGCAACAGAGAATAAAAACAGGCGGCCCCCCCGGACCGCCCGACGATTTATATCTTCAATAGA
>CAZKAI010000069.1:15951-17612 GCA_964550565.1 uncultured Pirellulales bacterium
AGAATAAAAACAGGCGGCCCCCCCGGACCGCCCGACGATTTATATCTTCAATAGACTGTATGAAACTGATTGTCACAGGCTCGAAAGTCCCCGGTGGCAGAATTGAACCACCAGGCGGTGCCTTCGGTGCCGTTGGGCATCATATTCGGATCATGGACACAGGTGATCGTGTTTCGCCGATCATCCTGGCTGATGAACGGATTGCCGGGAAACGGCCGCAGGTAGGCACTGGCCCCGGCAGGCCCGGGCGAGGTCAGGTCCCGGACGAAAAGGTCCGGCCGGACCGGCTGACCCGCTTTTGCCTGGCCGGGCAGAAGGCCCTCATGGTCGGCCTGATATAAATCGATGGCACAGCGGACCAGGTACAGCGTGTCGGACAACTGAGCCAGTCGCCCTTCACCGGCAGCCCGGCTGAACTGCGGTACCACCACCATCGATATGCCCACAAACACCACAAACCCGATGGCGATTTCCAGCCATGTGGGTTTCGGATTGATTTTCGGTGGATTCGATTCCATATACCTCGTGCCCTATATTTTGAATTTAGAATTAAGAATGAAGAACTGAGAATTTAGAGCAGATATTCTTCCCATTGCACCCATCTGTTAAGACAGACTTATTCATTCTGCATTCTCTATTCTAAATTCTCAATTCATCCCCAAGACAACCCGGATACATGTCCATTGCTGCTGTTATTTATGCCCATTCCATCCATTTCGGATCATTGAAAAAGACTATTTTCGGATTCCCGTATTCGCGGGAATGTCAAAGCCTATACTCTAACAGTACAAACAAAAACCGGCCGGGAGATTGCTCTCCCGACCGGCTTGTCATTTTATAAGGCGTATCTGCTCTTAGTAGGTGTCATAAGGAGCAGGAGCCGAGAAGCTCCAGTCTTCGAGAACGCCATCACCATTCACATCAGGATTGTACAGCCAGTCTGTTCCAATCGCATTAGCGCCTGTAAAAGGATTGTTGGGAACAGTAACCTGCAGATAAGGTCCAAAGTCACCTGCGGCATCTACTACACCGGCCATGGTCGTCTTTTGCAGCATTGCATTTGCGAAGTCCGCAGCAGCGGGAATCGTATCATTGTGCTGGATCTTGTACAGGGCAATCGCAGAGCGAATGCTCTGCAGGTTGCTCTGCAGACTGCTCAGCTTGGCATCGGTGCTGGCCTGACTGAACTGAGGTATCACGATAGCGGCCAAGATACCCAGAATGACCACGACGATCAAAATTTCAACCAGTGTAAACCCTTTTCTTGCTCGTTTCATTGTGTTTCTCCTTTACTTGTGTGTGTTTCTTGACATTGTTTTCGGTATCGATTTTTTTAAGTCCGGCCACCATAGGCCGGGCCATTTTTGACGCTTTACTATTTGTTTTGAAATGCCGAAGGCCCTTGACCCGCCAGTCGCGGGTCAGCAGGGCCGGAGGCTAAGATTGAAAGTCCGGCCGGATGGCCGTCCTTTTATTAGTCTTTTTCGTGTGTCCGTTGGACACTGCCGGGTCGCCTATTCATTTGTCAAAGAACTCATTAATTGCTTCTAAACAAAAGGTAAGAAATAAAAAGGCGAGGTGGCAAGTAAAGTGTGAATTTTCTTGAAGAAATCGTGAAGATTTTTTATAGACCGATAAAATCAGGTATACAGGTATGCAGG
>CAZKAI010000069.1:17712-18977 GCA_964550565.1 uncultured Pirellulales bacterium
CGTATGCGGCGCTGGTCCTGGCCGGCGTGGGACAGTTCAATCCGCAGCAGGTTCAGGCCGGACAGGGCCGGCAGGACCTTGTCGGCCCACTCAACCAGCACGATCGCATCGGGACGGCAGAAGTCCTCAAAACCCAGCAATTCAAACTCGCGCAGGCTGTTGAGGCGGTAGGCGTCAATATGATACAGGGTCAACTCGCCGTCTCTGGCGGTGTATTCGTTAACCAGCACAAACGTCGGGCTGCACACCTTGGTCGGGTCGGGGGCATTCAGGCCGATGGCGATGCCCTTAATCAGGTGGGTCTTGCCGCTGCCGAGGTCGCCGATGAGGGCAACCACCTCCCCGCCGTGCAGGGCCGAGGCCAGCTTCTTGCCCAGTTCGATGGTCTCCTTCGCCGAGTTGGTGATGATTTCAATACTTTTTTCCATTGCTATCTGTATTCTTGTATTCCTGTATTCTTATATTCTTGTTGATCACAAATGATCAAAGCCTTTGGGCTCCAGCGGAACGATGCGGCCGTCGGGCTGCTGCAATTCCATCCGGCCGGAGTCGGTCACTGTTCCCACGCGGACGATATCGCTGAGGATTTGCAATTTTTGCCATTGGTCGGGTGCGATGGTAAAGAGCAATTCAAAATCTTCGCCGTCGTTAAGGGCCGCCGCCAGCGGATCGGCGGATTGTCGGGCGGCATCCGAGATCGGCACATTGTTGGCTTCAATCCGCGCCCCCACTTTGCTTTGACTGCAAATCCGGTTCAGGTCGGTGCTCAGGCCGTCGGATAAATCCATCATCGCGTGAATGCGGGCCAGCCGTGTCATCTCGTAAGCCAACTGCACCCGCGGCACAAATGACAGGTGTTTGCCGGCCAGCGAACCGCCCAGCGGGCCGGAGACGCAGATATAATCCCCCGGCTTTGCCCCGTTTCGCCGCACGGGGGGATGCCATGCGGTCGGTTTACTGAGCATCGTGACATTGACCGCCAGCCGCTGGGACGGTTCGCCCCAGGCGGTGATATCCCCGCCGATCAATTCGCAGTCAAACATCCGCCCCGCCCGAATCAGGCCGGCGTGCAGATCCTTCAATTCCTGCTGACTGAAGCCTTTGGGCAGGCCGACCGCACAAACCGCACACAGGGGAATCGTCGCCATCGCCGCACAATCGCTCAGACTTGCGGCCATCGATTTATATCCCACCTGCTCCAGCGTCGCCGTCCGCAGGTCAAAATGCACGCCGTCCAGCAGCATATCGGTGGTAATCAGCACCGA
>CAZKAI010000069.1:19077-20887 GCA_964550565.1 uncultured Pirellulales bacterium
GTCAGCCAATTTTCTTATCTCTGGTATTTGACAATATCCAAGATCGCGGGACAACAGTAAATAATAACGAGTTTCTTCCAACGAGCCGTGTGCGATTGTCAAATATCTTTGCTTTTCAGCCTTTGTCCTCTTTCTGAAACCCTCGGCAATATTGGCCGGTACAGACACTGCAGAACGCCGTATTTGGGACACAATTCCAAATAATTCCTCTTTTGGGAATCCCTTTGTAACCCTATATACATGCAGAACAAGTTGATGGGCCTTTTGCCAAACCAACAAATCTTCAAAACTCTGAACTGTCTTTCGCATAAGCTCTCTCCTATATACTTATATACCTACATACCTATATACCCTGACTTTACATTTTTTTCAGCCTCTCCCCCCAATACTTCACCTGCGACATCGCCGAGGCACAACCGCCGGAGCCTTCGGTCTGGTACGACTGGCACACCCCGGCGGGGTTGAGCGTCTGATAGACATCCTGCTCGATTTTATCACAGGCCGCCTGAAACTGTGCCAGCGTCAGGTCGGCCAGCTTTTCCTTGCCCTCTTTTTCGCACAGGGCCACCAGTCCGCCGACAACACCGTGAGCCTGACGGAAGGGAATGCCCTTGCGGACCAGATACTCGGCCAGGGCCGTCGCATCGAGAAATCCGCGATCCAGCCCCGCCGCAATTCGGTCGGTATTGAATGTCGTATGCGAGACAATCGCTGCGGCCATCCGCAGGCACTGGCTGACCACATCCGCGGCCTTGAACACGTGCAGCTTGTCTTCCTGCAGGTCGCGGTTGTAGGTCGAAGGCTGGGCCTTGAGAATCGTCAGCATCGCCATCAGGGCGCCATAGACCGAGCCGGTCTTGCCGCGAATCAGCTCCAGCATATCGGGGTTGCGTTTCTGCGGCATCATGCTGGAACTGGTGCAATAGGCATCGGCGGTGCGGATGAACGAAAACTCCGACGCGGTATAGAGAATCCAGTCCTCCGCCAGCCGCGACAGGTGGGCGGCGATCAGCGAACCGCAGAAGATAAACTCCGCACAGAAATCGCGATCCGCTACCGCGTCGATGCTGTTATACGTAATATCGGCAAAGCCAAGGTCGCGGGCCGTCTGCTGCCGATCCAGCGGCAGAGTCGTCCCCGCCACCGCCCCGCTGCCCAGCGGACAGACATTGAGCCGCCTGCGGCAGTCGGCCAGACGGGTATAATCCCGCGCCAACTGCTCGACAAAGCTCAGCAGGTAGGCGGCGATACTGACCGGCTGGGCCCGCTGCAGATGGGTATAGGCGGGCATGATGGCTTCGGTGTATTTGGCGGCCAGCGTGACAAAGGCCCTCTGCAACTGGACAATGTAGCTCTGGATCGCCTCGATTTCATCCCTCATCCACAGGCGGATATCGGTGGCAACCTGGTCATTGCGGCTGCGTCCGGTATGGAGCTTGCGGCCGGGGTCGCCGATTTTTTTGATCAGGGCCGACTCGACGGCCATGTGGATATCTTCCTGGGTCTTGTCGAAGGCGAACTTGCCGGCGGCAATCTGTTCGGAAATCTCGACCAGTCCGGCCTGAATCGCCTCAAATTCCGCCTTGGTGATTATCTTCTGGGCCGCCAGCATCCGCGCGTGGGCAATCGAGCCGACGATATCATATTGATACAGCCGCCAGTCGTACGACAGCGACTCCACAAAATCCACCGCCAGTTCATCCGTCGAACCATCCAGCCGATGCTGCCAGCTTTTTTCCTGCTTGGTCATAAATCTACTCCAGTAAAGGACTTTAGAGATTTTAACTGATTGATAATACAAGATTTGCGT
>CAZKAI010000070.1:0-1998 GCA_964550565.1 uncultured Pirellulales bacterium
GTTGGCCACGGGACTGTAGGACATATCGTATTCGACAGCCGAGACCCTGGCGGAAACAAGCAGGCAAAGTACCATCAGGACAGCCGTTTTCAGAGATAGCTGGGCGAAAATTGAACAATAATTGGATTGAATAACGGCATACTGAGTTGTTCTTTTTGACACCATGATACATCCTGTGTTTCTGATTATTTCCGGCTGATTATCACCGCCTCAAGCGGCCCTATAGTTCGGGAAATACGATACCATTTTATAGTGGAAGTGGCAAGGAGAATGAGCAGATAATGCCCATCTTTGTCCTATTGCTACAGACGCTTTGTTTGCCCGTCTGTCTGCCATGCAGAAGTTACCTAATAAATACGGGTATCAAAAAAAAGGCCGGAACCTCGCGTTGAGATTCCGGCCTGGTTTTCAAGAACTCTGTTTATTGTCCTGTATATAATCCGCTTTCCAGCCAGTTTTGTGCAAACACGGCAAAGTCGGCCAGATCGACTTTACAATAAGACAGACCGGTGTTGTCATAGTTGTAGGTATTGGCCGCAAAGGCAGGATTCGTGCACGGCTGAATACCGGTTATACTTAAATATTCCTGGGCAAACACTGTCGCATCCAGTTCATAGTTGTAAATCCTGAGATTGTCAATCAGGCCGCCATAGAAATCGCCAAGAATACTGCGATCCGCCGGATTGATGCGAACGGCGCCAAGCGTAACCCCCCGCTGCCAGTCGGCATAGCGAGTCGCCACGGTTGCATTGCCCGAGATTACCTCCTGGCCATCGACATACACCCGAAGCACCCCGTCGGCGTTCCAGGTGGCGGCAACCAGATGCCATGCCTCATCAAACATAGCCCATCCGGGACGGGCAGGTCTGCCCTGAAGGGTTGCACCGCCCATCTGGGCACCATCGACGGTTTCGCCGCGGAAATTCATCCGGGTATCAACCGCACCCGCATTGTCGGCCAGACTGAACCGGAAACCAGTCCCGCTGACCTGATTATAATTGGACAGCAGCGTTCCGATTTGCGTTCCCTTGACCCAGCAGACAAGAGTCCCTTCATCAAGACCGGCACCCATTCCGCCATCCACGATATCAGAGGCTTTTGGATAAGCTGCCGTACCGAAATCAATATACTGGCCAAGGCCATCGATCTTCAAGGCATAGGTCCCTTCAACACGATCATCCCCGGTCAGGTACTGAATACTGCCCTCGCCAAGATTGGGATCGGTCAGCGACAAATCAATCGCATCTCCGGCTGGTGCGCCGTTGGGACTGCTGTCGTTGAGATTCTGTTCAAAGGTGTACTGGGCCAGCAGTTTCTTGATGATCAGGATACCCTGTTTGGATGCAATGGCCGGATCAGGAGCAGAATTGTCGATGGTGCAATAGTAAGCGCCCTGGTCAGTTTCTTCGACATTGGCAATCTGCAGGGTCGTGGAGTAACCGCTGGTTTCCGGATTGGTGGCAATGGTAATATCACCGCCGGTATTGAGTTCCGTATCACTGACCCCATCGACATATTTATACCATTTGACCGTGGGGGTTGTAGCGCTGAAAAACAGGACTTCATAGGAGGCGGTACCGCCAATATCCACACGAGTATCATTGGGAGTGATATCGGTGGTAATGAAGGGAACCGAGGCAAGGGATGTAAATGGCCAGGCTACTCCGAAAATGTTATTGGGATCCATCTCAATCAGTTTGCTGACGCCGATAGTCAGATTTTTCTCGTAGCCGGGAAGGACTTCAACAACCACCCAGCGATAAGCGGTATCGTAAGCCACACTGGCATTCAACTGTGAATCCGGAGTGGTCGTCCCCGGATCGCCGGTCTTTCCCTGATAATACAGGTTGGGATCGCTGGCAGGTCCGACAAACACATACTGGTCCACAATATCAGGAAGGACAGCATTGCCGCTGGCAGTATCACCATCGGCGCCGGCTTTCCATTTGAGCGTCGCGGTAACCTGTGCTCCGGCAGATACCTGAGTCACCGAAGGAC
>CAZKAI010000070.1:2098-3928 GCA_964550565.1 uncultured Pirellulales bacterium
CGATTCAGCTCCAGTTGCATGTAATCTTCCGCAGTACCGCCATCCCGGCCTCCAAAGGCCACATGGGTGGCATCTGCTCCGTTGCGCGACAGAATTTGCACCTCAAAATTGCCGAAGTCGGCTGCTGGAGCCGCAACATCGGTCAGCCCCATGCTGAAGTCCTGCGAATTGGTCGTATAATAGACCTGTGCAAAAAGGGTAACCGCTGTTGCAGTATCGGGTACAGGTTTGATGGCACGAAATGCCCCGCGGGTGAAACCAGTCAAACCGATTTGCAGAAATTTGTTGCCATTGTCTTCAGCAATACGGGGGGCCGACGAGGTATTTGTGATTTCATCCCAGATGCCATTGGTTACCCCGGCATTGACCAGCCCCGCACTGTAATTCTGGAAATTGTCCACCAGTTCCGCCGGTGCCAGAACAGTCAGCACCAGGAACAGACACGCCATTGCAAGTTTTTTCATAACCTTTCCTTTCCGAATACATGGTTTCAAATAACGATCACTTAACCATCGGCCGCAAATTTGAGCAGCCGGTTATCATCCACTATTCTGCGTCAACCGGGGAAACCACTATGTATCAGCATTAACTTGCCCATCCCGGGGCGGCCAGCCGCAATGTCCAAAATTTAAGTGTTCCCCGCCATGAAAAAGAAGGTTCTTTGGGTGCACAATCCCGCCGTGTTGTCATTCATCTAACCCTCGCTATCCTTGAATCCATGCTGTTTTATCGACGACTAATAAAGCCGGCACTAAATATCTCATAGATTGAGATGATTATACAAAAACAGACGGGTAAAAATCAAGCCCCAACGCAGTAAAAATAGGAAATATAGAGATGAAAATACTGCGGGCGACCGGAATCGAACCGACATATCGTGCTTGGGAAGCACGTGTTCTACCACTGAACTACGCCCGCGTAAGTCGTTATTGTGTAGGCATATATACCCATTTTGCCGGGTTTGTCAAGCTGAAAATGACCCGCCGCCAAGAAATTACCGGCCAAGTTGGTTAGGTTTGTCCGATTTCAAGGCCCTTGACTGTCGGTTATTTACTGAATCTCTGACCTGGCCTTATCCACATCGAAACCATACTCCCGAAACCAGCCGAACATGTCGCGGCCCATGGCGACGCTCAGGACGGCTACGGTAGCATTCATGTCATATTTTTTCAGCTTGCCCGGCACAGCCATCCGGCGTTTGGCCTTAAAGTAATCGGCAACGATATCCGGATTCTCCTGCCGCAATTGCTCAAATATCCAGAAGGTTTTGCCCCAGTGCATCGCATTGGCCTTATCGCCGTTCAAAGGCTCGACATCGCCTTTGAGGCTCTTGCCGTCCAGGTCATAGAGCGTCATGGTCGGATCTATCTTGCTGGCTCGCTCAATGGTATTCTGGATACGCTTCATCGCCTCGGATTCATATCCCATATCGACCATGACCAGATTCCCCACGTACGTGGCAATCGGCTCGTTCCAGACCTCCGCAAACGGCAGAACCCACGAATGGACAGACTCATGCGTGATAAATTCAATCATGCTGTCTTCCTGCTCGGGAAAACCGCCCCAGAATACCGCCAGCCCGAGCGTCCGGCCGGAGGAAAATCCACCACCGCCGGTGGCCAGCAAGCCAATCTCCCCGGCCATCCCCTCCGACAGCGGAACACCCATACGCTGCTCGATAACCGGCTTGACTCGCAGATAAATCTCGCCCATCGCCTTGGCATAGGGTTTGAGGTATTCACTGTAATGCAGCTTGATGGTACCGAGGTCATCGGTGTACTCAAGCTTATCGATACCGGAGCCAGTAAAGGGCTTTTTTGCATCCACCGG
>CAZKAI010000070.1:4028-14761 GCA_964550565.1 uncultured Pirellulales bacterium
TGTACTCAAGCTTATCGATACCGGAGCCAGTAAAGGGCTTTTTTGCATCCACCGGCTTGCCTTGTGCAGCCTTGACCAGCAGAGGCTTCCACCAGCCGGCGTTGATATTATCTTTGGCATCGGGCCGGCTGCCTGCCAGACCCCGCGAGGCAATCAGCAGCGTCCCCTTGCCGATGGTTTTGCGGACCAGCACCGGCCTGTCTTTGGCATCGGCAACCAGAACCTCCCACGCATCGGGTTTTTCAAGCTTCAGCCAGTCGGCACGGCCTTCGATAGCCCCGATAACGTCCGGGCCTGTGGCCTTCAGCGGCATTTCTGCCGGACCTTCAAAGCTGCACTGAAACCGGTTCACCATCTTGTTTTGTGGATTCTCCCCCGCCGAGCCGAACAGGACCACCCCGCCGCCATCGGCCAGAAACGTCCGGATGGCCGTCCAGTCTTTGGGCAGATAAGAAAGATGTTCGTCACAGCCCAGCAGAACAAGCAGATTGGCATTGGAAAAATCATAATTGTACAACGTCCCCCAATTCATGACCTGCGGCTGGCCGGGCAGATATTGACTGTGAAACCGGCCATCGGCATAAAAACTGAACTGGTGGCCAATATGGCTGACAGCATGAATCCGCGGACCTTCCTGCTGGGCAGCCATTGCATAAGAAGACAGACACAACAAAAGCAGGCACAACAAAAACCTTGTAACCTTAATCCATCGTGGAGTATGCTGATGTAACATTTTGATTCCTTATAAAATTTAGCTATCGTTTATTTCTCAGCTATCCGCCAATTCTATTTCAACGCCCCCGACCATCTTTCCATAATCGCATCGACTGTGCCGCCTTCACTCCACTGGGTAATCCCATCGGCCTTGCACCGGGCGGCCAAATCTGTCAGCTTCCGCAGGGCTTCGGCCTTCTGTTCCGGCGTACCGGATGCGGCCAGATTCGCTTCCTGCATGACTTTAAAATACTCCAGCGACAGCCGGGCGTGCTTGACCCGAGCCAAAACCGCCTCATTTTCCGCCAGACCCTGGGCCTCGTCAAAGAGTTTATCCGCAACAGCCACAATCTCCGGCGTCATCAGACCTTCTGTCGCCTGGGGACTGTTGAAGATAAAGCCATGAATATTATCCTTGCGGACCTTGTCATGCAGCAAATTGAGGTACTGATCAACAGGCCCGGCTGCCTTGCCATAAAAACCCTTGAGAAAGTCGGCACGAATGGCCTTGACATCGGCACGTGTATTCCAGAGCAGTTTTGCGATAAGATACTGTTTCAGGTCGTCCATGAAGCCGCCTCCGCCGGTAGGCCTGTTGTCCTGCATGGCGGTATAAGTCCCCTGCATAAAAATGCCCTTAACGCCGGAACGTTTGTACAGCGGGATATCGGCGGCAATTTCGTCGAGGTCCGGCTGCGGCAGCAGATAATTGGCAAAGATGGTGTTGTAATGCCAGATATACAGTGAATCGGTAACTGCATCCCAGCCAGCCAGATTATCCATAAAGGCCGCATTCTGCGGACAGCATCGCTGCTCATAGGGGTGGTGTTCACAATTACTGATGGGGCACAGACGAATCCGGACATTGGGCAGCGGTTTGGTGATTTTCGGCGGCTTTTCCGTATATTGATAGGCCAGTGTATCAACCAGCTTGCCCGGATGCTTTTTAGCAGCCTCGGCAGCGATGGTATTGACAAACCGCAGCAGCAGACCGGCCGGACTGCCCTCTTCGGCATCCACCGCCGCGCACGTCTCGCAGCGGCAGTAGGCCACATTATCATTCTGCGAGACAGAAAATATCGTCGCATTGGGATTCTGCTCCATCCACTGCATCACGGTCTCCAGGGCAATCCGCTGCACATCCGGATTAGTCAGACAAAGCTGCCCCTCCCACGGCCCGCCCCGCCGGACACCATCAATAAGAGAAAAATATTCCGGATGTTTTTCGAAGTATTGGGCCTTCGGAACAAGACTGTCGAAGGTATGCACAAACGGCACATAGCTGATCTTTCCGCCCCGCTGCTCGTCAAGTCGGGTATGGTTGCCGTTAACTTTATTGCGAGCGGCCCAGTCGGGATCCCAGGCATCCGTGTAGAAAGGCTCACGATATTCAAAGTCTGGTTTCTGAACAATAGAAAGCGGCTCCAGGGCAATAGTGGATGTTTTGGGTATATAACTTACAGTAGAGGTGTACCATCGGCATCCGAGCTGCTCTTCGAGCAGAGTATAAACGCCGTACATCGTCCCCCGCAGCCGTCCGC
The DNA here is from genome assembly GCA_964550565.1 of uncultured Pirellulales bacterium. Taxonomy (GTDB): domain Bacteria; phylum Planctomycetota; class Phycisphaerae; order Sedimentisphaerales; family Anaerohalosphaeraceae; genus Anaeroglomus. Next base: position 6,284 of record CAZKAI010000070.1, read on the forward strand.
CGACAATAACAAGATGCGGCCCGACGGTCTGGATGGCAAAACCTTCATCGCCAAGGTCCTTGAGGACCACCCCAGCATTCAGCGACCGGAAGGCCTCCCCATCCCCCAGAACAATCATGTGCTCCGGCCGGGGCAGCCCTTCGACGGCAATGGGCAGTTCCGCCCCGGAAATCTCCCGGAGAAATTTCTGCAGCTCCGCGGCGGCATGTTTTTCGGACGCAGACGCATCCTTTGATAAAACAATGGTAAAGTCGGACTTTCCGGCCTCCACGAGCCTGATTTCATTCGACTCCGCCTGGGCGGCTATAACGCCGTCAGACAGGATAAAATGGCTCACTGTGAATACGACAAGACCTGTCAAAATAAGATGTTTCATCGCATTACCTTCTTTTCCTGATAACGTTAGTCATCAACAGTCTAATTAAAGACAACAAAACCCCGGCAAAGGTTTCACTCTGGACCACGGCTACCAACAAAGTTATGGGACTGTTCCGCCGTTGGCTTCCGGCAAATTTCAGATTATTGTACGCATCACAGAGCTGTTGTTTTTAACGTTTGTTTGCAGAATACTCATCTGATTCGCTCTTTTCATTAACACTCAGGCTTTTAGACTTAATGCCGAGTATTTTATCGGTTGTTTTGAAAATATTTTCATATCAAGAATATCCGCATCCGTTTTTACTTCTTTTTTGCCCTATTCTGGCTCCATGACGGATTAATTTGGTTGGATTCTGTGTCGATATGTCCAGCGACAGACATCGGGGTCTGTCTGATAAAACTCGATAAACAGAAAGGACTTAGCGTGGCCAGAATCGCAGAGGTCGTCAAAACCATCCCGGTTCAATACGGGCAGTGCGATGTGGTTGTTTCCGGAGAAATGTCTGTTCAGGAGGTACTCAACCAGGTTGTTTCAGGCGAACTGGAAACCGTAGGCATCACCACAGACGACAATGAACTGCCCGCCCTGCTGAATCGCCAGCAGCTCCTGCAAGCCATGGTCAGCGAGGTGGAAAGCATCCAGAATACCCTCAGCCAACTGGGCAGCCAGCTCAAAGACAACTCCAGCAACCAGCTTGACCTGATTGCCTCCAGTCTTTCCAGCGGCTATGCCGGGGCGGCTCAGAAATTCGAACAGGCCCTCAAGGCCATGACCGAAGGGATGATCATTTTTGACGTCCATGGGCATGTGGAAATGGCCAACCCCTCAGCCCGGTCTCTGCTGGGACTGGAAGCCAATGCGGATATTGAAACCGTCAGCCGCCTGCTGGACCACCTTGGATTTCGAGCATTGATGACCCTGTCCGGAAAATCCACCGGGCAAAACAGCGGGCAATTCCGGATTAAATCCGCCCACGCCAGGCTGCTGGAAACACGCTGGTCCCTGCTGCAAAACGACTGGGGACAGGCCCTTGGCTGGGTCATCACCATGCGGGATATTACCAGCGAAGTCGCGGCGGAAAACACCAAATCCGAGTTCATCGCAGCGATTTCTCACGAATTGCGTACTCCATTGACCAGCATTCAAAACTCCGTCTCCAATATCCTGGCCGGCGTGACCGGCAAAATCAACGACAAGACCCGCCATTATCTGGAGGTGATGAAAAACGACTGCCACCGGTTTGCGGATTTGATTAACGACCTGCTGGATGTGGCCAAGCTGGAGGCGGGCAATCTGCCGATTACCCAGCGGGTGATGAGTCTGGAATCGCTGGTGCAGAACATCACCGCCGAATTTACGGACATGGCCGCAGCTGCATCGGTCACGCTGGACTGCCGGATCGAGCCGGACATCTGTCCGGTCTATGCCGACAACAAACGCATTCGCCAGGTCTTGAGCAACCTGCTTCGCAACGCCATTCATTTCTCCCCTGCCGGCGGCACCGTCAGCATCAGCGTTCATGACCGCGGTTCGGATATCGTAACCGAAGTCGCCGACGCCGGCGAAGGCATCTGTCCGGAAATGCAGAAACAATTATTCACGAAATTCTATCAGATCGCCCGTCAGGCCGGCCCGGGTTCCAAAGGCAACGGGCTGGGACTGGCCATCTGCAAAGGCATCATCAATGTGCATGGCGGCTCAATCTGGGTTGAAAGTGAACAGGGCAAAGGCAGTCGATTCTTGTTCTCTCTGCCGAAAATCGACCCGGCCAAAATCCTGCAAAAGCACCTGGATCGGGTGATTTCTTCGGCCCGAACCGAACACACACGATTCGGCTTTTTACTGCTCAGTTTTGAAATGAGCCAGAAATGCGATATCCCCCTGCGTCAGGCCGCCGGCAAGATCATTGCCTACCTGCTGGGTCGAAGCCGGTACTTTTTATCGGGCGAACTGGACCTGGCTCTCCAGAGCGGGGAAAATCAGATGGTCTTTATTATCGGCGATTTCGGCCGACAATCCATTGAATCCGTACAGCAGAAAATCGAATTGAATCTGATGAATTATATGAAAAAATACTTTATCGATGTCCCGATTGTGCCGATGCTCGGAAAGAGCCTTTGGCCCAAAGACGGGACCGACAAGGTTTCGCTGGAAACAGCGGCAAGGAACAGCCTGGCCCCTTTGATTGCCGGGTAGAAACACAGCCAACCGACCTGATGGAGTAAGGCTTATGTTTGATTTTTTTGGAATCAAGAAAAAAACACGGAAAATTAAAATCCAGGTAACCGATGATGAACCCAACATCGTCCAGACGCTCAAAGACCGGCTGGAGATGAACGACTTTGATGTGGTTGTCGCCCACAACGGCAGCGATGGTCTCAAGATTGCCGAACAGGAAAGACCCGACGTCATCCTGCTGGACGTCATTATGCCCGTGATGAACGGCCTGGAAATGCTGGAAATGCTCCGCAAGCAGCCCTGGGGACAGGAACCGTCAGTCATTATGCTGACCGCCCGCAGCCAGACTCAGGATATCGCCCGCGCCAACGCATGCGGTATCGATGACTACATCATCAAGCCCTTTGACCTCAGCGAACTGCTGGAAAAGATTGAAAGCATCCTCGAACAGCGCAAAGTACTGACCAAAGTCAGCGAATAAATACTAAATCCCGGCGCCTCGGCGTCGGGATTTTTTGTTTTCCGTCGTACACCACACGGCCTTGGGGAACACAGGCCGCAGTCGCTTCATCACATCACAGACCTATTTCCGCATCGGTCAGATAACAGGCCGGCTCGTTAAACCAGCAGGATATATCCCCCGTCCCCTGCGGACACCGGAAATTCCCCTTGCACAACTCAAACCACTTGCAGCGGGCACAGCGGCTGGCCCGATAGGTATCCTTATCCCGAAGGATCTGCATCACCATATCCGACGTATCATCCCAGATCGCCCCGAAGGATTTTTCCAGCACATTGCCGATGGCATGATTGCGCCAGAACTGGTCGGGATAAACCGCCCCGTCCCACGATACCGCAGCAATATTCTGTCCGGTACGATTGCCGCCGGAACGCAGCAGCAACTCTTTGGCAGCCTGATAGTGCGGATGGTTTTCCCGATGCATTCGCCCCAGCAGATAAGGACCATCAGCGTGATTGCCCACCGTCAGCACTTCTTCGGCATGCCCCTTGAGGACACTTTCTGCGGTGCGGGTGATAATCTCATCCAGCGCCGCCCGAATCTGCCCAGACGTCGCGGGCCGCAAGTCATCGGCTGCCGCCCTGCCCGTGCGAACCAGATGATAAAAGCATATCCGGCGAACCCCGTTTTGCCTGGCAATCTCAAACACATCCCCCACCGTGTCGGCATTCTGCCGGCTCATGGTAAACCGCAGGCCGGTCTTGAGTCCGGCATTCTGGCAGGCTTCAATCCCCTTCAGCGTAGCATCAAAACATCCCGCCGCACCACGAAACTGGTCATGAATCTCCCGCGGACCGTCCAGCGAAATCCCCGCATACGACAGCCCCACTTCGGCCAGCCGCTTGGCGGCATCTTCGGTAATCAGCGTACCATTACTGGACAGCACAATCCGCAGTCCCAGTTCCCGGGCAAAGTGCATCAAGCGAAACAGGTCTTTGCGAAGCATCGGCTCGCCGCCGCTGAACAGCAGGACCGGGCAGCCGTATTCAGCGACCTTGGCAATAAAATCCTCGGCCTGCTGGGTGGTCATTTCCTGGACTCGCGTCGCACAGTCGCTGTCGCTGTAGCAGTGCACACAACGCAGATTACACCGGGCCGTACAGTTAAATACCACAATTGGTTTAAGGGTACGCTTGGCTGGATAACGCAGTTCATCCGAGGCCCCGGCTTTGTCGCAATATAATTTCGAGATATTTATCATCGTGTTCCCATGCCGCAAAAAAGCCCGGTCATGCCGGGCTTTCTATTGTTATGTTATCTGTCTTAGCGTGACCCAACCACCTCGGCACAGCGATCACACAGGTCTTCATACGCAGCGTTTTTGCCCACGCTGGGACGATAATTCCAGCACCGCTGACACTTGGCATACGTACTTTTGCTCGCAGTAACCTTCAGTTGCTCGCCTTCGGCAATCTTCACCTCACTGACAATACACAGCGACGCCATCGCCTCGGCCCCAATCGACTGGACGGCAGCCAGCATGTCTTTATCGCCTATCACGACGTCAACCGACGCCTCCTGGTTACTGCCGATGACCTCATTTTTACGCAGGTCTTCCAGCGCCTTGAGGATTTCATCCCGCAGGATCATGATTTTCTCCCAGGCGCCGGCATTCGCCGCATAGTTCACCCCCGCCGGAGGCACAGGCATTGTCGCGATATGTACACTGGGGACATTATCCGATTTATGCACCATCGCCGCCCAGGTCTCTTCGGCCGTATGGGCCAGGACCGGTGCCAGCAGCCGCGTCAGGGCATCGAGCGTCCAATACATCGCCGTCTGTCCGCTGCGACGCGACGGACTGGTCTTGCCGTCGCAGTACATCCGATCCTTGAGCACATCCATATAAATGCTGCTCATTTCCACCGTGCAGAAATTGTAAATCAGCGAAAACACCCGGTGAAACGCAAATTCCTCATACGATTTGCGAACCTGCTCAATCAGCTCAGCCAGCTTTTCCATCGCCCAGCGGTCAATCGGCAGCATATCCGCATACGCCACGCTATGCTCTGTGGGAATAAAGCCATCGATACTGCCCAGCAGATACCGCAGCGTGTTGCGTATCTTGCGATACGCCTCCTGCAGCCGGCCGATCAGGTCGTCACTGCACCGCATATCTTCCTGATAATTGACGCTGGCCACCCACAGCCGCAGGATGTCGGCGCCGTATTTATTGATTTCTTCCAGCGCGCTGACATAGTTGCCCGCCGACTTGGACTGCTTCATACCCTTTTCATCAACGGTAAAGCCGTGCGTCAGAACGGTTTTGAATGGCGCCTTGCCCAGCGCCCCCAGCGCCGGCAGCAGCGACAACTGGAACCAGCCGCGATGCTGGTCGGAGCCTTCCAGATATAAATCCACCGGAACAGGCCAGCCTGCCTTGGCAGCCACCGCATACCAACTGCATCCGGACTCAAACCAGACATCGAAGATATTCTCTTCCTTTTTCAGGTCATCCCACGCAAACCCCGCCGGCAGCACAAAATCCGCACCAAGGATATCCTGCGGGGAATCGGTAAACCACGCGTTGGAACCTTTTTTGCCGATATATTGGGCAACGGCCATCACACTGTCTTTGGTCAGCAGCACATCCCCCTTGCTGTTGACAAAGGCCGGGATCGGCAGACCCCACGACCGCTGACGGCTGATACACCAGTCGGGACGGCTTTCCAGCATCCCGCGAATACGCTTTTCACCCCAGTTGGGCACCCACTGCACCCCGCCGATCTGATCCAGCGCCAGGTTGCGCAGGCTCTTGCCGAATTTGGGAATGTCGCGATCCACGCTGATAAACCACTGCTCCGTGGCCCGGAAAATCACCGGCATCTTGCTCCGCCAGCAATGCGGGTAGCTGTGAACAAATTGAGCCTGATGAACCAGCAGCCCAATTGAATTCAGATGATCGCAAACCTCTTTATCGACCTTCAAAACATTTTTACCGCGAAGCCACGCCGGAACGGAATCATCATAGCAGCCATTGTCCTTGACCGGCGAATAGACCGCCAGCCCGTTGGCCATGCCTGCCTGATAGTCTTCCACGCCATGCCCCGGGGCAATATGCACAATCCCGGTACCGTCTTCGGTGGTCACAAACTCCGCATTCAGAGCAAACCAGCAGTCCTTATCCGTCGGATTTTTCTCTACATACGGATGAACATAGCGCAGTCCCTTAAGCTGTTCGCCAAAGACACTCTGCGAGACCGTATATTGCCCTTCCTCCAGTCCCGCCGCCTTGACCACTGCTTCCAGCCGGGTCTTGACAACAACCGAGGTATATTTCTGACCATTTTTCGAATACGTCAGGCCGACGTATTCCAGCCGCGGATGCAGCGCCACAGCCAGATTGGCCGCCAGCGTCCACGGCGTCGTCGTCCAGATCATAAAGCACATCGTACCCGCATCACTCAGCCCCAGCAGGGATTTGGCCCTGGCCGCCGACGCCTCATCCATCGGGAAATTCACATACACACTCGGCGACGGAATATCCCTGTATTCCAGTTCGGCATCCGCCAGCGCCGTTTCACACCCGATCGACCAGTGAATGGGTTTAAGCTGCTTATAGACAATCCCGTTGCCCACCAGTTCGGCAAAGATTTCCAGAATCCCCTGCTCATAGACGGGCTTAAGCGTCAGGTACGGATTTTCAAAATCGCCGAAGATCCCCAGCGACTTGAACTGCGTCGTCTGCAGCTTGACATATTTGGATGCATATTTCTGACAATGTTTGCGAAAGTCAGGTTTGCTCATCGTCCGCGCCGCATCCCCCAGCTCGGCCATCACCTTGACTTCAATCGGCAGACCATGACAGTCCCAGCCCGGAATATACGGGGCCTGAAACCCGCACATCGTCCTGTATTTCACCACAAAATCCTTGAGCACCTTATTAATCACATGGCCCATGTGAATATCGCCGTTGGCGTATGGAGGACCGTCATGCAGCACATACAGCGGTTTGCCCTGCCGGCTCTCAAGAATCTGCTTATAAATATCCTGCTTATCCCAGTCTTTCCGCTGCTGGGGTTCACGCTGGACCAGATTGGCCTTCATCGCAAAACTCGTCTGCGGCAGGCATAACGTATCTTTATACACTTTCTTTTCAGTATCAGACATAGAACATCCTCTTTGTAGTTTTCAAACAGACTATGGTACGCCCAAACCCCCGCCCTGTCAACCCGCCGAACAGGATATTCTTGAAGGACAATCGAATCTATGATAGGATTTATCACATGATGAAAATAGATAAATCATCTATTGTGCCAGACAAGGGAATCCTATGAAAACACTATTTTATATCGGCATTATAATTGTTTCGACCCTTAGTTCGAAAGCCGAAAATACGCCCTCTGCTCAGAATTCACAGAGCCAACTCATAACTCGTCCGCAGATGTACTTTGCCGACCAGGCCCAGAAGGACAAACCCTTCGCCAAAGACCCCGATGTCGTCAAATGGAAAGGCAAATACCTGATGTACTACACCACCGGGTCTTACAACGACGGCCGGCCCAATGATGGCTACGGTATCGGCATCGCACAAAGCCGGGATATGATCAATTGGACAAAAATGATGGATTTTGCCCGGGATAAAGATTATGAAAACAAAGGAGCCTGCGCCCCCTGCGCCGTGATACTCAAGGGCAAAATCCACCTGTTCTATCAGACCTACGGCAACGGCCCCAAAGACGCCATTTGCCATGCATGGTCTGACGATGGCCTTCATTTCACAAAAAATCCCGACAATCCCGTCTTCCACCCGACCGGCGACTGGACCTGCGGACGCGCAATCGATGCCGATGTCATTGAAGATGGCGACAGAGTCCTGCTGTATGTCGCCACACGCGATCCCGAAATGAAAATTCAAAAGCTGGCGGTCGCTTCAGCCCCGCTCCATTCCGAATTCGCCAAAAAAGACTGGACCCAGCTTTGCCGCAACAGCATCCTCGAACCCTCACTGGATTGGGAAAAACAATGCATCGAAGCTCCGACTGTCTTCAAACGAGAAGGGCTTTTTTATATGTTCTATGCCGGCGGCTACAACAACCAGCCCCAGCAAATCGGTGTCGCCGTCAGCAAAGACGGCCTCCAATGGACACGCTTATCCAAATCGCCCCTGCTGCCCTGCGGCAATAAAGGCGAATGGAATTCCAGCGAATCCGGCCACCCCGGCGTCTTTACCGATGACAACGGCAGCATGGTCCTGTTCTTCCAGGGCAACAACGATAACGGTAAAACGTGGTATCTGTCAAAAATGGACATCCGGTGGGATGGGAAGCTGCCTTACCTCATCCGACCGGAAGACCAGTTTGAATTTCGCTTAATCGAGCCGATACAGCCCTGATGCGTTAAAACCGTCGCGTGTGTTTTTTCCGACGGTTCCGAAAGGACTTCGACTTCCCGCCCGACG
>CAZKAI010000070.1:14861-20758 GCA_964550565.1 uncultured Pirellulales bacterium
CGTCGCGTGTGTTTTTTCCGACGGTTCCGAAAGGACTTCGACTTCCCGCCCGACGAAAAAGAGCCGCCGCCCTGAGGCCTGCCGCCCTGCGATTTGCCGTGATGCGGACGACCTTCATGCGATTGACCCTGCTCAGGTCTGCCCTCGCGGGGTTTGCCCTGCCGAGGTTTGCCGCCGTGGCCCTGGTCATCATGCCGCTTGCCCCCATGTGCTTTCGCATCACGGGGCTTTTCATAGTGCTTTTTCTCTTGATGCTGCCTGGGTTGTTCGTTGGATGCTGACTGGTCCGCCTTCGGCTCAGCCTTGCGAGAAGCAAACACCGGGCATGGCTCAAATTTCAATTTCTTGCCTATAAATTTCTCGATGCGATGCAGATATTGTTTCTCGTCATCCGAGACAAAGGTAATCGCATCGCCGAGGGCCTTGGCACGCCCTGTCCGGCCGATACGATGCACATAATCTTCGGCAAACGCAGGCACATCAAAATTGACCACATGCGAAATCCCATCCACATCGATGCCGCGCGCCGCAATATCCGTTGCCACCATCACCTGAAACTTATTCTGCTTAAAACCGTCCAGCGCTTTCTGACGCTGGCTCTGCGTACGCCCCGAGTGAATCGACACCGACTTGATCCCCGCCCGATCCAGATGCTTATTAATCTTGTCGGCCCCGTGCCGCGTTCGCGAGAACACCAGCACACAGTACATGTTTTCGTTTTGCAGCAGGTGCCGCAGCAAATCCATCTTCTGGTCCTTGCGCACCGGGTAAATGTGCTGCGTAATCGTCTCAATCGGATTATGCTGCTGGCCGATCTGAATCATCTTGGGATCCTTCTGAACCCCCGCCGCCAGTCCCTTAACCTCCTTGGACATGGTCGCTGAAAACAGCAGCGTCTGTCGGTTTGTGGGCAAATGGCCGATGATTTTCTTCACATCGTTGATAAAGCCCATATCAAACATCCGATCGGCCTCATCCAGCACCAGCACTTCGACGGCCCGCAGGTCAATCGTGCGCCGCTGAAGATGATCCATCAGCCGCCCCGGTGTAGCCACCACAATATCCACCCCGCGACGCAGGGTCCGAATCTGGTTTTCCATACTGACGCCGCCGTACACCGCCAGTGCACGCAGCTTCATAAAACGTCCGTATTCCTCGACACACTGTTCAATCTGTACCGCCAGTTCCCGCGTCGGCGTCAGAATCAGCGACCGTACGCCCTTTTGAGCAGCCTTATTTTCATGGCTGAGCCGGTGCAGAATCGGCAGCACAAACGCCGCCGTCTTGCCGGTACCCGTCTGGGCACAGCCAATAAGATCCCGGCCTGCAAGAACAGCGGGAATTGCTTCGGATTGAATTTCGGTAGGAGCCGTGTAGCCGGTGGCAAGGATACCCTGCACCAGCGGGTCGCAAAGACCAAGTGATTTAAATGGCATTCAAATGTCCTGAATTAATGAATATTGAACTGATGATTCAAACGTGAAAAATCAGAAGTTGTCGCGAATTATACCTTAATCGGAGGGCAATAGATAGTACAAAATAGATAAACCTCAAAGATTCCTTCCAATAGTAGCTCAAGCCTCCGTGCTTGAGGTAAAATACTTACGCCGAAGGCATTCCATATTATTATCTCTGCCCCCTGCAAAACAATGTTTATTGGATATAAATGAGATACTTGACCCACTTACTCCACACTCTGCTATTTCAAGCAATATTTCAGCGTCAACAGGGCGTAAACCAGCTTGGCCGCCAGAAAATCCGACCCCCAGTGTTCCGGACGGGGGCACAGTTCCACCACATCGAAACCCACAATATTTTTCGCCCGGAAAACCGCCTTCATCAGCGCCATCACCTCATACCAGCTCATCCCTCCCGGCTCAGGCGTTCCCGTCGCCGGCAGCACCGACGGATCAAATGCATCCAGGTCAATGGTGATATAGACGTTCTTGCTGAGCAGCCCCACACATTTCTCTATCCAGCCGCGGTCCGCCCCATCACAGATATCATGAGCAAAAAACACACGCTTCTTATCCATCGTGGGCTTTTCACCCACATCCATACTGCGTATCCCAACCTGCACAATCGGGCAAAGCTCCCGCGCCCGGGCCATCACACACGCATGATTGCATTTGCTGCCCTCGTATTCATCCCGCAAGTCCGAATGCGCATCCAACTGCAGAATCGTCAAATCCGGGTAGCGTTCGGCCATCGCCTCAAATGCACCGATGCTGACGGAATGCTCCCCGCCCAGCACCACCGGAAACTTCCCTTCCCCAACAAGCCCGGCAATCCGCTTGCGAACCGCCGCCGCCATTGCCTCAGGTCCCTGCCAATCGCCATCCACCGCATCATCGGTATAAATGCCTTCGGTAAAGACCTCCGAATCCGTCTGAATATCATAAAACTCCAGATTCGGCGATGCCTCCAGAATAGCCTGCGGCCCTCTATCCGCCCCCTTGATATACGTACTGGTCCCGTCATACGGCACAGGCACAATTACCACCTTTGACGTATCCCGTCGGGTAAATTCAGGCGCAAAATCTCCGAACTCGAGTCGATCTGTCATACGGTCCTCGCGAAATGAAAAAACAGACGTGTCAGGCTTTAATCAAACAGGAACACCGCCAGGGCAACTGTGGTCGTCCATAATCCCTTGCGACCCTTGGCAACCTGCGTGATGTTGCTGGTTTTGATGAACAGTCCGCTGGCCTTGTAAGCCTGCTCTTTTTCCGACCATGCCTTGTTCGGGTCCACTTCCAGCCCCAGCGTGGTGCCCAGCATATCGGCGGCAAGGTCTTCGGACATATCCTCCGCTTCCTGCTTGCTCATCCCGTGCCCGTGGACTTCACTGAGGTAACCCCAGTTATTCCGGTCACGCGGTACGGCAATGCCCACCGAAGACGCAATCAGACGGCCATGCTCATTGGTGTCGCAGCGGGCCATTACACAGAACGTAATCGCCCCAGGACGCAATGCCTTGACGCCGTCTTCTCGCGGAATAATCTTGCATTTCGGCGGCAGAATCGACGATACTGACACCAGGTTCTGTTGGGCCACGCCCGCTTGACGCAATGCATCTTCAAACGACTTGAGCTGATAAATGCTCCGCCCAACTCCTTTGGTCAGAAACATGCGCGTCGGAACCAGACTGGTCATCAGCGCCGATTCAACTGGATTTTTTTTCACTAAAGTACCCTTTCTTGCCATTTAATTAATGACCTGTTTACCCACAGCCCAGCCGATTCAGACACTTGTCCCCAATCGCCTGCGCCGCGGCAAAACCATGATTATTAACTATATAACCCTACCCGCCGGGGTAGAAAAAGAGCCGATTGTACTGCCCGGGACAAATAGTACAATAAAAATCTCACAAAAAACAGGGGGACGCAAGTATTTTTTCATTTTTTTCCTCTAATGCCCCCACAACAGCAGTAGTAAATCCAGAATGAACAATAAAACGATGGTCGCCTCAAGAATCATCATCCACAAGTTGTTCCGCTCCTGCTGCAGCAGCCCATAAAAATCGCCCAGAACCCGCAGTTTTTCCGACACTATATGATGCCACTGCGACAGGTGAAAACGGTCAAACAGATGCTCATACACCTTGGCCAGATACCAATCCCCGAAAAACTTCGTGATATTCGTCAATTCATCCGTAATTCGGGTCATATCCACACGAATCTCACGCAGCCGCCCCCGGATCCGCTTGCCGCTGACCCGCCCCTGACGCTGGCTCAAATCCCTGTAGGCATTCTGGAGCGACTCATCCAGAATCCGATCGTAAGCCGCCAGCTCCGCAAGCTGGACATTCGCCAGCTCCATGATATGCAAGATATCTTCAAGACTTTCTCCCTCGTCAATTACCAAAGCTGCGTCCCAGTCCACCACGACCACATCCTTCTCATAATAACTGGCATACCGGCCAACCGTCTCCAAGACCTCCTGCTCTGACAGTAACTCCGGATCATCCTCCTCCACAAGCAGCGCAGCCACCACCCGCTTGTTTTCTTTGAGCCATCCCTCCGCCTTGCGATTATCCGACAGGCGATTCAGGCAAAACACCGTGTATGCCTCAGACTGACCAATCGCCTCCACCGGATTCACACACATGGGCTTCAACTCAGCCAGGATGGACTCAGCCTGCTTTTGCACCTTCATTTCAAGACTCATATTGTCGTCAAAAACAGGGTCGTGATAGCCAACCATCTCATGCAGACTCACCCCCTCAAAGGGTAAGGAGACCTCAATACTAATCGCACCGACACTAAATACCTTGACGTCCCAATATAGAATGACAGGCTGACCATGTAGCAGACATTTCTCGTCCGATAGACGACAAAACTTCGGCCGATAAAAGAAGTAATACTTCGGACTGCGTTTGCTCGGACCTATCGAATATTCCTGCAAAGGTTTTGACAATAAAAATCCGACCTGCTCCAGGTTGATTTCGTAAGCTATATCATAGGCGTAAATATAAACCGCCCGGCCGTCGTGGACTTCGTGTGAGTGTGTCATAAACAGGCGCCCCGGCAATGTTCTTTGAAATTCCAGTAATTCCCATCGAATATGACTTCTTTTATACTATTGTATCGGGCTGCAGGCCGGAAATCAATAAAAACAATACCCATTCAGCCAGACCTGAACCATTTTTTGTTAAATCTGTAAAAACTTTGTTGCCAATTCCAAAGAAATTCCTATAATTCCCGCGATACATTGGATTACCCCTTGGATGCGGCGGAAAATAAAACGGTATTATAGATATTATTCGTGTTAAAACGGCGGCGCAATGACAAAGAAAAAAGACAACGGTAAATTGACGGCCAAGCAGCTTGAGAAATTCCGCGAGCTCCTCCTCGAAAAGCGCAAAGAAATTCAACAGGATGTCGAGTGCATGGAACAATCCATCTTCCAGAGCGGCGGCGAGCTGTCCAGCATGCCCGTCCATCTGGCCGATATGGGTTCCGACAACTTCGAACAGGAATTCGGCCTGGGCCTGATGGCTGAGGAGAAAAAAATCCTCGTTGAAATCGACATGGCCCTCCGTCGCATCGACGACGGCTCTTTCGGTATCTGCGAAGCCCTGGGCGTACCCATCGAGTTATCACGCCTCGAAGCCATTCCCTGGACACGCTACAGCCTCGAACATGCCCGCCAGATGGAAAAGGGACGCTCCTACAGCAACATCCGACAGCGGCCCATCGATATCGACCGCGAGGGTGATTTCGAAGAAGACGTCGAAGAGGAAATCGAAACCGAAGATGTCCCCGAAGAAGCCGTCGAAATGGACGAAGAAGCCATCGAACTGCCGGAAGAGGAAGAAGACTTTGACGAAGATATCGCTCCGGAAATAAAAGAATAATCCGAGCAGAATCTCCGCCCGGCCAGAAAATTCCAATAGCCGGCTAATTCCAGAACACGGCCACCGCGATAATCAGCCAGATCAGGCACCCGATGGTAAACTTCACGGTGATGCCCACCAGCACCCCTGTGCCCGCCCCAATGCCGCTTTTGAGCGACTTGTCGGGTGTCTTGCCGGCCAGCCGTTCCACCGACCACACAGCCGCCCCGGCCCCAAGGCACGCCCCCAGCATCGTCCCGGCCACAGGAATCGGAATCATAAACGTCCCAAATAACGCCCCGAACACCGCCCCGCCGATGGCCGCCAGCGCCCCTATCCAGCTCGCTCCGGCCTTTTTCGCACCGCCGGCACCCGCAAAAAACTCAATAATCTCGCCAATCACCGCCAGCACCGCAATCAGCACCAGCACCGGCACGCCAAACAGATGCGCATCCCACTTCCACCACGCAAACGCAAACGTCGTCAACACCATCAGCCAGTTGCCCGGCACCGTCAGCAGCACACTGACCAGCCAGCACGCATTCAACAACAGCAGCAT
>CAZKAI010000071.1:0-20542 GCA_964550565.1 uncultured Pirellulales bacterium
CGCTGGCATGGAAATAATACAAGTAAATAATATCCAATCAAAGGATTAGCTTTCAGGCTGAATATATACCCAACGGGTATGATTATTCCGCGAGCAAAAGTATCACGTGGTTGAAGCTGCTGTACTTAGCCGCGACGAACCGGGAAATTTCAAGTAGGATCAGTATAAACTATGAAACAGGCAAAAGTATTAGTGTTGCGGGCGGCAGGGGTCAACTGTGACCTCGAAACCCAGGTGGCGTTTGAGTTGGCCGGGGCCGCAGGCGAGCGTATTCATATCAACCGATTGATTGAAAACCCGTCCCTGCTGGATGGATTTGATATTCTGGTTTTCCCCGGCGGATTCAGCTATGGCGATGACGTCGCCGCCGGCAAAGTGCTGGCTAATCAGGTCGTGCATCACCTGACCGAGCCGCTGCATCGGTTTGTCGAACAGGGCAAGCTGATTCTGGGTATCTGCAACGGTTTTCAGGTGCTGATTAAAACCGGCCTGCTGCCCGACCTCGACGGCAAGGCACAGCCAAGCCTGACGGATATGCCCGCCACGCTGACCGACAATGACAGCGGCAAATATGAAGACCGCTGGGTCTATCTGCAGCCCGGCACCAACCGCTGTGTATTCCTCGATCCCGCCCGGCGCCTGTATGTCCCCGTGGCCCATGGCGAAGGCAAGATTCTCACTCAGGACCCGCAGACCCTCGAACGCATCATCAACAACGGCCATGTGGCATTTCGTTATGTTGATGAACACGGCAAACCCGGCCAATTCCCGGTCAATCCCAACGGCTCTACCGACGATATCGCCGCACTGACCGATTCCACAGGCCGGGTGATGGGGATGATGCCGCACCCGGAACGATTTGTCCGCTGGACACAGCATCCGCGCTGGACACGCCTGACGGCTCAGCAGAAAGAAGGCCTGCCCGATGGCATGACAATCTTTACCAATGCGGTCCGCTATGTGGAGTCCAATTTGTAAGGACTAAACCGATTCCGTTTTCGGAGGCTTCCGGGAGTTCCAGGTAATGACTCATTCACGAAAACTGGTGTTTGGATGGTATGATTACGCCGTTTTTCTGTGTTATTTTGTTTATGCTTCCGGATCGATTGTCCTTCCGATTGCGCTGGTATCGCTGGCCCGTGAATTGAAGTTCTCTTTGGAGGAAGGCGGCTTCAGTGCCGGCGGGGCGCTATCGCTTGGGCGTGCGGGGATGATTTTGATTTTCATGCTGCTGTGCGGATTTATGGCAGGCCGCTGGGGCAAACGCCGTGTCTTCGGGATTTCACTCATCCTGACCGCAATCGGCCTTGGATTATCCGCCTCTGCTTCCAATTATGGCATTTTATTTTTTGCCTTGATGGTTACCGGTATTGGCGAAGGGGCCATCGAAGGGCTGGCGACGCCGTTTGTGCAGGACTTGCACCCGGACCAGCCCGGACGGTATCTGAATTTTGCTCACGCTTTCTGGCCGATCGGACTTCTGTTTACTGTTCTTCTGTTTGGATGGCTGCTGTCGGTCGGGGTATCCTGGCGGTTGATGATGGCATCCGTTGCCATTGCCGCCATTCTTCCGGCAGCGATGCTGCTGGTGCCGCGAAAAAAACAATCATACCCCGAACATCCTGAGCCGCTGCATTGGTCGGTCGTTCACAATCAGGCGATGACGATTCTCCGAATTCGGCGATTCTGGCTGTTTTTTGCGGCGATGTTTGTTGCCGGCGGGGGGGAAATCTGTCTGACCTTCTGGTCGGCCAGCTATATTCAACTGCATTTTTCATCCTCGGCCTGGTCAGGAGCCGTCGGGACCGCCGTTTTTGCGGCGGGGATGATCTCAGGCAGAACCCTCTGGGCTTATTTTATCCGACAGCATCAGCTATGCAGGCTGGTTGTAATATCTGCCATGGGCGGAACCCTCATTACGCTGTGTTTTCCCGTTCTCAATCATTTGGGGCTTTTCTTTATCCTGCTGTTTCTGGCCGGATTTGCCACGGCTCCATTCTGGCCCAGTATCCAAAGCTATTGCACGGATTGTCTGACCACCGCAGACAAAACTATGATATTTATTTTGTTGTCCTGTTCCGGCATTCCCGGTTGTGCATTCTTTACCTGGCTGATGGGGTATGTCGGGAATTTGAGCGGCAGCTTGAGTCTGGCATTCTATCTGGTTCCAGCTTGTTATTTTTTGCTTGCCCTGATGATTGGCATTGACGGGATGATTCATGCGGAATTCTGGCAAAAAAAACATGCTCCTCTCCCTTCCCTGACTGATATCTCAATTAAAGACCTGTCGTGACTTCGAATTCGATGCGGAAAGAAAAGGGTCTTTTTACAACAAAAAATTGCTCATTAAATTAAACTATAAAGCCTTTTGTAAAAATCAGTTATGTTAATTATTACCATCCTTTCTTGATTCTGATATTCTGCTTGATTAGAATAGATGCTAAATCATAGAGTTTATGTAACCTGTCAGGATTACACGTTTGATAGAAACGAAGATTTAACCCGATAAAAACTGTTAGTAGATGGGGTAAATCTTGTAATATCAAAAAGTTAATAAAAATAAAAATTATTGGGGTAATTTAAGCGCGCAAAGGTATTTAGAAATAGGAAAAATAGTTAAACAAGGGCATGTACATAATTTTAGTCATGCGAGTAACAGTGATGAAGCGGCAGGGTGTTGAATAATGAATGAAACATACCCTCAGTCAGATGGGAACGATTGTGAAAAGTCGAACAAAGATGACTTTATCAGTCTTTTTTTGTCTAATCAGCGTCGTATTTTCACATTCATACTCATGTTTGTCCCAAATCGTTCTGATGCCGAAGATCTGATGCAGGAGACAGCATCCTGGATGTGGAAGAATTTTGATGAATACAAACCCGGCACAAATTTTGGTGCATGGGCGGTACAGGTTGCTCGATATAAGATTCTTAAATTACATAATCGTACTCAGAACAGTCGCTTGAAATTCGGCGTTGATCTGGTGGATTTGATTGATGCCAGGGCCGAAAAGGTTCTGGATACTGCATCTCTGAAAATACATGCTTTACGCAAATGTCTTTCTGGAATGAATGAGCAGAACCGTCGGCTGCTGTACTTGCGTTATGAACAGGGTTTGACACCGCAAAAGCTGGCCCAAATGGTGGATCGTCCTGTGCATGGGATGTATAAGACGATGGCCCGTATTCACAAAATGCTGCTTCGATGTGTTCGGCAGAAATTGATTGCAGAAGGAGAGGAATAATGCCTCTGGACAAACACATTGAACTGGATGAGTTGATCCTGAAAGAAATCGACGGTGTCATTACCGAACAGGAATTTGCCGTATTATCTGACTGTCTCCGACGCGATCCGGAGGCTCTTAATTATTATCTTGACTTCGTGACGCTTTGTGCCGGCATTCTCAAGCCCGGCGAAGTGACTCTTTGTGAAGAATCCTGCTGTTCAATCGACGAGATAGGCCAGTCGGCCCTCTGGATGGCGCTGGCGGAAAATGAGCGTACAGCAGAGGCGATCCATCTGGAAAAAGCGGAACCTTTGCCTGCGCTGGATACCCCGCTTCTGGTATCCACTCGCAGGCAGAATGTGTCGCGTGTGGCGCTTTATACGGCGATTTTTTCGACGGCAGCGTTGCTGATGATGATTGCGTTTGTCGTGACCCATCCCCGGCAGAGTCGGGATGCCGTAGCAACTCTGACCGGCAGCAGCCAGGCCGTATGGAACGAGACGGCCGGTCTTTCCAAAGACAACAACCGCCTGTATACGCATTCCACATTGAATCTGCTGGAAGGATTTGCGGAAATTACGTTTGATAACCAGGCTAAGATTATTCTGCAGTCTCCGGCCCAGATCGACATTGAAGACTATAACCAGATATTTCTCTACAGCGGAAAATTATCCGCCGTGGTTCCTCCCTCTGCGGTTGGATTCGTGGTACGCACCTCGGCAGCCACGGTTGTGGATTATGGGACGGAATTTGGAGTTACCGCGGATGCGGCAGGCCATACGGAAGCGCATGTCTTTGAAGGCCGGGTGGAACTGCGAAGCGGTTCGGACCCGATTCGATTTGCAGGCCTTATGAAGCTGACCAAAGGTCTGGCCGGACGTGTTAGTGAAACCGGTCAGCTTTCTTCGGAAGTCATGCAGGCCCAGCCGTCGTCTTATGTACGAAGACTTCCCGCAAAGCCGACATTCGGCCAGCCGGGCAAACGCATTGATTTAGCCGATATTGTCGGCGGCGGAAATGGTTTCGGGACGGGCAGGGAGTGTGTCGGCATTGAGCCTATCTCGGGCAAGGTGCTCAAGGATTTAATGCTGGTGAATCGAAAACTGGGATATTCACACTATTTCCCGGTTTCTGAAAATCCCTTTATCGACGGTGTTTTTGTCCCATTTGGAGGGAATGCTCCGCAGATAGTTACTTCGCAGGGACACACGTTTGATCAATGTCCGGTAACCGATGGCTGCTATTGGATCGAGATTACCAATAATCCGATTGCCAGCATCAGCGGTAATGCCGGTGGGGAAGCCCTGGATGTCCATCTGGTTCGCCTGGGTGGAATTCAATTCGGGATGCCGCTGCACCCGGCGATCATGATGCATTCCAATACAGGCATCACATTTGATTTGGACGCCCTCCGGGCATCAATTCCCGGTGTGGGTATCCGTCGTTTTACATCGATATGCGGCATGTCGGACACGGTGATTCAGCAAAATGTGCAGTCGGATATGTGGATTCTGGTGGATGGCCAGAAACGCCATGGCGCTCATTTTGTTTACAATCAGACCAGCCATTATATTTATCTGGATGTGGAAATTCATGAACAGGATCGTTTTTTAACGCTGGTATCAACCGATGGCGGTGACGGCAACGGTGGTGACTGGACGTTTTTTGGAGATCCGGCGCTGGAGCTGGAGTCGTCTGTGCCTCAGCAATAAGTCGTGCCTGTTTTCTTTGATAATTGAATAAATCGCTGCTTTGATGCAGAAGTATGGGTTTCAAATGAATGCGTGACTTTATCCTGTAAGAAAGGAGGGCCGTGTTGTTCTTGAGTTTAAGGCAGTGATAATGAATTTTGTTGAGTAATGGTTAAACATACAAATAACGCTTATGTCAGGAGAGGTGGCTATGAGTAAGAAAAGCAAATTTTTATGGGTCGCTATAGTGGTGACCATGACGGCGATGTCCATGCAGGCATCTGCCGCATCTATCTCGATGAATTTTGTCGAAAATGCAACAAACCAGATACTGGCCGGCGGCACACCGATCGGCCCGATTGGAACGGATGGTAGTTACTGGAATGATAACTCTGCGGTCGGTACTCCGTGGGCGACCAACTCGAAGTCCAATCTGATTGACGACACCGGCACTGCTACCGGTGTAAACGTTTCATGGCAGAGCTCCAATACCTGGTACACCGGCGAAGGGACCGGCAGCGATGAAGCCAAACTGTCTGTGGGCTACCTGGATGACGGCGTGACCACGGACCCGTACGGCGTGCAAGTGACCTTTACCAATGTCCCCTATGCCCGATACCGTGTGTATGGCATGTATGCTTCGGATCAAAATCAGAATACGTCCCCGTATATTGTCCCCATGCGAAATTTTGAGGTGAATGGAGTCTGGGTTCTGGGCGGCACGAGTGCTACAACGGCGGATGCCTACGGCAGAACGGATCGCAACAATACGGCCAATGGAACGTATTGGACCAAAATTGAACCCGGCGTCAAGGTCGGCAACTATTGGACGATTGAAACCTCGGGTGCAACCCTGACCATCAAGGGTATGAGAAGAAATGGCTCTCAGCGCGGCTCGATTTCAGCAGTGGTTATTGAAGAAATCGATCCATTCCTGGCTTATGATCCTGCTCCCGCCGTTGGACAGGAAGTTCCGCTCACCCAGGTGCTTAGCTGGAAGCAGCTTCCGGCAGTCAGCGGTCTGGGCGTAACCTATAAGGTCTATTTCGGGACAGATCCCAATGAACTGAACCCGAATTATTATGGCAATAAGTTAGTCAAAACCACCACGACCGATTCGGCTGATTTCTTCTATGATCCCGAACTGGCCAACAGCACGACCTATTACTGGAGAGTGGATGCCCTGGAGCCCAATCTGCCCGGAGCTCCTATTGTCCACACGGGTTCGGAATGGTGGTTTACAACGCAACCGGAAGTAGCGAGAATTGAAACCAATCCGGTCAGCCAGACGGTTCCGGCCGGCACGAATGTACAGATGTCCGTTGCGGGCATTAATATTGCCACTTACCAGTGGTATAAAGATGGTGTTGCCCTGACGGCTGCTCCCGCGCTTTATACGGGCCAGAATACCGATACCCTGACTATCCTGGATGTCCAGGTCGCCGATGAAGGCTTCTATTATTGTGTCGCTGATAACAGCCTGAATCAGCCTGCCACCTCGGCTTCGGCTCAGCTTCTGACCGAACGCCTGGTCGGCTGGTGGAAACTCGATGGTGATTTAACGGATTCGATTGATGAAGCGATCGTCGGTGCAACAGCTCATGACGGCACTTCTGTGGATCCGAACTTTATCGTTGGCAAAGACGGCAGCGCATTGCAGTTCTTTGGTGATGTCGATGGTCTGGTTGTTTTCACCGGCAGTGCCAATTTCTTTAATTTCTATCCGCGCGGTTATACCGTCAGCGCCTGGGTCAATATGGCGGAAAAGGTTGCCAGTCCGTGGGGTGCGTATGTCTGCAAGCAGGGAACTGATCCCTCGCGCGGCTTTATCCTGACTCATCAGGGTGATGGCCAGCCGGTTCATACCTTGCGTCAATCATTTAATGATCTTGGATCCAACACCAATGCAGATGACAACAACTGGCATCTGGTTGTCGGTTCCTACGATGCAGTAACCAAAGTGGGCAAGGTGTATGTGGATGGCGTCCTGAGAAATCAGGTTACCAACACAGGTACCGTCCAGGAAAGTCCTGCAGATTTGATTTTCGGGGCAGAAAATCTGACTGCAACGACGGCTCCTTATATTGGTCTTTTGGATGATGTCCGCATCTGGAGTTATGTGGTTGATCCGGTTACGGTTGCAGTTCTGTACACCGATTTCAATCCCGGCGCCGAAGTTTGCGTTGAAAATCCGGAATATGATGTGGCCGGTCCGGATGGCATCGGCGATGAATTCCGTGATTGCCGTGTCAACCTGTATGATTTCGTCCCCTTTGCGAATGTCTGGCTCAATTGCAACATCGTGCCAACGTGTATCCCCTAAATGGATATGAGATGATGGTTTATCCATCGTAAATTTAAACTGGACTGGAAAGCCCTGTGCATTATGGGGCTTTCCAGTCTATAAAATCAAAAAGGAACAAGGTCTTATCCATTATAATGAACTATTGAAAAGTTGGAGAATCGGGTGATTAATGAAGTATTTTGCCCTAGCGTCTTGTCGTTTTACGCCTTATCAGTATTGATATCAAGGAACAAAGTAGTGCGAATGCAGATTTTAAATTATTTCAGGGGTGAGTGAACTAAGATTGGGGTTAATTTTTACTGATTGTGACCGGAAGAGAATACCGATTAAATAAGCTAAAAATGCAACAGTCCTTGTTTTTTGTTAGGAGAGATGATTATGAGAAGTAAAAGCAAGTTTCTATGGGTCGCTGTGTTGGCGACTGTGATAGCGATGTCCTTGCAGGCATCTGCTGCATCTATCTCGATGAATTTTGTCGAGAATGCAACAAACCAGATACTGGCCGGCGGCACACCGATCGGCCCGATTGGAACGGATGGTAGTTACTGGAATGATAACTCTGCGGTCGGTACTCCGTGGGCGACCAACTCGAAGTCCAATCTGATTGACGACACCGGCACTGCTACGGGAGTTAACGTTTCCTGGAAGAGCTCGAATACCTGGTATACCGGTGAAGGGACCGGCAGCGATGAAGCCAAGCTGTCTGTGGGCTACCTGGATGATGGCGTGACCACGGACCCGTACGGCGTGGAAGTCATCTTTACCAATGTCCCCTACGCCCGGTATCGTGTTTATGGCATGTATGCCTCGGATACAAATCAGGATGCCTCTCCGTATATCGTGACGATGCGGAATTTCGAAGTGAATGGAGCCTGGGTTTTGGGCGGGACTGCTGCCACGACGGCACAGGCCTATGGCCGGACCGATCGCAACAATGCAGCCAATGGAACGTACTGGACCCGGATTGAACCCGGCGTCAAGGTCGGCAACTATTGGACGATTGAAACCTCGGGTTCGACCCTGACCATTAAGGGATTACGGAGAAATGGCTCCCAGCGCGGTTCGATTTCTGCAGTAATCATTGAAGAAGTCGATCCGATTCTGGCTTATGATCCTGATCCTGCTGTTGGAACAGAAGTTCCGACCAGTCAGGTGCTCAGTTGGAAGCAGCTTTCCCAGGTCAGCGGTCTGGGAATAACGTATAAAGTTTATTTCGGCACCGATCCCAATTCACCCAAACTGCCTTTGGTCAAAACCACTACGACCGATTCGGCTGATTTCTTCTATGATCCCGAGCTGGCCAACAGCACGACTTATTACTGGAGAGTAGATGCTCTGGAACCCAATTTGCCCGGAACTCCAACCGTGCATACGGGAGCAGCATGGTGGTTTAAAACCCAGCCGCCTTCACCTCGCATTGAAACCAATCCGGTCAGCCAGACGGTTCCGGCCGGCACGAATGTACAGATGTCCATTGCGGGCATTAATATTACTGCTTACCAGTGGTATAAAGATGGAGTTGCCCTGACAGCGGCTCCTGCTCTTTATACGGGCCAGAATACGGACACCCTGACCATCCTTGATGCTCAGGTGGCCGATGAAGGCTTCTATTATTGTGTGGGTGACAACAGTCTGAATCAGCCGGCCACATCCGCTTCGGCGCAGCTTCTGACCGAGCGTCTGGTTGGCTGGTGGCGGCTCGACGGCAATCTGGAAGACTCGATTGACCAAGAGATCGCCGGTGCAGCGGCTCATGACGGCACCTCTGCCGATCCGAATTTCATCGCAGTCGGCAAAGACGGCGGTGCACTGCAGTTCTTTGGTGATGTGGATGGCCTGGTGATATTCAACAACAGTGCCGACTTCTTTAATTTCTATCCGCGCGGCTATACCGTCAGCGCCTGGGTTAATATGCCGGAAAAAACAACCGGAACCTGGGGTGCCTATATCTGCAAGCAGGGAACAGATCCCACTCGCGGCTTTATCCTGACTCATCAGGGAACTGGGCAGCCTGTTCATACCTTGCGTCAGTCTTTTAATGATCTTGGGTCTAATACGGACGTAGATAATAACAATTGGCATCTGGTGATTGGAACGTATGATGCGGTGACCAAAGTGGGTAAAGTGTATGTGGATGGTGCTTTGAAAAATCAGGCCACTAACACAGCTACTGTAGAAGGCAGTCCCGCAAACCTGATCTTTGGTGCAGAGAATTTGACTGCAACGACGGCTCCTTATAGTGGGCTTTTGGATGATGTTCGCATCTGGAGTTATCCGCTGGATGACTATACTGCGGCATTATTATGGACCGACTTCAATCCCGGCATGACGGTTTGCCTTGAGAAGTATCCGATGGATGTCAGCGGGCCGGAAGGTACCCCGGACTGCATCGTCAATCTCTATGACTTTGCCGCCATCGCTGATAAATGGTTAACCTGCAACCGCGTACCGGAGTCAACGTGTCCCTAATGGAATAAAGAGCGTTTGCCTTTATGACATCAGACATGTGAATTTCAGACAATTAAAACGATATTAAGGAGAAATAACCATGAAGATAAAACTATTGTGTATTGCGTTGACTTTGGTTTTCGCAGCGGGGGGAGCCTGGGCCGGGACGATCTCGCTGAATTTCAGTGAAAATTCAGGCAATCAGCCCTTTGCCGGCGGAGCACTCATTGGGCCGCTTAAGACCGACAGTACATATTGGAATACGACCGACACCCGTGCAACAGGTGATTTGGTTACAGGCACCAAGACGGGATTAATTGATGAAACCGGAGCGGATACCGGTGCCAGTGTGGAATGGGACAGCGCCAATACCTATTGGAATAACGACGGCACGGGCGACGATGAGCATAGATTGTCCGTTGGCTATCTGGATGACTGGGATAGCGGAAACGGCAATGGTCCTGTGATTACATTCAGCAATGTCCCCTATCCTGTATATCGGGTGTATGTAATGATTGCATCAGACCAGAATCAGGGCTCTACGCCGCCCACCTTCCAGTACCGTAATTGCAGAATTAATGGGCAATGGGTATTTGGCGGTGATGCCTCGACGACAGCCACTGTGTATGGAACGATTAATAACAACAATACCAATAATGGTGAATGGTGGACGGAAGTTGTGCCGGGCGTCAAGATTGGCAACTACTTTACCTATGTGACCTCCGGTTCAACGCTGAGCATTGTGGCACAAAGAAACAGCGGCACGCAGCGCGGATGCATCACGGCTGTGATTGTTGAAGAGCTTTTTGTCGCTTGGAATCCGGATCCGGCCAATGGTGCGCTCGATGTGGCACTGGATAAAATCATGACTTGGACGGCAGGCAATGATCCCAATATAACGGGGCATCATGTTTATTTTGCCGAAAGCAAAACCATGGTAACGGCACGTGATGCAAGCGTGTATCGCGGCTTGAAAGCCAAGGGGAATGAATCCTATAACCCGGCAGACAGCGGCATCAGCCTGGAAAAGGACAAAGAGTATTTCTGGGTCATCGATGAAAGTGTCAATGGCTCTGCCCGCAATGAGCCCAATACCATTCTGGGTATGGTGTGGTCTTTCCGGAGTATCAGAACGCTGCCGGATATCACCGGTCAGCCGCAGAATGTGACTACGGTTGACGGGATGGATGCCAGTTTCAGTGTGACAGCCATTAATCCGTTGACGGGCGATGCTTCAGGCTTGTCGTATGCGTGGAAAGCTGTCGGTGATCCGATGGTTCTGTCCACTGAGCCGGTCCTTACTCTTTACAGTGTAACCGCGGCCAGTGAAAAGCAGTATTATTGCACCGTAACCAATGCAACCGGGCCCAAGGATACCAATCCGGCAACTCTGTCAATCTCGAAAAAGGTGGTCTTCTGGCAATTCAATGAAACGGCTGGTTCTACCGCGTCGGATTCTTCCGGAAATGGTATTGCCGGTACGGTTGGCACGAATGCTGTCTGGTCGGCCAACAACGGACATTCCGGAAATGCAGGAGACAATGCCCTTTATCTGCCGGGTGATCCCAATGCATTTGTCAAAGCTCTGAATGTGGATTTGACAGGCAAACCTGTGGATGACATTTTCAAGGGCACCTCGTCCTGGGCGATTAATCTGTGGGTGAAGTTTGAAGGCAAGCCTTCTCTGACGAATCTTGCCGGCTTTGGCGATTGTGATGGAACCGGTGCCGAAGAGAATGGCGACGATGCTACCGACCGCTATTTTGCAAGCTGGACAGATGGTTCGCTGGAGTTTGAAGTCGGCACTGACGGCTTCTGGCCGGGTACGGCGCTGATCGACGGCGACTGGCAGATGCTGACTCTCAGCTATGATGCGGCAGCAAAGACGGGCGTCATGTATTTCAATGGTGACGCGGTTTCTACCAAGACCGGTTTAACGCTGGCTGATACGACTGAAAATGCTTTCAAGATCAACAGCGGTCTGCTGGTGGTTTACGGCGGCATGCCGGGCCAGTTGAAAGGCTGGGTGGATGACTTCTGCGTCTTTGACGGCGCATTGACAGCGGCAGATGTTGATTATCTCTATGCCGGATACTTCTGCACCGCAACCCCCGAATACGATGTCAATGGGGACTGCGTCCTGGATATGGCAGACTTGCTGGATGTCCTGGATAACTGGCTGGATTGTGCCCTGGCACCCACCTCGGCTTGTCCGTAAGAGTAGTTTGAATCGATGCAAATGGAATACACTTCGATGGGTCTCGGTGAATCCGGGATCCATCGAAGTTTTGAAACTCAAAAGGCTGATGAAAAAGACTGCGTGTGTAAACGCGGTAATAGTAAATTAATGAATTATTTTTTGTACAGGAGAAGGTAAGATGAAAAAGAACATTGCATTACTTATGGCGACCTTGTTGGTCGTCGCAACCGGCTATGCCGGAAGCATCTCGATGAATTTCACCGAGAATCCGACAAATCAGATTTTTGTCGGCGGGCAAAATATTGGCCCGCTCAACACCGACAGTGCAACATGGAACCACAATTCCACTCTAGCCGAAGGCAGTCAATACAAGGCGGGAACACAGAGCAATCTGATTGATGGTACAGGTGCGGTAACTCCCGTCAATGTGACATGGCTTTGCTCGAACACCTGGTGGAATGCCGATGGCACAGGCGATGACCAGGCGAAACTGGCGGTTGGGTATTTAGATGATGGTGCGACCAGTACGGGGGTTGGTCTGGTGGTCACGTTTGAGAATATTCCTTATGCTCAGTACCGCGTGTATGGCTTGACCGCTTCTGATCAGAATCAGTATACGGAACCCTTTACCTACCAATCACGGAATTTCAACGTGAATGGGGCCTGGGTTTATGATGGCGGCGAAACCGTTACTGCCCTGGCCTATGGCTGTATTTGGGACAACAATGAAAATAACGGCCAATATTGGACCCCCTTGATTCCGGGCAGCAATACGGCCGGAAACTACTGGACGATCGTGACCAGCGGTTCAACGCTGACGATTTCCGGGTTACCCCGAAATGGTTCAGAACGAGGCTCTCTCAGTGCCGTCATTATCCAGGAAATTCCGGAACCGGCGACCATGGTGCTGCTGGCTTTGGGCGGCCTGGTGCTTCGTCGCAAGCATAGCTAATCATTGATTAAAACAGGATTTACCGCGGGCCGCATGAAGTTTATGCGGCCCGCTTTTAAGCACAAAGTGGATGGGGATGGTTTGTTGGTGGGATTTTCCTGATTTAGTGTTTTTTCGGTCAACTTTAGGGATAAATTTGACGTATTAATGAGGGGACTTTTATTACTTTTATTTAGACATAGTCCGGCAGGACAAATTCATTGATTTCTGCATAGAGGTAAAAAGATGAATAGTACCATGAATCGGCCGTTTTATATTGGACTTGTTACCTTATTATTTTGTTATGTAACGGCCTGGGGCGGATTATTTGATCCGCCGCTCCAGAATGCGAGCTTTGAAGATAATCCCCTCGCGGCGGGAGCTGTGACATATACTTTCAATAACTGGCATGACATCAGCGGCTGGGTGGAATATACCACCGGCCCGGCCGGCAACGGACTTCCTTTGACTCCCTATGGTAATATGTGGGCAGGATTTATTGGGAATGCGTCAAGTGCCAATACGGGCTTGATTTATCAGCAGGTCGGGACATGGTCGGAAAATATGGGGTGCGAAGTGATTTTCCTGTTCGGAAAACGAGCCGACAAGGCGGCCTTCCCGATGCGGATTGCTCTCTGGGCAGGCGGTACTGCGGCCAGTGCTGCCGATGGTGTGTCGCTGACGGCCGTTGGCGCAACCATGATTGACAGCGTGACCATTACCCCAGATTTTGGCGGCCTGGATGTTGCAACCCTCGAAAGCCATGTTTTTCTGACTACAGGGACCGGTCGTTCCACAACGGATGCTTTATGGCTTGAATTCAAGAGCATGGGGACGATTGACAGTCAGATGTATATCGATAATGTCCAAATCAGGGCGGCGGTTCTGTCGAATACCCCCGTGCCGGCCAATGGTGCAGTCCGTATCCACCCGGCCCCCGAACTAAGCTGGCAGGAACCTCCTCTTGATACTGCGACCTACAATCTCTATTTTGGCCCCAATCCCGATGTCGCGTCGAATTCCAAATGGACCGATGTTCATCCGCCGTTTAATCCCGGCACACTGGATTATATGACCACTTATTACTGGCGGGTCGATACGATTGTAGAGGGTAATATTTTCAATGGCGATGTCTGGACCTTTACGATAGGCGGCAAGACTTCGGATCCAAGCCCCGCAAACGGCACAGTGAATCTGCCGATGTCGGACAAGAATCTCATCTGGTCAGGCGACAGTTGGGCAACATCCTACAAGGTATATGCCGGCACGCAGTTTCCATTGTCATATCTGGGGGAAGTGACAACGCCGTTATACCCGAATTATCCCACCCCGTATGAACTGACGACCTATTACTGGCGTGCGGATGAATATGTCAATGGTCAGCTTGCTGTCGAGGGTGATGTCTGGCAGTTTGCCACGCGTCAGCGCATGGATGCCTGTCCGGACGGGGATCTGAGCGGTGATTGCGTTGTAGGGATGGCTGATCTTCTGCTGATGGCTCAGCAATGGCTTAACCCGTTTGGCTGCGATGGATTCCCCAATACCTGTGCCGACCTGGTCGGTCAGGATGGCGTGAATCTTTCCGATATGGCGGTGATTTCATCCAACTGGCAGCGGCAGGGGGAATCCACCATTGTCATCAATGAAATCCACTATAATCCGGATCTCAAAACCGAACTGGTTGAGTTTATTGAATTGTATAATACCGGTCCGTTTGATGTGGATATTTCCGGCTGGCGTTTCTGTGACGGGGTGGACTATACCTTCCCGCAGGGTACGATTTTCCCGGCAGAAACGTATCTGGTTGTTGCTGAAGATTCGAGCCTGGCCTATAGCCCGGTGACCCTTTCCAAGAAATACGGCACCCCGGCCAATCTGGTGATGGGGCCGTTTGCTGGTTCGCTCAATAACGAAGGCGAAAACATCGAACTCTGTGATGCAAAGGGCAAGACCATCGATCGGGTGGATTATGTATTGGGCTTCCCCTGGCCGACGGTCGGTGATGCGGTGCCGGACGTGGCTCCCGGGGGTACCGGCCATTCCATCCAGTTGATCCATCCGACGCTGGACAACAATCTGGCTGGAAGCTGGCGCAGTGCCTATCCCACACCCGGTGATCTGAATACCGCCGTTGTGG
Organism: uncultured Pirellulales bacterium; assembly: GCA_964550565.1. Lineage (GTDB taxonomy): Bacteria > Planctomycetota > Phycisphaerae > Sedimentisphaerales > Anaerohalosphaeraceae > Anaeroglomus. The sequence continues at coordinate 14,940 of CAZKAI010000071.1, forward strand.
CAGAGAATTGCCCGCCGCAGATCCGGCAGGTCAATCATTCACCGCAGCAGCCTAAAAGTGCTCAGGTGGTCACAATGACCGCCAAAGTGACTGATCCAGACGGAGTAGCCTCTGTGAATTTGCACTATCAAGTGGTGAATCCGGGCAGCTATATTCCTATTACGCTGCCAAATCAAAATACAACCACTCCGACTTTGCCAAATGCGGAGTATGAAAATGCTGCCAACTGGACGACGGTTGCCATGCTCGATAACGGGCAGAATGGTGACATTACCGCCGGTGATGATATTTATACCGTGCAGCTCCCGGCTTCCGTGCAGGTACATCGGCGCCTCATTCGATATCGCATTACGGTGGCAGATACGGCAGGTCTGAGCCAGCGTGTTCCTTATGCCGATGACCCGCAGCCCAACTTCGCCTATTTTGTGTATGATGGAGTACCTGCCTGGAGCGGTGCAATCAATCCCAGCGGCGGTGCTCCCCTTAATGTTATCCAGAATTTCGATCCGGTTGTGATGCGGTCGCTTCCGATATATCATCTGATTGCGCGTGAAACCGATGTCCTGACCTGTCAGTATAATAGTTCCTGGGATGATACCCAGTATCATTTTGGCGGGACGCTGGTCTATGATGGCAAAGTCTATGACAACGTTCACTACCGTATCCGCGGACAGGCCTCGACCTTCAATTGGGGCAAGAATAAATGGAAATTCGATTTTAAACGGGGTCATTACTTCCAGGCCCGTGACAATTACGGAAATTTATATGCCGAAAAATGGGACAAGATGAATGTCGGCATGGGCGGCTGCCCGTGGTGGCAGTATCCGCATCCCGGCAGTTGGGATCAGGGGGCAGGCGGTCTGTTCCTGAATGAAACACTGTCCTATCGCCTCTACAACATGGCCGGCGTCCCCGCCAGCAATACCAATTATTTCCAGTTCCGTATTATCGATGCCGCGGCTGAAATCGGCTCTACCCAGTATGTCGGCGATTACTGGGGTCTGTATCTGGCCATCGAAAATCCGGATGGGGCGTTCCTCGACGAGCATGGCCTGCCCGACGGCAATCTTTATCGCATGGACAGCGGCTATGATAAAAAAAATCAGGGCGCCACGCAAGTCAAGGATAACTCTGATATTGCTTCCTTTGTGAGTGGTTCGACCGGATATAACAAGACCAATCCTTATCAGCCCTTGTCCTGGTGGCAGGCCAATACCGACCTGCAAACCTATTACAGTTCCAAGGCGACGGGAATTGCGATTAATGATTCCGACCGAAGACCCGAAGCCAACTGCATTTATTACAGCAATCCAGTTCTGGGCAAGTGGATGATGCTGCCCTGGGATGTTGATTTGACATTCGAGTGGGGTACGCACTATACGGACTGGGAACACTGGAAATATGTGCTTAGCTACACCGAAGCCAATATTGAGTATCAGAACCGATGCCGCGAGCTGCTGGATCTGCTGTTCAATCCCGAGCAGGCCGGACAGGTGGTGGATGAAATCGCCGCCGTAATCAGCGACTCCAATGCCGCTAAATCGTTTATCGAGGCCGAACGTGCGATGTGGGATTATCATCCCCGCATCAACAAGAAAGGGCAGTGGTATGCCAATAACGAATTCCTGACCAGTACGTATGGGGGCACCCAGGACTGGGCGGGTATGGTGAACTATTATAAAACAGTCCTTTCCCCGACCGGATATAACAACGGCTACACCTATGGGGTCAAGGCATTAACCGCCGAAGCGGTGGATGCTTCCATTCCCAATAAACCGACGGTGTCGTATATCGGCTCCGCCGGCTATCCGACCAATGATCTGCGGTTCCAGACCTCAGCCTTCAGTGATCCGCAGGGGGCGGGAACTTTTGCCGCAATGAAGTGGCGGATTGCCGAAGTGCGTCCCTTCAGCAAACAGCCGCTGCCGACCATTGCCGGCGGAGGCAGTACCGATCCAACCCCGATTACTCTGGTTCCCCAGCAGACTACCTGGAAATACTTCAAGGGGACCGAAGAGCCGTCTTCACCGGTCGAGAACTGGCGTCAGCCCGGCTTTAACGATAATGACTGGGCGACGGGGCAGACCAGTATCGGCATTGGAGACAATGACGACAATACAGTGTTATCCGATATGAACAGGTCCTATTATTCAGTATACTTGAGGAATACTTTTGATATTTCCGATGTCAGCCGAATTCAAAACCTGACACTTCATGTATATGTGGACGATGGCTGCATCATCTGGATTAATGGTCATGAAGTCAGCCGGCCGCATTGTCCCGACGGCTTTATAGCCTACGATCAGGCGATTGCCTACAATCATGAAGCAAACAGTTATGAGACCGTTGTTTTGACGACCCCATATAATTATCTGGTCAACGGGACCAATACGATTGCAGTCCAGGCGATTCAGTCCAGCACCGGCAGCTCTGATTTTTCGATTGATGTCCATGTTACCGCCGAACTGGCCGCGCAGACCGGTCCGGATCCTTTCTATGAAGAGTCTTATGCCTTTCGCGTGACCAAAGGCAAATATGAAATTGATGCCGTCTGGGAAAGCGGTGAACAGACCACATTCAGCAGTACGGTAGCCATCCCCGGCAGTGTTGTCAAGCCCGACAGGACCTACCGTGTCCGCTGCCGCATGAAAGACAACACCGGCCGCTGGAGCCACTGGTCCAGCCCGATGGAATTTGTTTCTGGTCAACCTCTGGCCGGGGGAGTCCTTGAATCCCTTCGCATCACGGAATTGATGTATAATCCCGCACCGGATACCACCGGAGCCTATGACAGTCAGGAATACGAATTCATCGAGCTCAAAAACATCGGCTCCACTACAATATCCCTGAGTTCAGTCACCATAAGCGACGGAATTAGCTTTGATTTTGCCACAGCGCCCACAGCCTTGCGTACACTCGGTGCCGGCCAGTATGTCCTGGTCGTCAAGAACAAGGCTGCCTTCGAGTCCCGTTACGGCACAGGCGTTTCCGACCGGGTTGCAGGCCAGTTTTCCGGCAGATTGTCCAACTCCGGCGAAACCCTTTTATTCAGCGATTTCTGGAACGGCACCATTGTTCAGTTTGCCTTCAATGACGGTCTCGGCTGGCCGGCTGCTGCTGACGGCGGTGGGCACTCGCTGGTTGTTAAGGATTATGCCCTTGAAGACCAACCCTCCGGAACGCTCGATTACGGCGGAAACTGGCGCGCCAGCACCTACCGCCATGGTTCTCCGGGACAGGATGATCCCGCCCCCATCGTCGATGTTATGCTCAATGAGGTGATTGCTCATACGGACTATTCAGATCCGGCTCGTCCGGAATATGATTCCAATGATTATATCGAGTTGTTCAACACGTCGGATTCTGCTGTTTCTCTCAATGGGAACTGGTATTTGTCCGATGATATCGACCAGCTTAAAAAATGGCCGTTACCCGCATCGACTCTGGCTGCCGGCGGACGTATCGGCTACGATGAAGTCAGCGGCTTCCATAGCCCCATTACGCAGGGGTTTGGTCTGGATAAGGCCGGCGAGCAGGTCTTCGTGTCCTATCTGCCCGGCACCAGCCAGGACCGCATTGTCGATTGCATCCGCTTTAAAGGTCAGGAAAATGGAGTTTCACTGGGTCGCTATCCCAATGGCGGCGACTACTGGTTTACCATGCCTCCCTCACGCAATGCTGCCAATCAGGCCTCTGTTCAGGATGTGGTGATTTCCGAGGTGATGTACCATCCGCTCGAAGGCTCGGCTAACGATGAATACATTGAGCTGTACAATCCGACCAGCGCATCCATCCTGCTGGCCAATGGCGATGGTTCATGGCATCTGGACAATGCCGTGACTTATGTCTTTCCGGCCGGAGTATCGCTGGCTGCCGGCCAGCGGCTGCTCGTGGTTCCTTTTGACCCGGCGGATTCCGTCCGTCTGGAAGCTTTTAAGACCGCTTATGGTGCGGCCTCTCTGACGCCCGGGGTGAATATCTTCGGGCCTTATGATGGGGCGCTGTCCAATGGCGGTGAACGACTGGCCCTCGAACGGCCGCAGGCACCCGATGCGATAGGGGACCTGGTTTCGTGGGTTCAGGTGGATGAAATCTACTATGGCACGTATTCACCCTGGCCGGTTCAGGCCGATGGTCTGGGCAAGTCTCTGGAACGCGTGTCTTCGGATTCCGCCGCCAGCGGCAACGATCCTGCCAACTGGCGCGACGCCGCCCCGTCTCCGGGTTATTAATCTTTGTCATTCATCAATAAAGAAAGCCCCTCATCTGTACCATGCAGATAAGGGGCTTTTTGTATTCGCGTTTGTTACTGGAGAACTGTCCGATTACTGGGGCTCACAGGGCGTATTAGCCTGAATCAATTCGCTGAACCATAATCCCTTTTTCTGTGCAGTATCCTGGTAGAAATAGATTTTTCTGCCATCGGCTGAAAGGAAGGGGGCACAGTCATGATCCAGATCATTACCCACAGACAGCGGGCCTTCCAGAATAAAGGGCTCAGCAATCGAAGTACGTGTCGCTTTGTAAATGCTCCACTTCTGATTGTCCTGCCTGTTGGAAGTAAAGTATAGAGTCAATCCATTCGGAGACAGCATTGGATTATCTTCTATGCCTGCCGCATCCAGTTCTGTTAAGGGACGAATATCTGAGAATGACTCATTGGTATTGGACCGTGAAGCGATATAGAGGCAAGAGCTTTTTGCTTTTCCCGCCAATATGGAAATATCGTTTGCATCTAAGGGATAATCATATATACGAACATCATCTAATACACCCTGATAGTAAGACTCCCCGTTGATGACGCCTATTCTGGCGCCAATCAGAACATTCTGGGTTGCTGCAGTTTGTACACTGGGAACACCCAGAATGGGATCATAGTTCGTAACTACTGTATTTTGTTCCAATTGACCATCTATATATAATTGAATATCTCTTAAGTCAATAGCTCCGTCACCGTTAATATCGGTATTTGAATAAACACATGCGATATGATGCCAGAGGCCTTTGTTAATTACCGTGGTTCCCTGGATTATGCCGCCCCAGAGACCTATTTCAAGATTGCCTGTTGTTCCAACGCGAAACATCCATTTTTGGCCTCGGACGGGTTCACCCCAGGATAAAATTGCAGCCTCGTCTGTATTCGATTTTTTAATCCATGCCGAACAGGTTCTGGGTGATGATCCGCTGACTCCCGTAAAACCAGAAACAGCAACATAATCATCTATCCCATCGAAATCAAGAGCATTGCCTTCGGCACCGCTGATCCAGTCGCTATCGTCCATGTTCATGAGAGTGCCGTGGTGATCATTTCCAGAAGCATCCGCCGCAATAGTACCGGATGATTCATTAAGAGTCCAGTATGCGACAGGGCTGGTTTGAATTTCATAAATATTCGAAGCATAAACAAGCATTAATTCGTCCGCCGATAAACCGGGGGCTGATGCTGTACCATTACTGTTCAGTTCGGGAAAAGAGATTTCAACTGACCAGGGGGAATGAATATCCTGGCGATGAGCTATCTTGACCATGCTTGTACCAGCGATCATCCGTTCGGTAAAATAAAGTCTTAAATTGTCCTGGGAAATCCACGGGTCTTTTGCATC
>CAZKAI010000072.1:0-3544 GCA_964550565.1 uncultured Pirellulales bacterium
TTCGGCCAGTCGGTTTGACACGATGATTGGCAACTGTTACGAGTACGCCACCGGGCAGCACAATAGCGGCGTACCGATTGTGGGCATGATGTGCGAATACACGCCGCGGGAACTGATTCTGGCGGCAGGCGCTGTGCCGGTCTGCCTGTGCGGCGGGTCGGAGGAGAAAATCGCCGCCGCCGAACAGGATTTGCCCGCCGGCCTGTGCCCGCTGATTAAATCCACCTACGGCTATCACCGGACGCAATCGAATCCGTTTCTGGCCATGGCCTCGGTTGTCATTGCCGAGACCACCTGCGACGGCAAGAAGAAAATGTACGAACTGATGGCGCAGACTAAAACGATGCTGGTTCTGGAACTGCCGCAAAAGCCGGATGATCCGGATGCGTTTGACCACTGGCTGCGGGAACTGGCCAAGTGCCGGGCGGCTCTGGAACGGCAGCTCAAAACCACGATTACCGACGACAAGCTGCGGCAGGCCATCGCCCTGATGAATCGGGAACGCCGCCTGCGCCGCCAACTGGCCGAACAGATGAAGCGGCCCGCCCCGCCCTGGACAGGCCGGCAGCTGCTGACCTTTAAGAGCATCATCTCCGGCATCGACGCGGACCTGGCCGAGTATCAGCGATTGATCGGCCTGGCCGAATCCAACGGCGGCTGCTGTGCCAATCGGAATAAAGTTCGCGTCCTGCTGACCGGCGTGCCGACTGTTCACGGGGCTGAAAAAGTTGTCGATATCATCGAAAACGCCGGCGCCCTGATTGTCTGCATGGAAAACTGCACCGGCACCAAACCCATCGATGAAGACGTGGACGAAACTGCCGCCGATCCGCTGGAAGCCATCGCCCGCAGGTATTTCCATCTGCCCTGCTCGGTGATGACGCAAAACCACGGACGCATGACGCTGCTGGAACGCCTGATTACAGAGTATCGGCCCGACTGCATCGTGGATCTGGTCTGGCAGGGCTGCCTGACGTATGATGTGGAATCATACTTTGTGCGTCAGCTTGCCGAAGCAAAGACTTTACCGTACCTGAAAATCGTAACCGATTATTCGCCCTCCGACGCGGCGCGAATCGCCGTGCGCGTGGAGGCGTTACTGGAAACCGCAAAGGAAAGACGCCGCTGATGATGCCGGTGTGGTACAACTGCCCTTTTGTGCCGGCGGAATTGATTACCGCCTGTGGTCTGAGTCCGCGCCGATTTGATGCGGATGCAGGTGATTTCTGTGCAGTTCAGACTGAAGGCATCTGCTTTGCCGTCGAGATCTTTCTGACGGGATTAAAAAAGCAAAACCCGCCGTATGCCATGATTTTTACCACCCGGTGCGACCAGATGCGGCGGGCATTTGATTTATATCAGGCCAATGGCGGCAAGAACGGCTTCCTGCTGAATGTCCCCGTGACCACCGGCCCAGATGCTATTTCCCTGTTCGCCGAAGAAATCCGGCAGATGGAACAATTCCTCCACCATCTCTCCGGCCATTCCGCACAATTTGAAACAATCAATACCGATGCGCCACTTTCACAGGGGTCAAAGCCGCACAAAAACAATCGGGCCAAAATCGCTCTGATTGGCGGGCCGGTGTTTGCATGCCAGCTTGCTGCATTAGAGCATAGCCTTGGAAATCGCGGCGTTGTCGTCCTGAATGCAGCCGAAAACGCGGTCGGACAATTCCGCAGACCGCTGAATCCGGAGGCCATGACAATTGACCCTTATGTTGAACTGGCCGCTGCTTACCTGCAAACCACACCATCGATTCGGACCCGGCCGGGCCATCTGTTTTATCAATGGCTCCAGACGCAACTGCAAGCCACCCCCGTCGATGGGATTATCCTGCTCCGTCACCCCTTCTGCGACCACTGGCGCGGCGTCGAATACCAGCTCCGCCAGCGTCCTCTGCCGCCGGTGCTGGCCATTGAATGGAATGGCAGCCCGCAGGCCGCGGCGTTATCCCGACTGGAAGCCTTTTTGGAGATGCTGGGACGATGAACAGCAAGCCGGCACAACTAACCCTGTCCCAGTGGCAGAAACGCTACGCCCAACTAAAAGCCGCGGGAATGGAAGAACCGACCTATGGCGGTCCACTGCTGCGTCACGCCGACCAGGGCGACAAACGCCTCGGGTGTCTGAAATTCGACAACTCCCCGGCCGCCCTGCACCTGTGGAATTTTCTGCTGACCGAAGAAGACCGCCTGCGACAGCATCGCACCGACGGCAAACGCATCATCGGCACCATGAAAGACCTTGGCACCGTGCCTATCCTCGTCAACAGTTTCGACGATATGGTTGCCTTTTACCCGGACGGAGCCTGGTGGACGCCCTGTCTCAAACAAATGCACGAAGGGCTTTTCGAAATCGCCGCCCGGTACGGCCTCGACGAGTCTTTCTGCCCCGTGCGTGCGATGATCGGGGCCTTTGTCAATGGCAAACACTTTCCGATTCCCGATGCACTGATTTGCAGCGTCGGGGCCACCTGCGACGATTTTTCCGTCGCCGCCCAGCGGGTCGAAAGTCTCGGCCATTCCATCTTCTGGTGGGAAATGCCCCACCGCCGAACGCCATCGACCACAGAACCATCCGTCACCCTGCCCTGCGGCTTTACCGCCCCGCAGTATCAGATTGACCACCTCCGCCGCCAGCTTGAGCAAATCCAGCAATTCCTCGAACACAAGGCAGGCCGGACACTGCACCCGGACAAACTCCGCCAGACTATCCGCAAAGTCAACCATATCCGCCGGATGTTCCGCGATATCCAACAGCTTTGCTTTACCACCCCCATCGCCCCGATGGGCTCACTGGAACTGCTGATTGCCGAGATGCTGATGATTCATTTCTGCTCGGATATGGCCCAGACCGAATGGATTTTCAACACATTATCATCCGAAATCCGCACACGTATCGACAACGCCGCAGGCATCCTCCCCGCCGATGCCGCACGCATCTTCTGGGTCAATCCCGTCGCCGATTTGTACGCCATGAATCTGCTGGAAGAATGCGGCGGCAGACTCTGCGGCACCGAGTTTCTGTTCGCTCATGCCATCGAGCCGATCCCCGACCACGATGACCCACTGACGGTGCTGGCACAGATGGCGTTGTCCGACCCCATGGCCGGCTCGGCCTTTGACCGTGCCGAACTGATTGCCCGCAAGATTCGTCAATTCGGCTCCGAAGCCGTCGTCATCAGCCGTATCCCCGGGGCAAGCCATTGTGCCTCCGAAGGCAAAATCATCAGCCGATGGATTCAGGACAACCTCGGATTGCCGACCATTGAAATTGAAGTCCCGACTCTGAGCGATTCGTATCGCCCCTCGCTCCAGACCCGGCTGGAAGCATTGATTGAAACCGTCAGAACAAGGAGAAAATCGTGATTACCGCAGGCATAGACGCAGGCTCCCGCGCCATCAAGATGGTCCTGTTCGACACCGAACGACGAGCCATCGTGGATCAGGCGCTCTGCGACCAGGGCGTCCATCAGGAGCATAAAGCACAAGCCCTGTATGACACGCTGCTCGATAAAAACTGTCTCAAACGCGCCGACATC
>CAZKAI010000072.1:3644-17525 GCA_964550565.1 uncultured Pirellulales bacterium
ACAAGCCCTGTATGACACGCTGCTCGATAAAAACTGTCTCAAACGCGCCGACATCGCCGCCTCCATCGCCACCGGCTATGGCCGGCACCTGCTGCGGTTCTGCGACACGACCATTACTGAAATCACCTGCCATGCCGCAGGCGTCGCCCACTGGCACCGCGCCGCCCAATCCATCATCGATATCGGCGGACAGGACAGCAAACTCATCCGGCTGGACAACCGCAGCAAGGTCCGTGATTTTGTCATGAATGACCGCTGTGCCGCCGGCACCGGTCGATTTCTCGAAATCGTCGCCCAGCGGCTCGATATCCCGCTGGACCAGCTCGGCGAAGTCGCACGCCAGAGCACCCAACCCGCCCAGATCAGCAGCATCTGTGTCGTCTTTGCCGAGACAGAAATTGTCGGCCTGTTGGCCGCGGGCGAAACGCGCGAAAATATCGTCGCAGGCGTACAGGCCTCCATCGTCCGCCGACTGACGGCCATGGCCGCAGGCGACATCGCCGCGCCGATTGTCTTTACCGGCGGCGTCGCCCTAATACCCGGAATGAAAGAAGCGTTCGAATCGGCACTCTGCCGGCCGGTCGAAATCAGCACCCACCCCCAGTTCACCGGGGCATTGGGCGCCGCTTTATTGGCAAGTTCTTCTAAAACAGCATAATGAGGTTAACATGATTGATACCCAACGACGAAAACGCGTCATGCAGCGGTCCATTGCACTGGGTCACTGCATCTGCGATCCGAAAAAACCGTGTCCCTGCGACATCTTCAAACAGAAAAACATCTGCCTGTGTGCCGGGGAGCGACTGGACAACCCCAACGGCCCGGTGGCCCTGACACAACTGGTCGAAAAGGCCGGCTGTGCTTCTAAAATCGACCAGGTCTTTCTCAAAGAAGTGCTCGGCGGCCTGACATTCCCCGACAATCCGCACGTTCTGGTCGGTGTCCCCGCCGGCGACGACGCCGGTGTCTACGAACTGGAGGATGGCACTTGCCTGGTTCAGACCGTCGATGTGTTCACCCCCGCCGTCGATGATCCGTATCTTTTCGGCCAGATTGCCGCGGCCAACTCCGTCAGCGATATCTATGCCATGGGCGGCACGCCCCTGACGGCGCTGTCGGTTCTGGGCTTTCCCGTCCGGACCATCCCCGATCAGGCGATGGCCGACATTCTTCGCGGCGGCATCGACAAAATGAACGAAGCCGGCGTCGCCATCATCGGCGGCCACAGCATCAACGACCCCCAGGTCAAAGCGGGCTTTGCCGTCACCGGCGTCATCGATAAAGACAAGGTCAAGACCAATGCCCGCGCCCGAGTCGGCGATGTCCTGATACTGACCAAGCCGCTGGGCACCGGCATTGTTGCATTTGCCAATCAAATCGGCAGGGCTTCCGCCGAAAGCGTCGCCGCTGCGGCCCAGTCGATGACAACCCTGAATAAAACCGCCGCCGAGCTGATGGTGCAGTTCGGAGCTTCCGCCTGCACGGATGTCACCGGTTTCAGCCTGCTGGGCCATCTGGCCGAGATGGTCCGCAGGAGCGGCCTCGATGCCGAATTGGTCTGGGACGACATCCCCCTGCTGCCAGGCGTACTGGATTACATCGCACAGGGTATCTTCCCGGGTGCTATCGAACGCAACAAGGAATCCTGCGGCAAGGCCGTCCTTTCCGGCCCGGGAGTCACCGAAGACATGGCCGACCTGCTGTATGATGCCCAGACCTCAGGCGGTCTGCTCATCGCTATTGCCGCCGACTCCGCTCCTGCCCTGCTGAACGCCCTGCATCAGCACAAGCTCCCCGCCGCTGTCATTGGCAGGATGGTCGCCGGTAAAGGCATGATTCACATCAAAACCACCGGCACGCGGACCATACCCGCCAAACCGGCACCGCAAAAACAGCCGCAGCCGCAACCTCAACCACAATCGCAATCGCAGGAAGCCTGCTGCTGTTCAACACCCGCAACGATAGCGAGCACTGCCGCCGCCGGCACCGAAGATTTGTATAAGCAATTCCTCTCGACCGTCGGCAAGCCCGGCGGGCTGGATGCCTACACCAAGCAGGCAATCAATATCGCCTTATCGGTGTTAAGTAAATGCGAACCGTGCTTAAAGATTCACATGGAAAAGGCACGAAAAATGGGCTTTTCCCAGCCCGAAATCGACGAAGCCGCATGGATGGGGATTGCATTCGGCGGCAGTCCTGTTATGATGTTCTATAAGAGTCTAAGCGAAAAGTAAAAAGGACACAGAAATTTTTACCTTTTTCCTTTTCCCTTCTTACTTTGCTATCGGAGGTGACAGGCAACTGGTGTTGCTCCTGGTCTTCAAAACCAGTGTAGTGGCGGTTAGACCGTCCTGGGTAGGTTCGATTCCTATTCGCCTCCGCCATTTTGATTATCGACATGTAGAATGGTTAAGGATACAATGCTGTTCATGAGCATTAAACTGCGACAACAACTGATGATTGCCGTCCTTGCGGTGGGATTGGGACTGCTGGCCTGGGGCGCCAGGTTTCACGCCCAGCCGGTCTTTTCCGAAAACAACGACAAGGGCCTGCTGACCGCCGAATCGAAGCTGATCAAAGAAGTCAGCATCGGCGGCGTGGTCCGCGACCCCTACGGCAAACTGCGTATGACCTACACCGGCGAGGCTCCCCAGTCTTGCCCGACCTGAGGCAAGTAAAGGAGGCCGTGGTGTCCACAGCCAAACAATCCCCGATACAGAAAGTCGTCTCCAAACTCATCGCGTGGCGAACCGCCATCCAGTCGATGTTTCTCCTGGTCTGGCTGGATCCCCTTAATCTCCGGATGCATACCGTCTGCGCCCCCGTCTTTCACTGTTACGCCTGTCCACTGGCGACCTTCGCCTGCCCCATCGGCGTCATCGCCCAGTTTTCGGCCCTGCACCTGTTTCCGTTTATTGCCATCGGCCTGCTGATTGCTGTCGGCGCCCTCTTTGGGTCGATTATCTGCGGCTGGGTCTGTCCATTTGGCCTGCTGCAGGACCTGGCCGCCAAAGTCCCCACCCCGCGGCTCAAAATACCGCAGTGGATGGGCTATTTCCGCTATGTCGTGCTGCTGGGGACAGTGCTGGCAATTCCGTATTTCTTCGGTGAAGGCCACCCGCTGTTTATTTGCCGGATATGTCCGGCCGGCGGCGTCGAAAAAGCTCTGCCCGATGTCGTCTCCGCGGCCATCGGCGGCAATCCTATCCCCTGGCCCAACGCCATCAAAATCTCCATTGTGCTGGCCTTTTTTGTCGCCATCTTTATCACAATACGCCCGTGGTGCCGCATCTTCTGTCCGCTGGGGGCCATCTTCGGCTTCCTCAACCGCTTCTCGCTGGTCACCATGGACCTGAAAGAGCACCAGTGTACCCAGTGCGGTCGCTGCCGAACCCTGTGCACCTATGGTATCCAGCCCGACAAGCAGCCCAACGACCACCGCTGCATCCGCTGCCTCGAATGCACCCAGTGCGGCCCGAAGGCACTGCAAACCCAACTCCTCTTTGACGACCAGCCGTCAGAAAATGCCAAACCATAAAAAATCTGCCACGGTGTATTAAATTTCCCTGTAATTCCATCTTTTTTTCAGTTTAAAGCACCGCTCCTGCCCGGATTTTTACATCGCAAAACAGGGTATTTTCCAGCAGATTTAGGCAGAAATTGGACTTGAGAATGATTTTCTTGACCCCAGGGCAGGCTTTTTAGTAAAATAAGCGACATATTAAGGGACAAAATTGCATAAATAAACAGGAGAGGGTGATGATTAAAAAGCTGCTTTTTCTGGGGTGTGCTGTTTTTGTCTATGGAATATCGATTGTTTATGGAGCAGATGGCTTTGGGGGGAATACAACAGGAGGCGCCGGGGGCACCATCGTGACCGTCGATAATGCAGCAGATCTCGAATATTACGCGGAGATATCGACTGATCCCTATATCATCCAGGTATCCGGCACGCTGAATATCGGAAATTCCATAGAAATCCGCTCCAATAAAACCCTGCGAGGTCTGGATTCCAGTGCAACCCTGGTCGGACAGCTCGGCTTTCGCAATCGTGACTCCAATATCATCATCGAGGGCCTGAACATCACCAATCCCGGCGGAGCGGGTGAAGGGGACGGTATCAGCCTTAAGCAGGATATCACCAATGTCTTTATTACCAAATGCACAATTTATGATTGTACGGACGGCTGCCTGGATATTTCCAACCGCTCTGATCTGGTGACGATTTCGTGGTGTAAATTTTATTATACCCAGAACACGGGACATAATTTTGTGAACCTGATCGGAAGCAGCGACAGCCAGACCGCCGATCGGGGTAAACTGCGAGTCACCCTGCATCATAACTGGTGGTCAACGGGATGCAAGGAACGCATGCCGCGTGTTCGGTTTGGCCAGGTTCATGTGTATAATAATTATTATGGTGAGTTGCTGACAGGAGGATACTGCATCGGTGTCGGTGTGGAATCTCATATTCGCGTTGAGAACAATTACTTCGACGCCGTTTACGCACCGTGGAAAGATTACTACAGCGATACCGGGGATTTGCCCGGCGAAATCGGATGGAATGATGGCAATCTCTTTTCCGGCTGCCAGATTCCCGCCTGGGCCGAAAATGCTTATGCCGCCATTTTTACCCCTCCGTATGCATATACCCTCGAAGATGCTTCCAGAATCAAAACGATTGTGCAATGGGGAGCAGGCGCTGACGGCAAAGACGGCTATCCGTCGCACTGGCAATTCGGATATTATGGCGACTTCAATCTCAGCGGCCGGGTGGATTCAACAGACCTGGTCAGCCTGGCCGATTACTGGCTCAGGACAACAGGCATTGACGATGCTGATTATTACACAAACGGCATCATCGACAATCAGGAACTGGGATTGTTTACAACAAACTGGCTCAGGGGCAAGGAGGATGTCACTGCGCCGACTGCCCCGGTCGGTTTATCCGCAACTGCGGGGGATGGGGTAATTATTCTCAACTGGAATGACAACAGCGAAGCAGACCTTGATGGATATAACATTTACCGCTCGACAGTTCCAGGCACAGGATATATTAAACTCAACAGCACCCTTTTAACGGCTTCCGATTATACCGATAATTCAGTGACCAATGAAATCGCATATTATTACGTGGTTACTGCCATGGACACCTCGTCCAATGAATCCGGCCATTCCAGTGAAGTCTCCGCTATCCCTGTGCCTGCCGGGACGATTATCATACAGGAAAACGAAACCGGCTTCTGCGGTCTGGACGGCATTGTGGACACGGCCGAACATCCCGGCTATACCGGGTACGGCTACTGCGATACAACCAATGCCGTCGGCAGCGGGATCAACTGGCGAATCATCACCATGACCGCAGGAACCTATACGTTCACCTGGCGATATGCCAACGGCTCAACGGACCGGCCTGCACGCCTGCTGATCGACGGCACAGAAGCTGCAGCCGCATTTAATTTCCCCGCAACGGGGACGTGGGAAAACTGGACAACCGTATCCGTTTCCATTGTCCTGACCACAGGCCAGAAACAAATCCGCCTGGAAGCCGCCACCGCCGGCGGATGTGCAAATATGGATTACCTCAAAGTTGTCGGACCCGCCCCGCAGGCGGAGGCTTGTCCATAACAGCCGTTTCAGGCATAAATAGACCCAGCAGAGATAAATCTGACTGCTGGGAGAGCATATCTGTCAATCTGCTATTAAACCGTTAAAAAGATCAACAACGAAGAAAATTATAAAAACGCCTAAAGCCAGATTATTCATGCCCGCCCATAGAGCAAAAACAAGTTTTTTACCAAACTCTTTTCGACACAAACTATATACCATACAAATCAAAGCTGAAACGACACCCAGAATCAAAAAGACAGCAATCAATAAAAGGGGTAATGGATAGATAAAAACAATGATCGGCCAGCAAAATACACCAAAAAGGAGATGCCAATAAGCTGAGCCGTTAAATTGTCTTAGACACAAATAGGTACCTGTACAGATCATGACACTAAGCACAAATACAGGAACTGTATAAATATTTTGCAACCGAACTATTTCTGCATTGAAATAGGGATCATTCAACTCGCGAAATGTTTCATCGCTATTAAACGGACATTCATTCCAAAAACTGTTCGAAAAATACCAGGCTGCGATAGCACCCAAAACAATACAAGCCGCAACCACTGCAATATCAATCTTGTAGTTGAACTGAAATCGTTTAATCATTATATCAATTGCTAATCCTTTCAGATACTATTTGTTCTTCACAAAGCAAAGGTCTCCTTTTCACTATCGCCTCGAACCGCTGCCGCCAGAATCCATTCACAAAGAACAGGATTAAAAACGGCAGCAATGCTGCATAGAAAAAGGCCGCCCCGACCAGCGTTTGCAGCAAAAATTGCCACACTATCCCTCGGTCCGGATACTGCATCATTTCGATAATCAGGATCACTGAGAATGGGACAGCCGTTCCAATCAGGCATCCCGGGATCGCCCACAGCGAAAATCGCAGCCCAGTCATCCGCTTGCGGCTCAGCATGGTCGCAATCGTCAAGGCAATGGTATAGACCCCAAACGAAATGCCTGTAAAAATTGCCAGCGCCGCCATATAGGTGCTGTCGCCAATATTGATCAGCGCCAGTCCGGCCATGCCCGCAAAAATCAGCAGAGCCAGCACGGCCGTCACAAAGCGATGCCGCCCGCCAATCCGTCCGGCCAGCAGCCAGACTAAGCAAAAGCTTACGGCAATCGTATTGATAATCGAAATGAAAAGACCGCGAATGTCGCTGGGCATATCAGTCAAAGCAGCGACAACCGAAAATGCGGCATAGAACCCAGCCGCCGGAAGCAGAATCCACAGCGCCGCAGGCCGACGGTTTTCTTTAAACAGGACATACGCCAGCACCAGCGGAACCCAGAACAGCCCGCCAAGTACGGCATACAGCGGACTCCAGAAATACAAAATCGGCTGGCCTTCTTTGGGCCCCAATGCTCCAATATCACATCCGGCCACAATTTTCAAATCGCCAAACGCATACATGGGTACTCGACACGAGTACGAACAGGTGCCGCCTCACCCAAACTCAAAAGCACCCGAGGCCAGCAGCATATCGCCCTTATAAATCTCCACTTTGGGCTTTTTGCTGTCATCGTATCCTGTCACCTGCCGGGCATCATATTCCTCCCCGCCAATGCCGGCCAGTTTATAGCTGAATTTCAACGTGTTGCCGGAGCGGACGACATCCACCGTATGATTCAGCGGCGCCCCTGCTTTGAACTGGCCGGTACCATTTTCCGGTACAGTACACATCAGATTATCAATGCGCTGGGGGTTAATCATCCGAAACTCTTCTTTGCCTCTCAGCGACAGTTCCCGGCAACGATACTGGCCGGCCGGAACCGCAACGGGCGTTTCACTGATATCCGGAAAGAGTATCGTAGTTGCACTTTGCAGCGACAGGCTCCGGATTTCCTTGCCCGGAATTTCCATTTGCCCCATCGCTACGGGCTTATCCGTCAGCACCGCCTGAAGCAGCGGCGTCCCATCTTTCTGAGCCCATTGCAATTTGACCGTATAATTCGCCCCACCAACAAAAATCATCTCCGGCACCGTCCACCGGGTACGATACCATCGCTCCTTTGAATCCGCCAGACAGCACGAAAACCGCTGGGCCTCAGATGCACCCGGCATATCAGCCACTGAAAACTCCCAATCCCGATCGCTCAGCGACATTGCGCCTTTAAAACCGGATCGCAGTGTAAAATAAGGATAAAAATAAGACTCATTGTAATTGGATATCCTCGTTTCAATAACATAGCGAAGCGTACCGTATTCTGTCTGACGTTCAATCGTAAACGGCTCAAATTCATGCTCAGAACTCGGATACCCTTCCCGGGTATTTTCATCCAACATCCCGCTGGGGTCATTGGTCAAATCGCCATCCCGGTTGAGATCGATATATAATTTCTTGTCCTGCTTAAGCCAGACAAATCCGGACGGCTCCTTATCGCCCAGCCAGACCTGACCACGATAGACCCTGCCGCCTGAACTGTCAGGTTCTTTGGCAAAAGGCTCGTTTCGGTCACGATCTGAACGCAAATTCTCGCTGAAACCGCTGTCCTGCCATGGCAGATCAAACACATAATCCGCCGCCAACGCGAACGCCGCAGCACACAAAAAAACAACCAAAGCAATTTGCTTCATATACCCTCTCAGCATCTACATTTGTCATTCCCGCGAAAGCGGGAATCCAGCATCCATACTTGTCATTCCCGCGGAGGCGGGAATCCATTTTTCTGCGAACTCCAAACTCTCTTCACCATGAAGCTCCTGAAGAACATGAAGATTAGTTAAAACAATATTCATTTTTCTTCATGTCCTTCCTGCTCTTCATGGCAAGGCCGGTTTGTCAATCCCACGAAAAGACCTGTCCTCGCGAAGGCGAGGACGGGAATCCAGCGTTCATCTTTGTCATTCTCGCAAAAGCGGGAATCCATTTTTCTACGAACTACGAACTCTGAACTACGAACTATGAACTATAGACTCCGAACTCTTACTTCACCTTCTCCAGCGCCGCTTCAATCCCCTCCACACCAAATCCTTCAGCCACCACCTGATGAGCTTTATCCGTCAGAATCATCCACGGCAAGCCCTGCACTCCAAGCCCCAGCCGCGTCTTTTCCGCATCGGCGGTAATCATCTCCAGCTTAAAGCCAATAGCACTTTCCTTCAGCCAGCCTTCGACCGCGGCCTTATCAGCCGGTTCTCCCTGCAGCACAACCACGGCGACACCCTTACCCGCCAGCAGTTCGGCTTTCTTCGCCAGTTCCCTGACAGCAAACCGGCTGGGACGCTGCTGATAATCCCAGACACACACCAGCACGGCCTTACCGTCAAACTGAGTCGGATCACTTAACACCGCAGGCAATGCCTTGCCAACCAGCGACTTGGGTTTCGGAGCCGCACGCCGGCCCGAATTGCCTTCCGGACTCAGTATGATTTCCGCCTCGAAATCACCCGCCTGAACATACGCATTGGCATACATATACTGGCCCTGCTTGTTGTAATTAACACTAAGCTGAACACCCCCTTCACAAATCGGGCTGAGTGTAAACTTGCCATCTTTATCGGTGGTGACATTCAGATTGGGCTGGCCTTCGCCATAGCTGTGAATTCTTGCCCCCTCCAGCGGCTTTTCATCCGCATCCACCACCCGGCCGGATACAGAACTGTTGGCGACCTTCAAAACCACATCTTTCATTTCAACAGCCAGCTTGCCGTCGGCAGCTTCATCCATCGTGACAGACGCAGTCCCATACCCCTTCGGGCCGGAAATACTCAGATAGTAGGTCCCTTCCGCAGGCAGCGATTCGACTTTATAAACACCATCCTTGTCCGTGGCAATACTTTTATTGTCAAATGTACTGGACCATCGTGAACCGCGAATCTGGGTCGAAACCGAGGCGTTGGGGATTGGTTGATTATTCGGATCCACCACTTTACCCGTCAGCGTCAATGCCGGCTTAACCTGAACATTCATTATCTTGGTCTCAGAATCGATATTCACCACCGCCGCCAGCTTGTTGGTCCGGTCAATACCCACCAGCAGGAATTCTCCCTCCGTCCACGACATATCCTCCGGCGACCAGCGCAGCGTATAACTGCCTTTATCATCGGTTTTAGCCGATGAGTCCGAACCACCCTGATTTGGCATAATCTTCATCTCGACCCCGGCCGCTGGCTTGCCGTCCGGACCGGTCACGATACCGGTTATCTTGTTCGATGCTCCCAGAACGACGGTCACTTCGGCCGTCTTGCCTTCTTCCACGTCAAATTCCTGGCTTTTAAACCGATTTCCATCCTGAAACTGTACCCGGTAATGTCCCGGCAGAAGCTGTTTTTCAAAAACACCGTCGCTGTTGGTCTTGCCGCCAACTCCCGGCTGGTTATCCTGGTTCAGATAAATCTGGATGCCTTCCCGGCCTTTTTCCGTATCCGGATCCACCGCCTTGATCCGCGCCAGTGTTCCCTGTTTGGCTTTGAGCTGGACACCCATATCGCTTTTGAGCTCCACCGTCTGCTGTTCACAAAGCCATTGATCACTGTTGACCATCACCCGATAGGTTCCCGCCGCCAGATCCTTCACCGAAAACTGTCCATCCGCATCGGTTTTGATCGGCTTTTGCGTCGGATCGATATCCAGACCGATTCGGGTCACAGACAATGCAACATCGGCCAGCGGCTTATTCTTCGAGTCCATCACGATGCCCGACAGGGTCAGCCCCTTGCTCATCGTAAAGGAAATATCTTTCTGGCCGGCTTTATAATGAAATCCCTGCATCGGATTGAGGTCATCGCTGGCCGTCAATATCTGCCCCATGCCCGGCTTGGCAATTAAAAACTCCGCCGAACTTCCCGCAGGCAGTTCCTTAAACTCAAATTTACCGTCCGCATCAGTCGTTGTCGTAAAATACGGCATCGGCTCAAAATTAATCATCATCCGCGGTTCCGTATCGGGTTGAGCTTTCTCATCGGCAATCACTAGCGCCACCAGCCGTACCTGGGCCTCGGCGACCGGCTTGCCCTGCTCATCCACCACCCGCCCGGCCATCGCCTGCGGTTCGCTCATGTGAAATTCCAGCGGCGAGCCCTGCTGGCCCATCGTCATCGCCCACGTATAGGCATAGTCCGACCGCTTGGCAACCCCGCAAATCGCCTCCGTATCCGAACCAATGGGCACATCCGAGGTGATGCTGTATTCCCCCTGCGGATTGGTCTGGCCCTGTCCCAGCAGATTCATCTTCACCGTTCGCGTGGACATGTCCATGGACAACTGATAAAGCTTGACTTCCACACCGCCCAGCGGATTGCCATTCTGACAAAACGCCTTACCCGTGTACGTGGCCCCAAACGCAGCCCCGTACCATCCAAGCACCATCGCACAAATCATCAGCCGACGTGTCGGCAGTCCATACCGCTTCATACACTATCTCCTTCCACAATCGGAGGGTCAATAACGGATTATTATTTCTTTCGGACCTGGGTCGCAACCACAACCGCAGCAATCAGCGCCACAATCACCATCACCGGCCAGATCGAACGCTTAGACGCCGGCTTTTCCGTCGCTGCTTGCGTCTGGGTTTCCGCCTGAGCCTCAGCCTGCGGCTCATTCGGCGCGGCAGCCTGTCCGGCCTCAATCAGTTTGGTATTGATCAGGACCGGCATGGCTGCTGCCCTGGCGGCTGTAAAGGGCTTATCGTCCGCCACGGCACGAATCTGCTCCTCATTAAGAGTGTAATTATAGATTCGAACATCATCGATCCATCCGCGGAAATGCCTATTACCGTCGTTTTGCGGGTCAAAGCCAATCAACAGCGGCGCATCGAATTGATCCACAGGATGATTCATTTCATTAGCTGCGCTTTTCAGTTGGCCATCTTCCATCAGGTACAATATAGCCTTGTCCCCGCTAACTGACATCGCAGCAAAAACCCACTTATCCTGCGGCACAATCAATCCGGAATCATACCCCCAGCTTTCCGAGTGGTCATCCCAGTGATATCCCAATCCATTGTTGTCGGTCATATTCAGACCCGACACGGTCTTGCCGCCGCGACAGAATACAACTCCTGCAAAATGATTCTGTACGCCTTTGGAACGCAGCCACAGCGTAATCGTTGCAGAATTGGTATTCAGCTTCAGCGGCTCGGCTTTGACAAGCCCTTTTTCGCCGTCCAGTTCAACAACACCCGTTCGGCTGCCATCCTGTTCAACCCACCGGGCGCCCTCTTCCAGCGAAGCGGTAAAGGTTCCGGTGGTATCGGCGGTCTTGCCGTCCTCAACCTTATCAAACGTCCACCCGGCCGCCAGTTTGCCTTCTTCAATGGCAAAATCCCAGACTTTGCCCGGGGTCACTTTGCCTTTGGCATCCACTTCATCAATCCGCCAGTAATACCGCGTACCGGGAATCAATCCCGACAACGTAGCATCGATCTGTTCGGTCCGTCCCAGCAAGGCAAGTGTTTCCATACTGGTTCCGGCATAAATATCATGAACCGCCGCATCCTGTCCCGGCGTCCACTGCACTTTGACCTGTCCGGCCACCGGCAGCACCGCCGCCGTTACCGGCTCCGGATTGCAAGCCACTGAACCAACCGGTTCAAAGAACCTCACTTCACTGAGACCGACAAATCCCTCATCCCGAATCGGCGTCAAATTCTCGAAACGCACTTTCTGCGCAAGCGTGGGCTTAAACGATACAATCGTCGGATCATCATAATCAGGCGTGCCTTCCGCCTCGGCCAGTTCCACACCCTTCAGCAGGCTCTTCCATCCACCCTGCTCGGTCCAGACGGAAATATCCGCCTTGCCGACACCCCGACCTGTATAGTTGGTCTGGTTATAATTCCAGACGGCAATCTTTTCCAGCGTACAGGGAACGCCAAATTCAAACACAAGCCCCTGGCCCGCCTCATCCTTTTTGCTCAGCCACATCGCATCGGCACCGGTATTGTGTTCCAGAAACCAATCTCCATCCGGATTGTCAAGCCCTGCTCCAGCCAGCACCGAAGCAGAAGTCTTCACATCCAGAATCATCTGCCCCACTGCCGGCCGACTGCGGACTTCAGGCTTAATCACTAAGCTTTGTGAGCGAATCTCAAAAGGTCCCTTGACTTGACATGCAACATAATACGGACGTTTGATATCTTTGGGCTCTCGCCACGAGAGCGAACAGGTGCCGCCTCACCCATACTCCAGCTTAAACGTACGGTCATATTCTCCGCTTTTGCTGTAAATATGAAGCGACGGTGCATCCGGTTGCCGGCCTCCCACACGCAGACTGATCGATTCACCCATCTTGCCGACCAGTTGCTGGTTAAAATAATAGGCATTATTCTGCATCGACCGGGTCACCGAGGCAATCACCGGCTCCCCGATATCCAGCTCCGGCGCCCCGTCTTTGGCCACCGTAAATGCTTTTTCAATCGGGAAACCGCTGCCGTTTAAAGTCCAGTTCTTGCCTTTTTCATCCTTGCGTTCAATCATCCATTCATGAACACGATATTTGCCTTCCGGCAGGGACACCTCGCCGGCCGTCGGTTTCCGCTCAAACAACCCATTGACCCCGGCTGCCGTAAACGTCGTGATATTGGCAGGCACCTTCACCTTGCCATAAGCCACATCCTGCGCCGGATTAATTTCAACCGTCGCTCCGTCTTTGGCAATGGCAACCCGATACAGCTTGTCACCCAGCTCCAGATAATTGCCGACATAATACGACTTGCGCTTCGACTCAGGCCCAATAAATATCCGGTCACAGTCGGATGACTCGGCCTTATCCGAAAAAATCCCGTTGGCATTATAGTCAATCAGCGAAACTCGGGTCGGCTTGCCCTCAATCATCACCTCGCCCTCATACCAGCACCCCGTTGAAATGACAAGATATGAGCTTCGCTCCTCATAAGAGTAGTATTGCAGGTTCAAATGGTAGGTAATCGGGCCGTCTTCGCCCTTGAAATGCACCGCCACCGGCCCAAACATCATCCGATACCGATCTCCCACAATCCCCTTATACGGCTTTTCATCATCCAGATGCCCATCACCATTGGAATCAATATAAAGCAGGTCCATCAATCCGGACTTGCGGGTGCGGTCCAGGGCAATCCATCGAACTTTCCCCTCATCCATACTGTGCTGCCACTTGCCGAATTTCTGAGTATATTGGCCAAACTGAGGCATCCTTACGTCGGCAGGCTTCTTTTCGAGCTGATAATACCTGCTGGAAGTGGAAAATTCATCCTCCATATACAGAGATGTCTTGTACTGGAGCCATTGCGGCTGCGCAAACACCACAGCCTGCAAAATCAAAGCACATCCGCCTTGCAGCA
>CAZKAI010000072.1:17625-20531 GCA_964550565.1 uncultured Pirellulales bacterium
TGCGGCTGCGCAAACACCACAGCCTGCAAAATCAAAGCACATCCGCCTTGCAGCAATAGTCGTGACTTTGTCATGACGCGTCCTTCCTGAAATTTACAGTTCAATTCTCCTTGAATTGCATCATTCTATTATAAACAAGACAAACCGAGTGTACAGATGTTTCAATAAATATTTCAATTTTTTAAATATCTATTTATAGCTTAATCATATCATGTTGAAGGCGTATATTAAGAATTCCTTATTTTTCTTTGACTCATCTGCCGAAAATATTATAATATAAAAGAATGCATGTTATCCTAATATTGGATAGCAAGCACCCTGAAACACAAAAACTTGTGGTTACGGCACTGCGGTCGGGCAATCAACCCCGCACCCGGCAGGTCAAAGGCTTGGGGCTTTTGGCAGGTCGGTCGGAGCGACCCAATTAAATCGCAGCCGTCGGAATAACGGATATGTTCATCAGGAATAACACAAATGAGAACTCCCACCGCTTACGGCGGCCATGTCGCCGTACCTCGTTTGCCGACATGGCTCGGCAGTCAATCCATCATCAACATCCTTCTGGAACAGGGTGTCGATACCGTATTTGGGTATCTCGGCGCGGCTGTATTGCCCTTGTTTGAACAGATAGGCAAAGTAACCGGACAGACCGCATCGATTAATGACTATATTACCGATTGTTTAAATCAGGAGACTATTATGACTCAAAATTCACCACAGAACACGGGCCCCACCAAGGCCGGCAGCCAGATCATCGTCGATATCCTCAAGGAACAGGGCGTCGAAGTGATGTTCGGCTACCTCGGCGGCGTGGTCCTGCCCTTGTTTGATAAAATCTACGATGCCCCCTTCAAGTTCATCATTCCCCGGCATGAACAGAGCGGATGTCACATGGCCGACGCCTATGCCCGCGCTACCGGCAAAGTCGGTGTCGTCATTGCCACCTCCGGCCCCGGCGCCACCAACCTTGTCACCGGCATCGCCAATGCCATGATGGATTCGGTGCCGCTGGTCGCTGTTACCGGACAGGTGCGCACCGAACTGATCGGCAACGACGCCTTTCAGGAAGCCGACATGACCGGCATCACCCGACCGATTACCAAACATAACTTGATTATCAAAAATCCCGCCGAACTGCCGCAGGCGTTCCGCGAGGCTTTCTATATCGCCAGGACTGGACGGCCCGGCCCGGTGCTGATTGACCTGCCTGTGGATATGCAGATTGCCCAGATTCCGGTCACAGAACCGACGTCGATTGAACTGCCGGGATTCCATCTCCGTACCCGCGGCCACGCCCGGCAAATCAGTCTGGCCGCCCAGGCCATCAACGAGGCCAAACGCCCCGTGCTTTATGTCGGCGGCGGCGTGATCATCTCCAACGCAGCCGAGGAACTGCGAGCACTCGCCCAGAAAGCCAATATCCCCGTGACCATGACCCTGCTGGGTCTGGGAGCCTATGACCAGGGACGGGATGAATCGCTGGATATGCTCGGCATGCACGGCTCGGCCTATGCCAACTACGCCGTCCAGAACTGCGACCTGCTGATTGCCGTCGGCGCCCGCTTCGATGACCGCGTGACCGGCAGACTGAAATCCTTTGCTCCGCACGCCAAGGTTATCCACGTGGACATCGATCCGGCCAGCATCTCCAAAAACGTCAATGCGGACATTCCCGTGGTCGGCGACGCCAAAGAAGTGCTCAAGACCATGACCGAGGAAGTGGAATTCCGTCCGCGCGAAGACTGGTTCAAGCAGATTGCCGTCTGGAAGAAAAAACACCCCTTCCGCTACGACACCAATGCCAAGACCATCAAGCCCCAGTACGTCATCGAGGAAATCTGGCGCCAGACCAAAGGCCAGGCGACCATCGTCACCGGCGTCGGTCAGCACCAGATGTGGGCGGCCCAGTTCTACAAATTCAGCCGTCCGCGACAGTTCATCACCTCCGGCGGTCTGGGCACCATGGGCTTCGGCCTGCCTGCGGCCATCGGCGCCCAACTGGCCCGACCCGGCGAAACGGTCATCGATATCGACGGCGACAGTTCCTTCAATATGACCCTGACGGAACTTTCCACTGCCGTGCAGTACAACCTGCCCGTCAAGATCTGCATCCTTAACAATGGCTACATGGGCATGGTTCGTCAGTGGCAGGAACTGTTCTACGGCAAGCGCTATTCGTGCAGCTATCTGCAGAATCCCGACTTTGCCAACCTGGCTCGTGCCTTCGGCGCTGCCGGATATACGGTGGACAAAAAAGAAGACGTCGCTTCAACCATCGACAAGATGCTCAAGGAAACCCGGCCCTGTGTCGTGGACTTCCGCGTGGACCCCGAAGAAAACGTCTGGCCAATGGTTCCCTCAGGCAAGAGCCTCGACGAAATGAGCGGTCTGGATATCTTCGAAATGGCGTAATTAAAACTCAGGAGAATAACGATGAAACATATACTCAGTGCATTAGTGCAGAATAAACCCGGCGTTCTGGCCCATGTCGCCGGCATGTTTGCCGCCCGGGCGTTTAATATCGATTCATTGACTGTCGGTCGCACCGAAGACCCGACGCTGTCCCGCATGACCATCGTCGTCATCGGCAACGACAAGACCGTCGAACAGGTCCGCAAGCAGCTTGCCAAGATTATCACCGTCGTCAAGGTGCAGGACTTCGCCGGGCTGGATGTCGTCGCCCGCGACCTGATGCTCATCAGCGTCGCCTGCCCGCCGGAAAAACGGCCCGAAGTGCTGGCCCTGATTGAGATGTTCAACGCCAAGGTCGTCGATATCGCCACCAAGTACGTCATGGTGGAAGTCTCCGGCCCCGAAAGCAAGATCGAAGCCTTCATCGAGGCGTGCCGGCCCTACGGCATCAAGAACATGGTCCGCACCGGCTCGGTCGCCATGCCCCGCCAGAC
>CAZKAI010000073.1:0-3589 GCA_964550565.1 uncultured Pirellulales bacterium
GCGGGAAATTTCGCCGCATCCGAAAGACGATAATCCACGCTGGCAACTGCGAAACCTTTCCTTACAAAGCCCATGCATTCCGGCAGACATTGGCTTTTCGACCCGGCCAGCCACGCCCCGCCATGAATCCAGACAATCACCGGCAATTTCCCCGAAGCCTGCTCAGGGCGATACAAATCCAGACAGAGGATCTTATCGCCAACGGTTCGGTAAGGAATATCTTTCAGAACGGGGTCTGTTGATGGCTTTGGAGAGGACAGAGTCGCATCCGATTTTGACAGGTGCTTTTTGAAAAAATCATCAATCATGGCGACGACTTCGGGGGTCGCGAATTCGGCGCCGCCGTGATTGGCACCTTCAATCGGATGATACACCGAATCCACGCCGGCCTTTTGCAGCAGTTCATGGAATACGATACTCTGGCGAAGGGGCACCAGACCGTCCTTTGTTCCATGAACAATGAGAATCGGGGCGTCGCCTTTGGAGACGAATGTCACGGGGCTTGCCTTGGCGGCGATATCCTGTTTTTCGGACAGCGGTCCGCCGAATAGTTTATACAGGACCGAATCGGGCTTGGAGGCATTTTCATCGTTGGCCATGGACGCAGCACCGACAAAACTGGTGGGGCCATAATAATCACAGACGGCCTGAACGGCGCTGGACTGGTCCAGGTAGTCGCCTTTGTCAAATTCTTTGGTGTCGCCGGTGGTAGCCAGCAGTGCTACCAGATGCCCGCCGGCGGATTCACCCCAGGCGGCAAAACGATTGACGTCTAAATTATACTGGTCGGCATGGGCACGCAGCCAGCGGATGGCGGCCTTGCAGTCTTCAATCTGGGCCGGATATGGGGCCTTGTCGGTCAGGCGATACTGGACACTGGCAAGGGCATAACCTTTCTGCACAAAGCCAAGCCACAGAGGGGTGCAATATTCCTTGGAGCCGGCCATCCACGCCCCGCCATGAATCCAGACCACCACCGGCAGTTTAGCCTGCCCCCCCTGCCGGGGCCGGTATAAATCCAGTGACAGCTTGATGCCGTTGACCACGGCATATTGAATATTCGGGATGCGTTCAACTTCTTTGGCCAGGGTTGCGAAATTCCCCCAGGCCGGTGACGGCGGTGTATTTGCGGGAGAGTCCTGGGCCGCCCAAACCATTCCTGTCCACCCACACAAAACTACCCACAACAAACTGTACCGCGTCATAAGCGTCCTTTCTTATTTGGTAACAACTCCCTTTTTCAGAATGATATTGGCGTACAGTGCCGATTCCCCCGTGGCCACCACCGCAAAGGCTTTTTTTGCCCGTTCATAGAAAGCAAATCGCTCGACATGTTCAAAGTCCGTAAATTTTTCGCCGCTGTCTTTGAGGATTTTACGGTACTGGTCCCAAATCGGCGTCTTGACGGTATCGCCGGGCACCACCTGCATCAGGGCCACCGGCTGGGGGACATAGATGTCCAGCGGAAACAGCTTCAAGATCGCTTCCAGTACCGGCGGCACGCCATGGCCATCGGCACGAATGAGCCGCTGAGCGATGGACGCGGCGGGAAAATTGCCGTCGGCGATAACAATTTCGTCGCCATGACCCATTTCCATCAACACCTTCAACAACTCCGGACTCAAGATACCGGGGATATATTTGAGCATAGGAATCTCCTTACTTTGTCATTTAAGTTATTTATATTCATGAACTTTATATTTACGACGCTTTGATGGTTTTAGGCTGAAATGCAGCTACAACCCATCCATATAATGCAATCACAATAAAGCAAATCAATGGCAGCACAAAAGATACTCGAACCGATTCAAGCGTCATCGACCCAAAGGTGAAATCTTTCATATCAATAATCCAGCCCTGCATGGGCGGCATTAATGCACCACCAACAATGGCAAAAATTAGACCCGCAGAGGCCAGTTTTGCATCTTCACCCATGCCATCCAGGGCTATTCCATAAATCGTCGGGAACATCAGCGACATACAGGCTGAAATGCCAATCAGGCTATACAATCCCGTCATTCCTTTAATGAATATGGCGCCGCCGGTCAGACCTATTCCGCCCAGAGCCAAAACCAGAAGCAGGTGGGAAGGCGAGACGTATTTGAGCATATAGGTACAGATAAAACGACTTGAACAGAAAATAACCATCGCCATAATATTATAATTCTGTGCCGTGGCTGCATCCATTTTTAAATTGGTCATAGCATAGTGAATGATATAGGTCCAGCACATAATCTGTGCCCCCACATAAAATGTCTGGGCTACGACACCGCCGAGATAACGCCAATTTCGAAACAGCCGTCCGAGTGTTTCAAAGAAATGAACATGTTTATCGCTTCCGGTCTTCGGCAATTTACTGACAGCAAAAATCACCAAAAAAGTCAGAACGACCAAGCCGATAACGACATAAGGAGTACGCACAACCATCAGATCTGCCAACTGATTCATCCTGTGCTGCTCGGGATTGGCGGTTCGAAAGGCTTCCAGAGCCGCATTGATTTTGGCATCGACCTGGCCGGGAAGCATCGTGGCATATTCGGGATGTTGTGCCATTTGTTCTCCACGAAACTGGCTGATCCACAGTTTTTTAAGAATAAAATTACTGGCCACCACCATCCCGATCAGGGAGCCCATCGGATTAAAAGCCTGCGCCAGATTCAGCCGTCGAGTGGCCGTCTTTTCCGAACCCATAGAAAGAATGTAAGGATTTGCGGTGGTCTCAAGAAATGCCAGACCAAAGGTCAGAATGTACAACGCAGCCAGAAACAATTCAAATTTCATCATCAGGCTGGCCGGGATAAACAGCAACGCTCCCGTAGCATACAATCCCAGGCCCAGCAGGATGCCGGATTTATAGGTGTACTTGCGGATGAATAATGCCGCAGGAAGCGCCATTGTCGCATATCCGCCATAGAACGCTGTCTGAACCAGGCTGCTCTGGGCATTGCTAATCAGAAAAATCTCCTTGAATGCCTTGACCAGGGGATTGGTAATATCATTAGCAAATCCCCATAAGGCAAATAAACAGGTGACCAGAATAAAAGGCCCAATGATTTCCGGAGATATGACCTTTGTAGAATTTTTAAGACTTTCAATATTTAAAGCGTTTTTTTCCGCCATACATTTACCTTTCCTTGGAAGTCAAACCTGCCTATTTCAGTTCCTCGTCAAACACCACTGCCACTTTGCCGCATTTGCCGCTGGCCATCAGGGCATACGCCTCGCTGACCCGGTCCAGCGGGAAACGGTGGGTAATCAGCGTTTCGGGGTGGATATTCCACCGGACCAGCCGTTCAACCAGTTCTTCCATCCGCCAGAGGTTGGTCACCCAGGAGCCGTAGATGGTCTTCTGGTCGTGGATTATATCCGGGGAGGGCTGGAAAGAGCAAGTCCCACCTTCGCCGAGAAATACGATTTTTCCCCATTTGCGGGTTGCCTGGATGCAGGTCAGCCGGGCCTTGTCGTTGGCGGAGCAATCGACGGACCGTTCGACACCGTTGCCACCGGTCAGGCTGCGAATCTGGGCAACATTGTCCGGTCCGGCCTTGAACACCGCATCAAACAGATTCATTTTTTGTGCAATGGCAAG
>CAZKAI010000073.1:3689-9839 GCA_964550565.1 uncultured Pirellulales bacterium
CCGCAGCCGGAGATGTGGTAGATAATCACGCGGTCGCCGGTCTTGAATCGACGGCAGCCCGGCCCGCATTCGGCAATCTGTCCGGCCGGTTCGTGCCCGGCGATCATGCCTTTCTGGTAGCCTTCGGGGCCTTTGCCCAGATGTTCATGATAGATGCAGCGAATGTCCGAACCGCAGATGGTGGACGATTTCATTTTGATGAGAACTTCGCCGTGTCCCGGGGACGGTATCGGGAACTGTTTGAGCTCGACGGTACTATTGCCCGGCAGAATGGCGCCTTGCATGGTCTTCATGATAACTCCTTACAATATTCTATTGCTTGATTTTCATTTTAAAAACGACAGCATGGTCACAGGGCCACTGACTGACGGGCTTGATGGTCAGCCCTTCGGCGTCCTGAGTCCATTGCAGTTTTTCTTTGCTGCCAACCAGGCGGCAGTCGCTGATCGATACGCCGGCCAGCGATTTGATCTTCAGGTCCGCCGTCGGCACGCCGAGGGCAATGGCATACAGTGTATTGCCTTTGGTAGTGAAGCGAATATCGTCGGCTTTGAAGGGGTAATCTTCCTTGAAATGGCCGCCGCCGACTACCGTCGGGCCTTCGCCATAGACTTTCCACGGGCGTGTTCCATAGATGGCCTCCCCATTCATGTCCATCCAGGGTCCCAGTTCGGCCAGCAATTTCTCTGACTCCGGCGGCAGGCTGCCATCGGGCCTGAGCACGATATTGAGCAGCATGTTGCCGTTTTTGCTGACGATGTCGGCCAGCAGGCGAATGACCTGCCCGGTCGTTTTATAGCGGTCGCGTGTCCGGTAATACCAGTCGCCGTTGGAGGTGTCGGTCTGCCAGGGAAGCGGATTGATATCCTTCATCGCCCCGCGTTCGACATCCTGCACACAGGCCTGGCGGTTGAATTCGCCCGAGCCCATTTCCTTGCAGGTATATACCGCCTGCAGTTTGCCGCGGTGCTGCTGCATATTGGTATTGTAGAAATGAGCCACCAGCCCCCTGCCGACTTCGCCAAAGGGAAAACCGCCGTCGGAATAGAGCAAATCCGGCTGATACTGGTCCACGAGGTCGCGTATCCGTTTATCCCAGGTCTGGTGCCACTGCGGATTCTTACCGTACCATTTTTCACCGCTTCCGAAAGGCTCATCATGTTTGGGGTGGTAGAGGTCCCAGTATTTCGAGTCGGTGCCATCATACGGAACGCCGGCTTTGGGGCCGTCTTTGTCGGCGCCATGGCTGGAGGTAAACCAGGTGTAGCTGGCCGCCAAATGCTCAGAAACGCCAAAATACAGGCCGTATTTTTCGGCAGCGGCCTGCCACTGGCCGACGATATCCCGCTGCGGACCCATCTTGACTGCATTCCAGCGATGATACGTCGAATCCCACAGGTCGAAATTATCGTGGTGAACGGCCATGCTGACGAAATATTTTGCCCCGGCCTTTTTATACAGCGACATCAGGGTGTCGGGGTCCCATTTTTCTGCTTTCCAGAGCGGGATAATGTCTTTATAGCCAAACTCGGAGGGGTGGCCGTAGGTTTTGACGTGATAATTATACGCACCATCGCCTTGCAGATACATCCGCCGGGCATACCAGTCCCCCTGTCCGGGTACGGCCTGCGGGCCCCAGTGAGCCCAGATACCGAATTTGGCATCGCGAAACCATTCCGGGGCCTGATACTGCTGGAGCGATTCCCATGTCGCGTCAAAGGGCTTTGCTTTCGAGGCACAGCCCTGCAGCACCACCGCTGCAACTGAAATGGAGATTAAAAGCGATAATTTTACTCGACTCATTGTGCTTTCCCTTTTTTCATGAATATCTTATTTCATTTCAGATTTCATTATGCGCAATACTATGGATTGGCCGGGGCTAACTGGATATCCCAGACATTCACGGCTTTCCAGGCTGAACGATCGGCGGCAGCCAGAATAAGATGATAGACGCCCGGTTTCTCGAAGGCTATACTGCCAGCGTCAACGGTCAGGGGTTTGTCCCAGCTTCCAGATGCGGGAATCGATATTTTGAGTTGATTTTCTTGTGCGGTCAGCAGCAGTTGCGAAGCCCCTGAGGCTGCGGCAAAACGGCCCCGAACCAGATAGTTGCCCGCAGCAGGAATACGAACCAGCCAGTGAACGGACTCCTGGGGATTGTCCCAGAAACCGATATTCGTCTGGTTATTCCTTTCTTCCAGAGCAATCTTCTCACCTTCAAGGGTAGCCTGTTCGGCTTTTAGAACAATCGCCTGAGAGGTCCCAAAAGGATTGGCCGTCAGGTCAAATCCTTCCAATTTGTAGCTGAAGGCATATTGACAGGGCCGCTTCGACTCGTCCAGTTTCGGCGTATGAATGGTAATGCTTTTGTCGGGATTGACCGTATACGACACCTTCGCATCGCTGCCCAGAAGCACTACGCGGGCGCCGGCGGCATTCTGAACAGTCACGGAATCCAGGGTGAAGTCACTATTGGGCCAGCCCAGGCAGATGGCATACAGAGTCTTGCCATCCTTACTGCGCGTAAAGCGAACATCCTGAGGTGTATAGTGAATGGTATCCAGAAAACCGCCGCCCTTGGTCATCCGGGTAGGACCCTGGCCGTATATCAGCCACGGACGCGTGGCGTAAATGGCTTCACCGTTGACTTTGAGCCATTGGCCCATTTCACGCAGCAATTGCTGCTGACCGTCGGTAATGGTCCCGTCGGCTTTAGGGCAGACATTCAGCAGCAAAATACCGTTTTTGCTGACAATGTCAATCAGCTCATGAATCATTTCAACCGAGGGCTTGACTTTCAAATCCTGCACCCAGCTCCAACTGTTATAGGCGGTGGAGTCATCGGTTTGCCAGAGCTGGGAGGCTGAGTCTTTCATCCTGCCCCGTTCGATGTCCAGCACCCCCACACCGGCAGGCAAATCCTCACCCTTGCGGGTAATAATGACGTCCTTGCCCCACTCGGCCTGTTTGTTGTAATAATAGGCGGCAAATTTACGCTTGTACGCATCAGGAACCTTGCCAAGACCAAAATCAAACCAAATCTGGTCCGGCTGATATGCGTCAATCACTTCCTGCAGTTTGGTAAACCAGCGGTCGTAGGCGATTTTGGGGTCTTTAAACTGGCCGTAGAGGTCTTCGAATTTCGGATCGGCTGTATCCCAGCCCGCTTTGGCGGTGTAATACCCCTGCACATTGAAGGCATGATGAAACGACGTAATGATTTTCATGTCCCGCTTACGGATGGCAGCGACTAATTCTCCGACGACATCCCTTTGAGGCCCCATGTCTTTGGCATTCCAGCGGTTGACTTTGGACGCCCACATCGAAAATCCATCGTGATGTTCGGCGACCGGGCCGGCAAATTTTGCACCGGACTGCTTATACAATTCAGCCCATTGTTCCGGGTCAAATTTTTCCAGCTTGAACTGCGGAATAAAATCTTTATAGCCGAAAGTCGATGGATCGCCATAGGTGGCAAGATGATGCTTATAAACCCCGTCGTTTTCCTGATACATCAGGCGAGGATACCATTCTGTGCCAAAAGCAGGGACACAATAAACCCCTAAATGAGCATAGATTCCGAATTTGGCATCGGCAAACCATTCCGGCACCGGATGCGTGGACAGGGACTCCCAGCTTTCCTGATAGACCTTTGCATCATTCTGGGACAGCGTCATTTGCGCGGTCATCAGCAACAGAACACAAACCAGCCAGATCAAACTATTGTTCTTCATGTTATCTCCTGCTTAAATAGTACTGGATTTCTTTTGGACCTTATGCCGGTGTAATCTCGCCGTGAATATCCCAGAGGTCTTCCCAGCCTTGATTCTGCTTCCACAGAAAGACCTGCCCTTTGATGAGGCGGCAGTTTTTATCGATTGTGGAAATTGCCTGCATCTCGGATTCGCTCAGAGGCTCACCCACGGTGGCTTTGAGATTATCCAGATAATGATTAACCGAAAACGGAATGGGAACCTGCCCGCGCTGAATGGCCCACTGGATGCAGACGGATGAGGGATGAATCCCATGTTTTCGGGCGATATCCAGAATCACCGGATCTTCCATATCGACGGTATCTTCGGGGGTTCTGTCGCGTTCGGGGCGTCCCGGCGAACCGAGGGGGCAATAGCCAATCGGCAGGATATCGTGATCGACGCAAAACTGGAATAATTCCGGCTGCTGGAAATGCGGGTGCAGTTCCATTTCATTGCAGGCCGGCTTGATTTCGGCATCCCGCAGCAGCAGTTTGAGCTTGGGGATGGTCATGTTGGACGTGCCGATATGGCGGACCAGCCCGGCCTTGACCAGCCGTTCCATCTGTCGCCAGGTTTTCATGTAATCATCGTGAATGTAGGGACGGGCGTCGGCGCTGCGGGACGTCACATCACATTTGGGTGCGTGAAAATTGGGAAACGGCCAGTGAACCAGATATAAATCGAGATAGTCCAACTGCAGGTCCTTGAGACTTCTGGCACAGGAAATCAGCACATCGCCCCGGCCATGCATATCATTCCAGACCTTGGAGGTAATCCACAAATCCTGCCGCTTGACTACTCCGCTCCGAAAGATTTGCGAGAATACCTCGCCGATACAATTCTCATTGCCATAGACCGATGCACAGTCAATATGCCGGTATCCTGCCGCGATCGCCCCGCGAACCGCTTCGGCAACCTGAGAGCCTGAAACTGAATCGGAACCAAATGTGCCTAAACCGATGGCCGGAATTGACGCTCCGGAGGACAGTTTTTTACTTGGGACTTGTTTTGGATTTACTCCATCCCGGGCATCGCTACCTTTTTGCTTCATGATAATCTCCTTACTATGGTTTAGTCGTATCGTTATCACTATAGCGTTTTTGTCGTGACCTGCGACACCATAATTTGCATATATTATCGCCATTTTGCGCAATTTATACTTGCATAAAAGCTTTCCGTTGAGTATGCTTCCATTTGTCAATTTAGGCAAGATAGATGCAAAAAACACATAAAATTATCCTGATGCTGGATTCCTCCCGCGCGGCCGACCGCGGCATGATACGGGGGATTATGGATTATGCCACCCAGCGCGGAAGCTGGTCGTTTTACCGGCACTCCCCCCTGTTTCTAAAAGCCCCCTTCAGCCCCAGCAAACAGGACGACCTGCTGGCACGTCTTCGAAGCCTTGATGCCGATGGAATTATCGGGTACCTGCCCTCATCCCGCAAGCTCCAGCAGCTCCTGATTAAGCACCGTTTTCCGGCCGTCACAATTCCGCTCAAAAAAATCATCCCGGGTATTATTAACGTCCTTCAGGACCCGGCCATCGGTGCCCTCGGAGCCAGGTATCTCCGCGATCAGGGCTTTGAGCATTTCGCCTTTTGCGGGCAGGACAATTACTGGTCGCAGGTCCGCCAGGAGGGATTTGTAGATTATCTGAAAACATACCATATTCGTCCGCTGTTATTCTGTGATGCCCTGTCCAGAACGTCCATTGAAACCCGCCAGCAGCGCCTGTGTCAATGGCTGCAAAGTCTTCCCAAGCCCATCGGCATCATGACCTGTAACGACGAAAAAAGCATGGAACTGGTCGAGGCGTGTCGCGAGGCAGGCCTGCATGTCCCCAATGAAATCGCTATTCTGGGTGTGGATAATGACGAGATGATTTGCGGATTAAGTCATCCGCCGCTGTCCAGCATCGAACTAAACTTCCAGCAGGTCGGGTACAAAGCCGCCGAGACACTGGACCTGATGATCTACCGCAAAAAAGATACATACGACGATTTGGTGTTTATGCCGATGGGCACTGTGACGCGCCAGTCCACGGATATCCGGGCGATTCACGATGAGGATGTGGCGGAGGCAATTCGTTTTATTCACAACAACGCCAAACGCGATATTCGTGTCGAGGATGTGGTCAACGCAACCGCCATTTCCGTCCGAAGTCTGCAATTGCGGTTTAAAAAAATCGTCGGACGCGGCATCAGTCAGCATATCCGGATGATTCGGATTCAGCAACTGGCCCACCAGATCATCCATTCCAACCAGCCCATTTCGGTCATCGCCATGGAACTGGATTTCCACGACATCAACCACGTGTCCCGGATTTTCCGCAGAGAAATGGGAATCAGCCCGCTGGAATACCGCAAGAAATTCAGACTTTAAGCCCGATTAC
>CAZKAI010000073.1:9939-20531 GCA_964550565.1 uncultured Pirellulales bacterium
CTGTATCGTTCCAGAACCGAATAGGGAATCGCATATTCCAGCGTCCAGGTCAGCGGCTGGGTAATTTCCTGTAACAGCGGCCCGGGCACAGAACCGACAATCTGAATCCGGCGTCTGTCCTGTTCACTCAAATACACCTGATTTTCTTTGGGGGCCGACTGCGCCCGAAACAGCATCACCCCGCAGCAGTTGGTCTCCAGATTAAAATACGCAGTATCCGGCTGGGGATACGGCGTAAAAAAGAACTCCACACAACTGTCTTTCCAGACCTCGCCATGTAATGTTGTTGCAATGGCACGGACATATTGATCAAAAACGCGAAAGATAACATAAATACACTGCTCATCATATATCACCCGGAATTGCGTCCTCGGGAAATGGGTACCGGCCCCCTGAATACAAGTAATTTCCCCCACCTGAGCCTTGTGCCAGTCGGCCTTATCCCAGCTTCCATCGACCGTAAAACGGCCCGAATGCCGAACGATGTTATATGTCTTTGGCACTGGAGTCCTCGACAATCGTATTTCCCTTGACCGTGGGAGCCTGATACAGCCCTACATTGCACAAAATCGGGCAATCCGTGGCGTCACGGATATTCACCTTGAGTTTCTGCGTGCTGACCGGCTCAATCCGCAGCAGGCGTTTGTATCCTATCGTCGTCCCTTCGGCGGCCTTTTTCCACTGGCCATCCACCCAGACCTCAACATCAAAGGATTTAATCCGCTGTCCCTGTTTGATATATTCCTGCAGCAGGACCACATTGAACGATTTTGTCTGCCCCAGATCGATTTCGACCGACGCACTGAGCACATTATCATCGGTCGCCCAGAATGTCTCGACATTTGAATCCACCAGGTTGGCCGGGCTGTAAACCGACCACTGTTTGCGTGTATTAGAGGCCGTTGCCTTGGCCCCTGCCGCAAGATTCGTCGCAAAGGTCTGATCCAATACTTTACGAAATTCCATCAGCCGCCGGCTGTCGTTGTCGTGAATCAATCCCCGACGATCCGGAGGAATATTCAGCAGCAGCAGTCCATTTCGCCCCACCGAACCATAATAGATATCCACCAGTTGCTCCAGGGTTTTGACCTTGTCGTCTTCGGAGGCATGATAAAACCAGCCGGGACGGATGGACACATCGCACTCGGCAGGCACCCAGTCGGTCCCGTCCATCTGGCCGCTGTTGAGCAGCTTCTGATCGGCCTTGCCCGGGCCAAACTGGCTGCGATTGAGCATCGACCAGCAGGTCAGTCCGGCATAGCCGCTTTCGTTGCCCACCCATCGGCAATCCGGCCCGTCATCCGCAAACATGCAGGCCATCGGCTGCAGCTTGCGAACCAGAGCCCGATAGTCCTCAAACGTATAAACCTGTTTTTTTCGCAGGGGGCTGTCTTCGCCCGGGGCTCCGTCAAACCAGACTTCCGATATCGGCCCATACTGGGTCAGCAATTCGGTAAGCTGATTCATATAATATTCGTTATATCGCGGGGAGTCGCCATACGTCGGCTCATGCCGGTCCCATGGCGAAAGATAGACACCAAAATCCAGCCCGGCCTCTTTGCACGCTTCAGACAATTCTCTGACAATATCCCCCTGCCCGTTCTTCCATGGACTTTTTTCCACGGAATGGTCGGTGTATTTGCTGGGCCACAGACAGAATCCATCATGATGCTTGGCCGTGACTATCACCAGCTTCATCCCTGCATCCTTAAATACCTCGACCCACTGGCGAACATCCAGTTGTGTCGGATTAAAAACGGCAGGATCTTCCGTCCCATCACCCCACTCCCGATCGGTAAAAGTATTCACAGTAAAATGGGCAAATGCAACATATTCCCGCTGCTGCCATCGCAACTGTCGGGGATGCGGCAGGACATGCTTTTGGGTGCCGATTTGCGATTCGATTTGTTCACCCGCCGTATCCGCAGTCACCGTACAAAAACCCGACAAGACAGCGGATACCGCTATCATCCAGAACCAGCTTATTCTGTGATTATTCATCCTGGCATCCTCAGTATCTTGGACCAACATATCCATTTTACTTCGTCTTACTGAAATACTGTTCAATCTCTTCGAGGGTCTTGCCCTTGGTCTCGGGCAGGAAGAAAGCGGCAGTAATGAAATAAACCACCGTGCACCCGGCCCAGAACATAAACATCGCCGAATACCCGTATTTGCCGACCGTCGGCAGAAAGACCGCGGCAATCGATGTTGAAACAAACTGGTTGACCAGCAGCGCGATGCTCATACCGTTGGAACGAATCCGCGTCGGCATCAGTTCCGACAGTGCCAGCCAGACGCATACCCCCGGCCCGACAGCAAAGAACGCGATGAATCCCAGCAGACACAAGGCCACCAGCCAGCCATGGGTCGTATCCGGCACTGGCCCGACCAGAACCTTGCTGACCACCAGCGGCGCCGAAGCCGCATCAGCCGGATTGGCAAACGGATTCAGATGCAGCGAGCGGAAGAATTTACCGATAACGCTGTCGGGCTGGACCACACTGGATCGTGTGATTTCAACCGGCTTGGCCACCGGGTCGTCGGTACGCCGGGTCTGCACCCCGGTAAACGGGCCGTAGGAATAGACAAACGTCGCCTGCATGGGCCGTGTCGCGGGCTGGCCGGTGAGCAATTGACAGCCGGCAGCGTCAAAGGTAAACGACAGGCTCCCGCCTTCCTGATTCTGGGCAACCATCGGCTTGACAACATCAATATAATCCGTACGACCGCGCTCGGCCTGATAAAACAGAATCCCCGCCGAAGCCAGGCAGATCACAATGCCTGCACTGCCCAGGGTCAGCAGAAACTTGCGTCCCTTGCGGTCCACCAGCATCACCGCAACGACCGTCATGATGCAGTTGAGTATCTTGATGCTGACATCCCCCAAATTGGCAACCGAGCCGGGAAGGCCGGCCTGGTTGAGGATATTGACCACATACGCCAGAATGGAATTGACTCCCGTTGCCTGCGTGCAGGCCAGCACAATTACGGCAATGACAAATGGAATGACGTATTTTCGGCTCAGCAGCGAATCCTTCTGCCCCGCAGCTCCCGACTTGGCAGGCTGGGAGGTCGCGGCCATCTCCTGCAACTCCACCTGGGCCTGTTCCGGGGTACGGGAGCGTTTCAAGGCCGCTAAAGCGGCTTCGGACCTGCCCCGGCGGAACAGCCAGCGCGGCGATTCGGTCAGCAGCAGCGTCCCCAGGCAGAACAATAAACCCGGCATCAGCGATACCCAGAAAATACTCCGCCAGGCATTGTCCTTGGCGGCATTAATCTCTTGTGCCGCCCGGGCCTTGTCGGCAAGCACCCCTGCTGCAGCGATCACTCCATCGACCTTGTTGGCATAATATAATCCAACCAGTGCCGCCAGCACCAGCCCCAGCGTCAGCATCCACTGAAATATCCCGGTGCCCTTGCCGCGCTGCCCGGCGGGAAGACACTCCGCCAGATACAGCGGAATGACCACCCCAATCAGGCCGCCGCTGATGCCCTGAAGCAGACGCCCCGACAGCAGCACGCCATAGCCCTGCGACAGGCAAATCGTCGGCACACTAATCACAAACAGCAGCCCCGACAGGAACATAATCCATTTGCGGCCAAAGACATCGGAGAGCATGCCTGCAAAAAGAGAGGATAAGACGCTGCCCAGCAGTACGGCAGCCACAATGAAGGATAACTGCTGCGCGTCCAGCCCGGATGTGGCCTCCAGATACGGCAATGCCCCCGCAATAATGCCGACATCGATACCATAAAGCAATCCCCCCAATCCTGCGATGGTCAGCAGCAGAACACGATAACGCCCCAGCCCGGAAACCGCTTCAGTCGAACTCATAAGTACTCCTGTTTTCACTGTGTTCCAGATGATGTTCTTACACTTCCCTCTTTTTACAGGCCCGGACACCATAAGTCAAGGCTAACCTCTTGAATCGGCTTTGATTATACTTTGATTCCCAGCCTATCCTTTTGCAGCCAAAACTGCCTGCTGCCTTTTTTTGCTTTATACAAATCGATTTTAAGATATAGTATTTTATATGATTTTCAGGATGATAAGGATTCTTATGCGAAATACGACAACCATTATAACGTATTTATGTATAGCAATTGTCGCTTTCAATTCTCTTGCCCTTGGTGCCCCACCCACCCCGGCCGATTCAGGAATCACGGTTCGACCCGGCTTTACCCTGACTGTTGCCATCGACAACCTCGAACGCCCGCGGTTCATGGAAGTCGCCCCGGACGGCACGCTGTTTGCCTCCTTTCCTCACCTGGGGCAAATCAAATCCTGCAAAGACCTTGACCGGGACGGCTCCTACGAAAGCCTCGAAACTTTCGTCGAAAATCACCCCACCGTACACGGCCTGGTCTGGCATGACGGCTGGCTGTGGTTTACCGAGTCCGGGGCCATCTTTCGTGCCAAAGATGACAATAACGACGGCAGGGCCGATACCGAAGAAACCGTCATTCCGGCCGGTCAATT
This sequence comes from uncultured Pirellulales bacterium, assembly GCA_964550565.1. Lineage (GTDB taxonomy): Bacteria > Planctomycetota > Phycisphaerae > Sedimentisphaerales > Anaerohalosphaeraceae > Anaeroglomus. Next base: position 14,423 of record CAZKAI010000073.1, read on the forward strand.
GCCCAAAGGCGGCGGGCACTGGTGGCGATCCCTGCTCATCCATAATCAGCGGCTCTACACCAGTATCGGCGACAGCGGCAATATCAACGATGAATCCACCACCGAACGCCAGAAAATATGGTCGTTCAAGCTGGACGGCACCGACAAGCAGCTTTTCTGCACCGGCATCCGCAATACCGAAAAATTAGTCGTCCGCCCCGGCACCGATGAAATATGGGGCATGGACCACGGCAGTGACCGCTACGGCAAATTTCTGGAGGATAAAGACAAATCCGCGGGCCAGCCGATTACCGACCTGAATCCGCCGTGTGAGATGAATCATTATATTCAGGATGGCTTTTACGGGCACCCCTTCGTCGTGGGCAATCGCCTGGTCCGCTATGAATTCATGGACAGGCCCGATATCGTCAAACTGGCCGCCAAAACCATCCCCCCTGCCTGGGCCACCGGCGGCCACTGGGCACCCAATGCGATGGAATTCTACACCGGCTCCCAATTCCCGAAAGAATATCAGGGAGACGCTTTAGTCGCCTATCACGGCTCATGGAACAGCAGCCTCAAGGTCGGCTACTGTGTGACCCGTGTCCTCTTTGACAACGGCAAGCCCTATGGCGAACTGAAGATTGTGGACTTTCTTGCCAGGGATGACAACGTCCTCGGCCGGCCGGTCGATGTGGCCAATACTCCCGATGGCTCGATCCTTATCAGTGATGACCATGGCGGCAAGATTTACAGACTATCCTATCAATCTCAGAACGGCACAAAATGATGAAAACGCACTTTTATTTCTTATTGCTGTGGATTGCGGCACTGTTCACACTATCGGGCTGTGAACCCAAAACGACTCCTGCTGGTGCTTCTGCCCTTCTGCCTGCACCGACAATTCCTGTTGAGCGGATTACACTCGGCCCCGTCAGCACCTTTGAACAGGCCTGTGCCCGATGCCATGGCCCGCAGGGCAACTTTTACGGTGAAGCCTTTGCCGAACTATCCGACAGCGAATTGCAGGACTTCGTTAAAGAAATGATGGAAGGCCCGGCCGGGCTGCACCCCACCGAAGAAGATATTGCAGCCATGACCGCCTATCATCAGGCATTGGCTGCAAAAAAGCCTTATCTTGTTGTCATGGATTATGTTGAAGAAAATGGATACCGTCTCAGCGGGCAGGCCTCACTGCAAAGCAATCTAATCATTCAGACGGCAGGCGGCCCGGTGCAGGCCGCGCCGGATTCTAATGGGAATTGGTCCGCTCAACTGCAAAGCCCGCCCCAAAGCATTCTCGTTCAAAGAGACGATGCTCAGACCTTCGTGGATTTCAGGAAACCATAGAAGATAGTTATTTCTTTTTAGGGGTGGTATCGATCCGCGGGGCTTTCAGCAGAACAAAAATCGTAATACCCACGCCAAACAGAATCAGATAAATGCTGATATTTTGGGAAACCGTACCGCCTTTATAGAGCGTCCACCAGGCATATTCGAAGGGATTATCATCCCGCAAATTTTCAACCCACAGCCGCAGAATGCCGTAAATCCACATCACTGTCGCCATCGTCAGGCCCGGACGTTGTGATGCCCAGAATCTCCAGAAAAAAAACATCAAACTTGCCAGCGTAAGCGCATATCCGCTTTCTATCAGTTGCGTCGGATAAACCTTCAGACAGCGATATGGCCCGGCCACCAGCTCTTTCTGCGAATCGGTCAGCATCTTATAGGGTTTCAATGCGGCCTCGTATTTCTCATCGGATCTGGCAGGAATCCACGATTGTTTATCCGGACTCAGCCAGCCGAAGAAATCATCATCGATTTTCAGCAGCGGTTCCGTGCGATTCCGTGCCGGATCGGGACGTACCTGGCTGTTATAGGCCAGCGAATCGTAGGGAAAACGAATCCCGATGGGGCTGTCGGTCACTTTGCCATAACAGCATCCATTCAGCAGGCAGCCAATGCGTCCAAAACCCGACCCGATCATCAGGCCGACTGCCAGAATATCCAGACACATCCTCAGCGGCATTTTCATCTTCCATAGATAAATCAGCAACACCGCCCCGGCAAAAATCACGCCCCCGAGAAATTCAAATCCCGACCCGGAAAAAATCGAAGCAAGATTGCCCCTGAACTGGTCATAGTGATGCACAACATAAAACAGCTTGGAACCCACCAGCCCGGAAATCAGAGCATACAATCCGGCGTTACCGATAACCTCGCCATCCAGCCCCGCCCGACGCGCCATCCGGCGCATCACCCACAACGCGGTCAAAAAACCAATGACCATCATCGTACCATAACTCTGGATGGTCAGATGAACAAAGGGGATTTCAAACAGCTTGGGATGCATCGGGGCAGATTATTTCAGCAGTTTAAAGTGATTGTTTTCGTCACAGGCCAGAACGCAGGGCTTGTGAGCCTTGAGTTCCTCCGGCGTCATATAGGCAAAATTCATGATAATCACGATATCGCCGGGGTCAAACAGCTTGGCCGCCGCACCCAGCACCGTAATTTCCCGACTGCCCGCCGGCGCGGGAACCACATACGTCTCGACCCGCTGGCCGTTGGTCACGTTGGCAACCAGCACTTCCTCATAAACGGCAATATTGGCCGCCTTGAGCATATCCGAGTCAATCGCTATGGAACCGGGGTAGTCAACCTTGGTCGCCGTGACCCGGCCGCGATGAATCTTGCCTTTGAGAGCCTTTAAAAACATCGGCTTAAATCCTTAATTCAAGTCTTATTTATCTAAAATCGTTGAGCATATTATAACTGAAAGCTGAGGGGGTTCAAGAAGATTAACATATTATCAATCAGCCGGGCCGGACCGATACGACAGGCGATAGCAATCAGGGCATCCCGGTCAATCACCTGCAGCGGTTGAAGGCTTTTTGCATCGACAATCGAAATATAGTCCGGCGTCCCCCCTGCCGCAGTCAAAACCTTGCCCATCTGCTCCGTTAAGGCCGAAACCGAAACAATCCCTTGTTCGACCTGCTGTTTGCACAGGCACAGGGCCTGATACAGGCACACCGCCCGCCGGCGGTCATCGGGGGAAAGATAGCGGTTGCGGCTGCTCATCGCAAGGCCATCCGCCTCACGGATGATGGGACAAACTTTAATCTGCATCGGGAAATTCAGGTCCGATACCATCCGGCACAGCACCGCCGACTGCTGGGCATCCTTCTGCCCGAAATAGGCAATATCCGGCAGCACAATATGAAACAGCTTCGTGCAGACCGTCGTCACCCCGCGAAAATGCCCCGGACGGCTGGCCCCGCAGAGCCCTTCGCTCAGTTTCTCCACATCCACCCACGACAAGTTTTTCTCAGGATACATCTCTTCGACCGCCGGAGCAAAAATACAGTCGGCCCCCATTGCCGCACAAAGCTTTGCATCTTCTTCCAGCGTCCGGGGGTACTTGCTGAAATCCTCCGTCGGCCCAAACTGGGTCGGATTCACAAAGATGCTGACGACCACATACCCGCATTCGGAGCGGGCCTTTTGAACCAGCGAACCATGCCCGGCATGCAGCGCCCCCATCGTCGGCACAAATCCGATGGTTTTGCCGGCCTTGCGTGCGGCAGCCACCGCCGCCCGAACCTCATTTATTGTGTGGACCACGTGCATCTGTCTTTTTCCTCATGTGTAACATACCAGCTTATCTCGCGGGCCAGTGTCTCGACTTGTTCGGGCAGTCGGCATTCTTCAGCACGAACACGAATCACCGGACAGGCCGTCCACCGCTCGAACAATTCATTATACCATCGTTCCAGGTTGGTCAGAAACTGCGGCTGAATGCCCTGCTCAAACGGACGGTGCCGCTGATGAATCCGCTGCAGACAATGCTCAACCGTATCTTCCAGATAAATCACCGCCGTCGGGACCGTCGCCTTTTTATGCTGCTCCGGATAAATCATCTCATACTCGGCCAGCATCTCCGGCGCCAGCCAGCTTCGGGCATAAATCAGTGCCTTCTCAAACACATAATCATTGACATAAATCTTTCCGCCATTAAGCGACTCAGGAGAAAGCTGGCGGACACTGCTGCCCAGAAAATACAATTCCGAATCCAGCGCCAGTTCCGTATGGCCCGCATACACCTCCGCCAGATAAGGATTCTTATCAAATTCCTCATAAATCGCCTGCCCCGCCAGGGCATTGGCCAGCCCGCGCGTCAGCGTCGTCTTGCCCACGCCAATCAGCCCCGCAATGGAAATCAATCGCGGCGTATCCGGCCTGACAAAATAATTCTGCCCATTAAGCCGACCCGCAAGCGTTTGCATATCCCGCTTCAAAACCGGATGCACTTGCTCCGGGCAAAGCTCCGCCAGCCCCGCCAGCACAAAGCTGCGAAGGTGAAGCTGCCGATGCGGCACCGTCAGCGATGGCTCACAAACAACCTGCTCCCCATACAGCAGCAAATCCAGATCGACCGTGCGAGGCCCCCATTTTTCCGCCCGCACTCGCCCAAGCCGCAGCTCAATGTCCTGCATGGCCTTGAGCAGCCCCTCGGGCGTTAAAGAAGTCTCAATCTCAGCAACCGTATTCAGGTAATTGGTACCGCCTGCATCCCCCAGCGCTTTACTTTCCACAATCCGGCTCTGCCGACACAGCCGACAGCCCGGCACCCCAGCGAGCATCTCCGCCGCCGACTGAATAAACAAATGGCGGTCTCCCTCGTTGGAACCCAGCCCAATGTATGCAATTGTTGAATTCATTTTTCAGGAATTACAGATTGGCGATCCGTTCCATCGCCTCTTTGACCTTCTCCGGCTGGTTAAAGGCACTCAGCCGCAGATAGCCTTCACCCGCGGAACCAAACCCGGCCCCCGGCGTGCCGACCACATTGGCCTTGTTCAACAGCATGTCAAAGAATTCCCACGAGCCGACGCCCTGCGGGGTCCTGACCCAGACATACGGCGCATTCCGACCGCCAAAGACGGTATATCCCATCTTCGTCAGCGAATCCACCATCATCGCGGCATTGGACATATACAGGTCGATAATCTTGCGAACCTGCTGCTTGCCCTGCGGCGAATAAACAGCAGCCGTCCCGAATTGCGTCACATAGCTGACGCCGTTGAATTTCGTGCAGTGCCGCCGATTCCAGATGGGCGCCACGTCAACCGCCTTGCCGTCTTTGGTATAGGCCTTCAATTGTTTGGGCACAACCGTAAAGGCACAGCGAACGCCGGTGAAGCCGGCCGTCTTGGAATAGCTGCGGAATTCAATGGCCACCTCTTTGGCGCCTTCGATTTCATAAATCGTATGCGGAATCGACGCATCACGGATGAACGCCTCGTATGCCGCATCGAACAGAATCAGGGCCTTGTTCTGCCGGGCGTAATCCACCCAGACCTTCAACTGCTCTTTGGTCGCCACGGCCCCGGTCGGATTATTCGGATAGCACAGGTAGATAATATCCACCTTCTGTTTGGGCAAGGCCGGCACAAAGTTATTCTCGGCAGTACAGGGAAGATAGACAATCCCGGTATACCGCCCGCTGGCGTCACAGTCGCCCGTCCGCCCGGCCATCACATTGGTATCCACATATACCGGATATACAGGGTCTGTTACCGCAATGACATTATCCAGACCGAAGATTTCCTGAATATTGCCGGTGTCGCACTTGGCCCCGTCGCTGACAAAGATTTCATCGGGATCGATGCTCACCCCGCGGGAGGCATAATCATTGTCGGCGATGGTCTTCCGCAGGAAATCATAGCCCTGCTCCGGCCCATAGCCATGAAACGTCTCGCGTTTACCCATCTGGTCCACTGCTTCGTGCATCGCCTTGATGACCGCTTCCGGCAGCGGCTCGGTCACATCGCCGATACCCAGGCGAATGATGCGGGCCGACGGGTTGGCCTTGGCAAAAGCGGCCACACGACGTCCGATTTCAGGGAATAAATATCCGGCCTTCAGTTTCAGAAAGTTCTCATTGACGGTAATCATAGTCAAATATCCTTAAGTTCTTATCTTCCATCATGGTAACGAAATTCTGACCCTGGGCACAACAACATTGAGTCCGCAGCTATCTATATGCACACCATGCCCGCAGGGTCATAAAAGTCGATACACTATAGATGAAAACCCCGCCCCCGTAAAGCGTTTTTTCACA
>CAZKAI010000074.1:0-20520 GCA_964550565.1 uncultured Pirellulales bacterium
GGCACACCAAAGCCCAGCGTATCGCACAGACGAATCTTGACCGGCGTTTTATACTGCTGGGACAATTTCATCAGTTCCGCGGCAAACGGCAGAATGAATCCGTCAAAATCGGCACGGGTGATGTCTTCGAGATGGCAGCGCGGCAGAATACCCGTATCGAGGGCGGCCTTGACGATATCCAGGTAGGCCTGCATCGCCTGGGAACGGGTCTTCTTCAATTTCAGGAAAATATGATAGTCACTGGCACTGGTCAGGATACCCGTTTCCTTGAGTCCCAGTTCCTTGACAATCTTGAAATCGGCAATCGTCGCGCGGATCCAGCCGGTGATTTCCGGGAACTGATATCCCCGGTTGCGGCACAATTCCACCGCCCGGCGGTCTTTGTCGGAATACAGGAAGAATTCGCTCTGGCGAATCAGGCCGGTGTCGCCGTCGATAGCATGCAGATAATCAAAGATTTTCAGGACCTGTTCGGGGCTGTATGGCGCGCGGGCCTGCTGACCATCGCGGAACGTCGTGTCGGTAATCCAGATGTCCTGGGGATTTTCCATCGGTACCGAATCCGCATCGAATGTGACCTTTGGAAACTCTGTGTAAGGAAACACGTCACGATACAAATTCGGACGCTCGATGTCCTGTAACTGTACTGGTTTTGTCATAATTTACCTCCCGAAAATCTCGGTTTCATTCGTGACCCATACAGGCCTTCTGTTTTCCGGCAGGCTACGGGCATAAAACCGTAGCCGAGGTGGGAATCGAACCCACACGCCCTTGCGGGCAGGGGATTTTAAATCCCCAGCGTCTGCCTTTCCGCCACTCGGCCGGATTTGCATGAACAGGGATTGACCCTGCTCAACAGCCCCGGCATTATAGGAAAAAACAGCCTTTTTGCAAGATTATTAGTTCTTTTCCTTACCCAATCTGTCAAAAATACTTTGAAAACCGGGTTTGCATTAATTCAGAATTATTCTTTAATAGGAATTATTCGACTGATATATCCAAAATGTTCGCAGCAAATTCCTATTATAGTTATTTTTTATCACAATATTAGAAATATTAATTATAAGACTTATTTATGATGCTGCAAAAACCACGCATATAATTCTGGATTATCATAGGTTAGAGTCCAGGAATCATGGTCAGCTTCGGGGTAAACCGTGAACTTGACATTTTTGTTGCCGCCCTGCTGATAGGCCTTGACCATGTCTTCGGAGCGGCTCAACGGTACAACGCTATCTTTGGCTCCGTGAAATACCCAGATGGGCAGTGAGCCAGCGTTATAACGTGCCATTGTGACATCACCACCGCCGCAAATCGGGGCGGCTGCGGCAAATTTATTGGGATATTTTGCAATCAGGGTCCAGGTGCCGAAACCGCCCATGCTCAGGCCGGTCACATAAAGCCGGCTCGTATCGACACTGTATTTTTCGCTCACATCATCGACCAGAACAATCAAATCCTCCGCCAGATTGGGCCACCAGTTATTTTGCGGACACTGCGGAGAGACAATAATAAAATCGAAATCCTTGCCTTGGGCGGCCAGCTTGGACGGGCCGTGAGCTTTAAGCTGATTGAGGTCACTGCCGCGTTCGCCGGCCCCATGCAGAAACAGAATCAATGGCCATTTTTTATCTACTTTGCCGTAATCTTTGGGCAGATATAACAGATAATTCATTGTTACATCCCGCGAAACAGACCTGGTCATCGTCTGGGGATGCTGTCCGGTTTGAACGGGGGGTTGTGCTGTTTTCGACGAACAGCCCGCAAGAGCAACGATACCTGCTGTCATGCTCACGATCATTGTCCTTAACATAAGATTGTCTCCTGATGAATGTTCTGTAGCCTTCGTAACGGTATTAGATGTATATCATCTTCTTTGTCATGCCGCCGTCAACAATAAAATTCTGTCCGGTGATAAATTCGCTCTGGACTGAACACAGGTGCAAGACCATAGCGGCGATATCGTCCGGCCTGCCGACACGCCCTGCCGGGTGCTGGGTGTGGTCCGCTTTGGTCAGGGGTGGAAAAGCGGGCTTTTCAGTATAGCTGCGTGTGTCGATCCAGCCGGGACTGATGCAGTTGACCCGAATTGCAGGTCCGAGGCTGAGCGCCAAAGCATGAGTCAGACCGACGATTCCCGCCTTGGATCCCGAGTAGGCCTCTGTATTGGCCTCCGACATCACCGCACGGGTTGAAGCAATATTGATAATAACGCCCTTGCTTTTGCGAAGGTGTTTGGCTGCGTATTTAGCACACAGGAACACGCCGGAAAGATTGGTGTTGATGACATTTTTCCACGAAGTATACGTCAGCTTTTCGATGGATTTATTGTCCGCAATGGCAGCATTATTGACCAGATAATCGATTTGTCCGGCTTGTTTTATCGTTTGCTGAACCATAAATCGCACGGACTGCTCACTTGAAACATCAGTTTGAATAAAAAAAGATTCCGGCCCAAGGAGTTTTTGCGCCTTTTTTCCCATCACAGGATTCTTTTCAGCAATAACGACACGCACCCCGACGGCGATAAAATAGCGAGCAATACACAAACCGATTCCCTGTCCGGAACCAGTCACAATCGCAACGGGATTTTTTACGATTTTCTTTTTCATAGTATTCCGTCCTTTCACCGTATTGCCTGGGTTTTGTGGTGCAGCAGGTTCAGGCAATCACGCCTGTACGATAATTCCGCATTTCCTGATTATATTGTCGGGCCTTGCCGTCAAGGACCTGGTCCAATCTGGCCCAGAAAGCCGCGGAATGATTTTTGTGCTCGGTATGCACCAGCTCATGCAGGAGAATGTAATCCTGCAAATGCACCGGCAGCATCAGCAGATGAATATTCAGGTTGATGTTATTCTGCGAAGAACAACTGCCCCAGCGGGTTTTCTGATTACGAAAAGAGGCCCTGCGATAACGAAAACCGTGCCGGCCGGCTAATTCTTTAAGTCGCTGAAACAATCGATCCTGGCCGTCAATCAGGTCCTGAGCAGAAAACGGTGATGCCTGCTGATTTTGCTTAAACCGGTCCAATTTACTCAAGGTTTTCTGAATCCAGTGCTGTCTGGAGCGAACAAATTCTTCGGCATACCCGACAGGACACATCCACGGCACCGTTACAATGACCGTTTTATCGGGGCGAACAGTGATCCGAAGATTCTTCACACGTCGTTTACGAATAAATTGAATATGACCGCCGGATAAACCCAGCGAATCGGCCGTCATCGTCATGAGGTCTTCTATTCCCGGAAAAAATGCCAGTACACTCAACACATACACGGTCTAAACTATATCTGAGATAAAGCCATTTGAAAAGAGCCGATTTGTGCGCATAAAAAAAGCCTGCGAATCCCTCCGGAAGCAATCGCAGGCACCTATCACCCTCCAAGCTCCAAACCAGTTCTGATTGGAGTATAGGTCATATTATGCAAAAAACAGGAGGGTGTTTCAATCGGGATTATTACCTATTTTTACAAAAAAAGATTTCCGAGCCGAATCGCACTTATTTGCGACACACCGCCTCTCCTTCTCAGGCTTACACCACTCAGAAACCGTTATAAGTCATTATATAATCAATATATATCTTTATCGCCATCCTGGTGTTTTGAAAAGAACCGATGTGTGATCGCATGGCGAAGCCTGCACATCCAGACTTTTGCCATCCAGAACCTCAATCGCCACGAATTGCCCAGCAAGGATTTGGCCTTATAGAGGATTTCAAAAGCACGCTGGTAATTGTTCTGGCGGGTGTGAATCAGGGCCGCCCCCAGATACGCAGACAAAACGCGGACATCGACCCCAATGGCATGTTCCAGAAACTGCAGACAGCCTTCCAGGTCGCGGCGATGCATCAGGATCGCTGAGATGCCGAAATACGCCTTGCCCTGCTCGGAATTGGAGTCCAGCACCCTCAGAAAACAAGGCAAAGCATCATTGTATTCGCCCAGCCGGATCAGCATCTGTCCGATTGACAGCATGACCTGTTCATCATCGCAGGCCAGTTTGATTTCATCCCGCAGCAGCTCGGCAACGCTATCCGGCCGGCCCTGCCACAATAGAATTTGTGCCATGCGAAAACGCGGCCCGGCCAATTGCGTTTCGGTCGTTTTAGCCTTTCCGTACCATGCCATCGCCTCGCTGAGATTTTCCTCGAGACGGCAAATCTCCCCCAGATAAAACATCGCCTGGGCAAATTCGGGCCGAAGCTCCAGAATCCAGCGAAATTTTTCAGCCGCCTGCGAGATATGCCCCTGTTCCAGCAAAAAAACGCCGTAGTCAGCCAGCACATCGATATGGCCGGGATTGCGGCGCAGTTCACGCAGAAAATAATCTTTGGCTTTGTTGATTTGACCGTCCGCCCAGCAGGCCTGAGCGATACGATAATGAATCTGCGGATGGGTCGGTTCCAGTTCTGCAGTCTTTTCCCAGCACCAGATGGCCCGCACATAATTGCCGCGGGAAAACAGCGAATTGCCGATGTTGTAAAAACAGATGGGGCATTCCGGATTGATCTGCTGAGCCATATAAAACATCTGCTCAGCCTTATCATGCTGCTCCATTTCGGTATAGGCGATAATCCGGTTGCAGTAGGCCGGTTCGTAAGACGGATCAATCGTTTCAATTTTTTCAAAGGTCGTCACGGCCAGGTCATACTGCACCGTGCGGGTATAATCCACGGCCAGGCAGTTGAGGATTTCCGCATCGTTGGGGGCCAGTTCAAGGGCCTGCTGATAACAGGCGATGGCCTCTTCATACCGATCCATCGCATCGAGTGTCAGTCCGCGATTAAAATGCCAGGCCACACAACCGGGATTCATCGTCACGGCTTCATTAAGCTTATCGAGGGCGTCCTGCATCTGCCCGGATTCATAGAATTCAAAGGCCTCAGCGACCCTCTGTTCGGCCTGTTCCCAGCCATTCAGGCTGCTGTCGTCTTCGTAATAAGATGATTCTGCCATATTATATCCGCTTTTCTGACACGCGTTTGGGTTTTCTTAACTATCGTAGTTTCCGCAAGTTGTATCGGCCCGCCGCCGCCCCTGCTTAGCCGGCAGTCGAGATTCCGTCGTCAAAAATGATTTAAAAAAACTTTTTGCTGGCATCAGAGGGCTTAAGCCCTTACAATTGCAGAGCTTAAGAGATACCCGAGAAAATCCCTGTTCGGCGAAACGGACTTTTTTTTACAGCTCGCCCAACGGGGTCCGATAATGCAGAATAAACGTCAGGATAAGTAAACAATACAAGACCCTTACGGAGCCAGCTTATGGTTAAGGAAATTAAAGGTCAGCTCGTTGCCGGCAAGCACAATTTCGGCATCGTAGTCAGCCGGTTCAACGAGTTTATTACCAGCAAACTGCTCGGCGGCGCCATCGATTGCCTCCAGCGGCACGGCGCAGCCGATGAACAGATCGCCGTGGCCTGGGTGCCCGGGACGATTGAGATTACCCTGGCGGCCAAAAAGATGGCACAAAGCGGCAATTATTCGGCCATCATTTGTCTGGGCGCCGTCATCCGCGGCCAGACCAGCCATTATGACTATGTCTGTCAGCAAATATCCCGCGGCGTGGCCACGGTCAACTATGATACCGGCGTGCCCACCATCTTCGGCGTGCTGACCTGCGAAACGATTGAACAGGCCATCGAACGGGCCGGTACCAAACAAGGCAATGCCGGCGCCAGTGCCGCACTGGCCGCCATCGAAATGGCCGATGTCATCACGAAACTGTAATCCCTGGTGGAATGGAGTCGTAACCATGTATTCGAAGTCGCTGTTGGTTTTCTGTACACTGTGCCTGATTGCCGTGATGCATGCCGGCTGCCTGGCCGGATCGGATACAACCGCTCAAAAGCCGGTGTATCTGTTCAGCTATTTTGTTGATAACGGACAGGATGGGCTGCACCTGGCCTGCAGCCTTGATGGCCTTGAATGGAAAGCCCTCAATCAGGGCAAGTCCTATTTAAAGCCCGCCGTCGGCAAGGACAAACTGATGCGAGACCCCTGTGTCTTGCGCGGCCCGGATGGCTTGTTTCACATGGTCTGGACGGTAAGCTGGAAGGAAAAAGGCATCGGCTATGCCAGCTCCAAAGACCTGATTACCTGGTCCCAGCAGCAGTATATCCCCGTCATGGAACATGAACCGACGGCACAGAACTGCTGGGCGCCGGAATTGATTTATGATGCCCAAACCAAACAATACCTGATTTTCTGGGCCACAACCATCCCCGGACGTTTTCCGGAAACCGAAAAAGGCGGCGACAACAATCACCGCATCTATTATGTGACCACCCGCGATTTTAAAACGTACAGCGAAACCAAACTGCTCATTGAGCCGGGCTTTAATATCATTGATTCGACCATCATTCAGACCGGAGGCAAGTGGGTGATGTTCCTCAAGAACGAAACCAAAAATCCGCCGGAAAAGAATATCCGGATCAGCACTGCCGACCGTCCTGAAGGCCCCTGGAGCCCGGCCTCCGAAGCCATCACCGGCAAATACTGGGCCGAAGGCCCCACCGCTGTCCAAATCGGCGAGTGGTGGTACCTGTACTTTGATAAATACACCGAAGGCAAATACGGTGCACTGCGGTCCAAAGACCTCAAGGACTGGGAGGACATTTCTTCCCAGCTTCGCTACCCCAGAGGACTGCGACACGGGACGGTCTTTGCCGTCGAACCTGAGATACTCAAGACCCTCCTGGCGCATGAAAACACCCAATAATCACTCTCAACTCGGCGAAACCAAACAGGATCGACGCACTCTGGCCCGGGAGCTTGCCATGCAGGCACTGTGCCAACTGGATGTGCAGGGACAGGACCTTTTGCCCTGGCTGGGACGGTTTTTCCGCGAACAAACCAGTGACTCGATGACCATTCAGCTTGCCGAGCAATGGACACAGGGCGCATGGCAGAATATCGACGACTGCGACGATAAAATCGCACAGGCCGCCGCCAAATGGAAATTATCGCGGATGTCGCAGGTGGACCGAAGCATCCTCCGTCTGTCAGTCTATCAGCTCCAGTTCTGCCCCGATATTCCGGGCAAAGTCGTGGTCAATGAGGCTATTGAGCTGGCAAAAAAATACAGCACCGAACAATCTCCGCGGTTTGTCAACGGGGTGCTGGACTCGATCCTGAAACTGCTTCGGCCGGGACAGACCAATCCCGCCGCCGGCCAGCCTTCGTAAATCGCAGACCTTATTTATCCGGAAAGACACTGTGAGGAAAATAGCAGTTCTCAATCAAAAAGGCGGCGTCGGAAAAACAACGACCGTCGTCAACGTCGCAGCCGCCATGGCGGCACACGGGTTTCGCGTTCTGGTGATTGATCTGGATCCTCAGGCCCACCTGACCATCCATCTTGGCGTTGATGCCGAGCAGCCCGGCTGCGGAGCCTATCAAATCCTGTCCGGCCAGACCGGGGTTCACGATGCCGCAGTCAAAGTGCGGTCCAATCTCTGGATTCTGGGTGCCGGTATCGAGCTGGTCGGAGCCGAGACCGAACTGGTCAATGAAGTCGGACGTGAAATCATCCTTCGTCAGGCCATCGCCCAGGTCGAAAACGATTTTGATTATATGATTATCGACTGCCCCCCGTCGCTGGGCCTACTGACGCTCAATGCCCTGGCAGCGTCTGAAGAAGTAATCATCCCCGTCCAGCCGCATTTCCTTGCCCTGCAGGGCTTTAGCCGCCTGCTGCAGACGATCGCGCTGGTCAACAACCGCATCAATCCCGCCCTGCATGTCACTGCAATTCTGATGTGCATGTTCGACGCCCGCACCAGCCTGTCAGCCGAAGTGCGGCAGGATATCGAAAAATTCCTGACCGGGTCCCGCAATCAGAACAGCCCCTGGGCCGGCGCTCAGATTGTCCCGGTGCATATCCGCCGCAATATCAAACTGGCCGAGGCGCCCAGCTACGGCAAGAGCATCTTCGAATATGAACCGTCCTGTCATGGAGCAACCGATTATCTGGCGGTGGCGGAGTTTGTGCACACGGGAAAAATTGAAGGCAATTTTGACATTCAAATCGATACTGCCAATGAACCCACGGTCGAAGCGACCGAAGCGCAACCCGCAACAGACGCCACCGCCGCAGCATCTGCCGACACGATGCCTGTGGAAACGCCTGCTCCGTCAGAGACATCACCCGTTATTGAAAATACTGTCGTGGAAACGGCTTACAGCAGCACGCCCGCATCGCCGGATACTCAGGAGAGGAAATAAAAAAGGCTGCTTCGTGGATGAAAGAGGAAGCAACCTTATTCGGAAAAGGCTTTCTGCAAAGCCTTTAATTTACTACTGTGTTACAAAATAATAGTTTAAGATGTAATTGTCAATCTTTTTTTTCGTTCCGCTCATTTTTTTGCAGGCTATCGCGTCAAGACCCAGGGGTCTTCAAGCTGCTCAACCACATAATGCAAAAACCCGGCGGCATAAAATTCATCAATAATCTGCCCGTCATAGGCCAGTGAGACGTCCATCATTTTTCGAACGCGCATTTCGTCGTCCTTGAGCACAAGTGCATCTTCAATCATCCCAATGGAGACAATTGCTGTCGCCGATGGCGGTGCAATTGCATAAAACTGGTGTACACCAAACATGCCCAGTCCCGTCAAAACGACATTGGCCCCGTCAAAATCATCCGGCGTCAGCTTGTTGGAGCGGGCCTTGGCCAGCAGCATTTCGCTTTCCGCGGCAGTCTCTATCAGGCTTTTGGAGCCCATATCGTGAAGTACCGGCACCACCAGCCCCTGCGGTGCTGCCACGGCAAATCCGACGCCAACAGCACCGCTGACCACCAGATTGTCGCGTGTTTCATCGAGCGTCGCGGCCAGCAGCGGATATTTTTTGACCGCACGGGCCATGGCCAGGATAAAAAAGTCGTTGGTGGTGGCACGGACACGGGCCTTGCGGCAGTACTCCCGCCGCATCGCAGTCAATTCCGTCAGGTCCGCCTGGATCGTCATATAGCCGTTGGCCTTGGTCTGCTTGGACTGGTGCATCAGCCGGCCAATCAGCTTTTGAATCCGCGTCAGCGGAACAATGTTCGCATTTATGGTTTCCATAGTCGCCATTTTATACAAAGATTCACGGCTTGCAAGAATAAACCCCTTGCCCCGCCGCACCAGCCTCGTATAATGGTAATTTATGCAAGGATGTGACAGACCTGTTAAATGAAATGAAGGGATAGTGTGTATGAAAAAAACCGTACTCGTTACCAGTCTTCTGGGCGGCATGATGCTGGCGGCCGGCTGCAGCCGAATGATGGACTCTACCAAAGAAGCCTTTGGAGCACAAAAGAAGGATATTCTGGTCAGTCGGGTGCAGTCCGCTCGAGACGCTCAACTGGATGCCAAGGAGCAGTTTGCCACCGCGCTCGATGAATTCCGGAGTGTGGTAGGATACAAAGGCACCCTTCTCGATGAAAAATATAAAACACTCAAATCCCAGTATGACAAATGCGAATCCCGCACCCGAAACGTCGAAAGCCGCATTGAAGATGTACGCCGGGTCGCCAAGGGGCTGTTCCGTGAATGGGAAGACGAGCTGGACGAGTATTCCAGCCCCGCCCTTCGCAAATCCAGCGAAACCAAACTCGAAGCCACCCGCGTCAAATGCGACAAGATGATTGCAGCCATGGAAAAAGCCCGCGATAAAATCTATCCGGTTTTAGCCTCTTTTAAAGACCAGGTATTGTTTATCAAGCACAATCTTAACGCTCAGGCCATCGCCTCACTGGAAGGGGAACTGGGCATCATCGAAAAAGAAATCTCGCTGCTGATTCGGGAAATGGAAAACTCCATGGCCGAAGCCGACACCTTTATTCGCCAGATGCAGATTCTGGAAGAATAACCACAGCGGAATCTGGTTTCAACGGACACGTAACTCGGCAAGGAATTTGTGCGTCTATATAAAGTACTTTAAGCATCCGAATTGACTGGTTTTTGATTTCCATTGTTGTTCTGTCGTGGAAAATATCGCTATTAAGATGAGGATGAGCGTATGAATAAATGCCGTTTAGTACTGCTGTTCGTATCGGTCTGTTTATGTATGCCGCAAACCTGGACTCAGGCGGAACCTGCGACGCTGCCAAGCGAAAATAAAACCTCCGATTCCAGCGACTGGCTGCTGTGGAATATCCTGTCGCCGCAGGTCAAAATCGGAATCCCGGATGCAGTGCCTCAAATTCCCGACAACAAGGCTATCCAGCCGCCGTTCTCCTTCACGCTGGATGGCAAACCGTCGCAGGAATTACTCAAGACCTGGGCATTCAGCATAACCCACAACAAATTAGACGCAAATCGCACTTCACACACGCTCGTCTGGCACAATCCCGACAGCGGCCTTGAGCTTCGCTGGGAAGTCCTCGAATACAGCGATTTCAAGACCATCGAATGGACCGTCTATCTCAAAAACACCGGCGAAGCCGATACCGCCATCATTGAAAATCTCAAGGCCCTCGACGCCCGATTTGCCTGTGTCAAGGATAAGCCGTATCAATTGCGCCACTGGATCGGCACCCGAGTCAACGCCGAGGACTTCGCCCCGCAAAGCACCGGGATTGAACCCGGAAAAGAGCTGACCTTCGCCCCGTCCGGCGGCCGGGCTACCGGCGGAAGCTGGCCCTATTATAATATCGACGGCGGTGATGAAGGGATGATTGTCGTGGTAAGCTGGGCAGGCCGCTGGTACGCAAAGTACCAAAGGGATGCCGGCAACACCCTGTCGCTGACAGCAGGACAGGACAAGACCCATTTCAAATTACTGCCCGGCGAAACCGTCCGCACGCCAATGGTGGTCCTCCAGTTCTGGAAGGCCGGCAATTGGGTTGATGCCCAGAACCGCTGGCGGCAGTGGATGATTCGCCACAATATTCCGCGTCCCGGCGGCAAAGACCTGGCACTGCCGTTGTTTGCCGCATGCAGCTCCCATCAGTTCGCAGAGATGACCAAAGCCAATGAACAGAATCAAAAAGAGTTCATCGACAGCTATCTGCAAAAGGGACTCAAAATCAATTACTGGTGGATGGACGCCGGCTGGTATGTGGGTGCCGCAGAAAAGGGCTGGCCGTGGACCGGGACCTGGGAAGTGGACCGAAGTCCCAATCGTTTCCCCAACGGCCTGCGGGCGATCAGCGATTATGCCCACAGCAAAAATGTCAAGACCATCGTGTGGTTTGAGCCGGAACGCGTCGCCGCGGGAACCTGGCTGGCGACCAACCACCCCGAATGGATTCTGGGCGGTGCCGCCGGCGGGCTGCTGAATCTGGGCAATCCCGACGCGTGGAACTGGCTGGTCAATCACATTGATAAAATCATTACCGACGAAGGCATCGACTTGTATCGTCAGGATTACAACATCGACCCGCTGGAATACTGGCAGAAAAACGACACCGCAGACCGACAGGGCATCACCGAAAATAAATATGTCATGGGATATCTGGCCTACTGGGATGAGCTGCTTCGACGACATCCGGGCATGCTGATTGATTCCTGTGCCTCCGGCGGACACCGTAATGACCTGGAAACGATGCGCCGCTCCGTCCCCCTGCTGCGAAGCGATTATCTCTTTGAGCCGGTCGGTCAGCAAGCCCATACCTATGGCCTGTCCTTCTGGCTGCCTGTTCACGGTACCGCATATAATCCGTCCAACACACAGGGCTGGGGCTGGGGCACCGGGCAGGGCCTTCTGGCCTATGGTCCTTATATTCGCCGCAGCAATATGTGCCCGGCCAATACCGGCTGCTTTGATTTCAGAGCCCCGGTGGACGATGCCCTGATTATGGCACTTTATCAGGAATGGCTGGACACCGCCCCCAATTACTTTGGTGATTACTACCCACTGACCGATTACACTCTGTCCCAGAAAGATTGGATCGCCTGGCAATTCAATCGCCTCGATTCCAAAGAGGGCTTTGTGCAGGCCTTTCGCCATGACCAGAGTATTCACCCCTCGGCGCAGCTCAGGCTCTTCGGCTTGAAGCCCGACAAGACCTATCTGCTCAACGATTACAACACGAAAACTCAGAGCCGTATGGCCGGCAAACAACTGATGGAAGAGGGATTGGTCATCGAATTGAAAAACAAACCCGATGCGACCACCATCGGATATCGTGAAGAATAAATGCAAACAATAAACCTAAGCTGCTGTCGTTAAGCCGGCAGCTTAGGTCGTTATTTCTGAATCCGACAGGATCACCCCGCCGGCAGGGTTCATTGACTATACAAACTGAACCGCCAGGCCAATACTGCCGTTACGCAGCATTTCGGCCCGATCCACTCGCAGAATCTTACCCATTTTAATGCGGGCATACTGCCCTTTCTGACGGGCCAGCGACATCGTGCGGGGGAAATTCACCTCAATCTCATGTCCTGGACGTACCGGCGTGGTCATCGGCACACTGATATACGCCCCGCCTTTGCTGACATTGACACTTCTGCCGGTAAAAAAGCGATTCGCCTCCGGAAGCCAGATACTCACAGGCCATGATAAATCCGACCTGACATCTCGTCTTTGTTCAATCAGTGTACTTTCCATAGTACGGTCTCCGTTAAAATAGCAAATACATTACAACCTATGAAAAGTATCGGCAAAGTAAATATGGATAATTTAGAGAATATAGAAAATATTTTAAATAAAGTCATCCACCCGCCATGCCCCGATTGAAATGAGATCAAATCCCGTTTTATAGGACCTTGCGAACAGCCTACGTCTTCATGGAATCCATCTGAATAAAGGCGATAGGAACAAAGATGAAAATCGGCGCCCAGGCCCAAAACTCAGGCCGCAGGTTAAAAAACAGTTCCGTCGCAAACATTTTGCAGACAAACGTCAGCACAAAGCAGCTCGTAGAGGTAACAAAGCTGACTAAAATAGCGGTTTTCATATCCCGCGGATCCCGGCAAACCAGCACCGGCAGCGCAACCAGCAGCATCACCAGATTCAAAATCGGATCGGTAATCCGAGTATGCTTCTGCAGAATCAGCTCCGCCAGGTCGCTTTGCCGTGTCCCCTGGCTATTGGCCAACTGCATCAGTTGAGCCGAACTCAGCAGTGATTTATACCCTTCCTGACGCCGCATGGGAATCTGCTGCGGGGTCAAATCGCTGGCAAAAAAGTCCACCGTCGAAACCTGCCGCGAAGAAGTCGCCGCCGTCGATGAATCTGAAATCTGGAGCATCTCCCCCCCGGTTAACACCCATCCGCCCCGCTGCCGGTCATAGACGGCTTTCTGAGCCTTGATGCGTCCGGTCACCGCCATCTGATCGCTGCGTTCCATGCGCTTGCGGACGATGATAAAGGGATGATCAATGGTCTGCGTTTTTTCATCATATTCCGAGGTATTGATTAAATTGCCATTGGAGTCCGAGGCAAACCACAAATCATAATGCTTGGTACCGGGCAGTTCATCATGACTGCGGATAAGCTGACCCGTCAGGCTCGGAATCACCATCTCCTGCACCACCACCTGCAAACTCATCAGAATCGCGGCAATCCCGATAATGGGAGCAATAAATCGTTTCAGGCTCACCCCCGAGGCCATCACCGCAATCAATTCATTGTTCTTGGTCATGCGGGCCAGCGAAAACACCGCGGCAATCACGGTAATCACCCCGGCCATATCGCGAAACCACAGTAATACCCGGGCGCCATAAAAGGAGGCGATATTGTATAACATGGTCCCGGCTCCGGCTTCGGCGTTTTCGGCAAATTCATCCAGATTGATGAACAAGTCCATCGCCACAATCATGCCGATCAGGACCCCGAAGGCTATCGCATAGCCAATCAGGAATTGTTTAAGAACATATCGATCCAGTATCTTCATCCGCTTCCCTTTACGTTTTGAGCAGTCGGCGATACAAATATACCGTCAGCAGGGTCAAAATGACCAGCCCTAGCCACATTACTGTGATCCCCATGATTGCCGTCGTCGATGGATTCTTGGTGATTTGTTTGCCCGACATGATAAACATCACCAGGAGCCCTCCGGGAACGGCACTGGCTCCAAAGGCACTGAGCAAATGCCCGCCGCGATAATAGACCCCCAGCGCAATGCCCGTCAGAATCAGCGACACACACCCCAGCCCCATCACCAGCCGCGAATGCAGTTCGGCATCAATTTCGTCATTAACCTCCGCCAGCTCAACCTGCAGTTGCCTGACGCGCTCCAGCAGCGGCTTGCTCGGAGAAACCAGGGGGCTATTTTTTGTGCCCACACCGGCCAGTAAATCGAGAATCGGCTTGGACTCCAGTTTTTCCTGCACCGCCGCGGGAATTTCCACATTGTTGATGAATTTCCGCAGGGCAAATCCCTTAACACCTTCTCCGCGATCCCACGAGGGATTTTCCAAATCCAGCTCCAGCCGCGGGATCGACTGATTCACATCCAGCCGGCAGAAACCCCGCTGGCTTTGCCGGGTGATTTTCTGATTTTGCACCCGGTCCATTTCGACCAGTTGAATCGGCGCCGTCAGTTCGAGAGTCAACTCTTTCTGGCCAAGCTGACATCCTGCTGCCGCCAGAAAATAATCCCGAAACCCATCCGCATCCTGAAGCAGCACCTGCGGGCTGGAACTGCTAAAGGTCTGATTCAGCGTCTGCCCCACCAGTTCCGTCATAAACTGCCAATACACCTGCATCGCCATTTTATAAATCGGGGCATGCTTCATCTTGTCAATACGGATGCTTTTGAGTTTGTCCAGCTTGTAAAATTTGATATCGTCGGCCAGCAGCGAATCGAACTGCCGCTCGACGCTCGTATTACCAATTTCGACCGATGAAAAATCATCCACACGAACCGCGTTGAGTGCAATAATACGAACCTTATTGAAATCCGAATGCGTCTCGATCTCAACTTTGGCCGACTGGGCCAGAACCATACGCTGGATATCCTTATCTTTGGTATCCAGAATAATCACCCCTTCCAGCAGCTTGCGCTGAGGGTCGGCCTTTTCCGCATAAATCTTGTATGTGGACTTGGGCAGGGTATAAAAGCCCTTGCGCTGCAGATTACGAAACAGAATCTGTTCGGCGTTAGCCTTGACGCTCTTTTCGCTGCGCTGAATAAAAGCCGGGGCCACGTGGAAACTCAGAATCAGGTTGGCAATCGCCACCAGAATCGCCAGACTCAGACCCGGATACACCAGGGTCCACAGGCTGATGCCGCTGGCCCGGCACGCATCCAGCTCCCGGTCGGCGGCAAACCGTCCATACACCATCGACGCCGCAAACAGCGCACTCATCGGCAGCACAAACGTCAGTGTAATCGGCATCAGGTATCCCAGCAGATGAAGAATCTCTTCGGGGCTGACACCGAAATCCTGAATCGGCTTGAGCAGAAAGCCCAGGCTCAGAATCAAGGTCATCGCCACCGTCGTCAGGATAAAGACCCGGAACAATTCCTTAAAAATATAGCGGTGAAGCGTAAATATCATTTCTGTACCATAATAACAGGTTTTTCAGAATCCATAATGTAGGGTAATTTTATTAAAGAGTTTATTGTGGCACAAAAGCGGATTATTTCAATCAAATTCCAGCCTCTCTCCCTATTTTACCCCACCCACCGGCATACCTGGCTGACCATAATCCCCAGGAATGTCCCGAGAATGTTGCCGCAGACCGCCAAAAGCAATCCCACAGGTGCCAATTCCGGATGGTAAATCCCCGCAACTACTGGTGCCGAAGCCGGCCCGCCGACATTAGCCTGACTGGCCGTGGCAACCAGAGCCATCGGGGCACGAAACAGCCGGGCCGCAATAAACAGACATACCCCATGAATAATAAGCATTGTTGCCCCCACCATCAAAAACACCGGCACTGACCTGACTAAGCCAAGGTGCGTTTTTGCACCAATCGAAGCCAAAACCAGATACAGTAACGCAAATCCCACCGTATTGGAGCCGCAGGACTCCAGTTTCCGTGCCGGAGTAAAAGATAAAAGCACCCCAAGAACAGTCGCCAGGATGACCGCATACGCCGCCGAGTTCAGCACATTCTTAATGGGGGGCATTTTCCCGCTAAGCCATACAGCAACGCCGGCCCCTGCAACCGCAATCAAGGCTATCCAGACCAGACTGCCGACAGTCAGTCCCCTCTTGCCGGATAGACTTGCTTTGCCTGCTCTTTGTGTCAACTCCTGAATCAATGCCGTATGCGACCGATTCCGCCGGTCAAACCGCTCCTGCAAAACCGACACCGCAATCAGCATCCCCATCCACACATACGAAAACAGCGTATCGACAATCGCAATCACCCCCATCAGCGATTCGGGAGTCTCCACTGCCTTGCCAACGGCAAGCATATTGGCCGAACCGCCTATCCACGACCCGCTTAATGCCCCAATCGCTTTCCATGCCTCCTCGGGCAGCCATGACCGAAACAGCATCGAAGCCGCAATCGCTCCAATCATGATCCCGCAGGTCGCAGCCGCCATCACCCGCAGCGCCATCGACCCCAGCCGCAGAATCCCCCTGACATCCGCCGACAACAGCAGCAATACCAGTGCCGCCGGCAGTATCCATTTGCCAATCCAGTCATACGCCGGATTAGCTGGAGGCAGCAGATCCGCCGTCGTCACCAGCATCGGCAGAAAATAAATCCAGAACATCGAAGGCAGGTATTTGAAGAGCTTTTTACCAATCGGCCGTTGCGCCAGGGTCAACACCACCCCCTCAATCAGCAGCAGCACCGCCACACAATACATCGGATGCGAAATCATCGTTTCCCGCCGAGATGATACACACAGCCATCCACGCCAACGCCCCCAAACGCATCGCACCGCCGCAGAAAATGCACTGAATCCAAATCGATATAATCAAAGCCCCCTGTACCCGCCGCAAAGGATATTGCCTCCGACAACCCTACCATCGTCTCGGTCATGCACCCCAGCATCAGCTTCAATCCCGCCCGCTTCGCCAGCCGGTAAATCTTCCGGGATTCGGCAATGCCGCTTTTGGCAATCTTGATATTGACCCCATCGGCCAGCCGCCGGTCAATCACCCGCTTGCAGTCGTCTTCGCAGAACACCGTCTCATCGGCAATAATCGGCACGCTGGCGTGTTTAGTCAGCGTCTTCAATCCCGCATAATCATTCCGCAGAAGCGGCTGCTCGAACAATTCCACCGCCAGCCCCGCCCGCTCAAGCCTGCCAAGCAAATCCAGTGCAGATTTCGCCGTAAAACCCTGATTGCCGTCCAGACGCACAACAAACGGCTTGCCGGCATCGCTTAGATAGCCATACACCGCCCGACAGAAATCCAAATCGGTCTTGACCTTGCCGCTGACCTTGACTTTATACGTGGTAAATCCCGTGCGTATCGCCCGCAGAATCCACGGCTCAAGGGCCTTGATATCGGGCACAAACGGGATCGTAATATCGGTTTGAAGGGTATCGGTTTTGCCGCCCCAGAATTGCAATTCGCTCTTACCCTGGCCCACCAGCCACGCCCGGAACAACGCCACCTCCAGCCCGGAAGCCGTCATGTGAAATCGCGGAAACAGCCTGCGGACCTGCCCAGCCAGGCTTGCCCACCGCTGGATACTCTTGCCGCACAATGCAGGCCCAGCCTCCGCCAGCACTCCGCCAATCGCCTCGGCCGTCTCATGCGGCAAAACAAAACTCGTCGGCACTTCCCCCACACCCACCGAACCATCATCGCAGCATACCGTCGCAATCACGCTGGTCGCACAGGTCTTGGACCCCAGCGACGTCGCAAACGTCGTCCGCATCGGACGAACAACAACTTTCCATGTGATTTTCGTAATCGCAGCCATCGGATGGAATTTTACATCATCACAGCCAACTTGTCGACCTTTTCAATCGCAGCTTAAAAAATATTTCCGCCCTTTGCGACTCGAAGTATATTCCGCCTTACCCCTTCCGCAATTCCTTGCTGATGCGCACACTGCACCATTCCTTGCCGCACATCGTGCAGTAATCCTGGTCGTGCCCGCCTTCGCCCAGCGCACTGTTGCGGCAGGCCTCTTCGTACATCGCCTTGGCCGTAATCGGATCAATCGATAAATCCAGATGCTTCTTCCAGTCCAGATTGGCCCTCGCGATACTCAACTGTTTATCCCGTGCCGCCGCATTCCCAAACCCGCGCGCCACATCCCCCGCATGCGCGGCAATCTTTGACGCCACCACGCCATGCCGCACATCCTCAGCATCCGGCAGCCCCAGATGCTCCCGCGGCGTCACATAGCACAAAAACGACGCACCCCAGTACGCCGCCGCCGTCCCGCCGATGGCGCTGGTAATATGGTCATAGCCCGGCGCAATATCCGTCACCAGCGGCCCCAGCACATAAAACGGCGCATTATGACACAGCTTCTGCTGAATCTCCATATTATACTGAATCTGATTGAACGGCACATGTCCCGGCCCCTCGACCATCACCTGCAAACCCTTATCCCACGCCCGCTGTGTCAACTCCCCCAGCGTCTTGAGCTCGGCCAACTGTGCCGCATCCGTCGCATCCGCCCCGCAGCCCGGCCGCAATCCATCCCCCAGCGAAAAACACACATCATACTGCTTCATAATCGCGCAGATATCGTCAAACAATTCATACAGCGGATTCTGCTTGTTATGATGCGTCATCCAGCGGGCCAAGAGCGCCCCGCCGCGACTGACAATCCCCATCACCCGCGACTTGACCAGCTCCAGATGCTCCCGCAGCAAGCCCGCATGAATCGTAAAGAAATCCACCCCCTGCTGGGCCTGCTTTTCGATAATCTTTAAAATCGTATCATAATCGATCTCGTCCACCGACCGCCCGACAATCACCTCATAAATCGGCACGGTCCCGAACGGCGCCGGGCAATCCGTCAGCAGCCGGCGGCGGATCTCATCCAGTCCCCCCGGCGTCCCGCCCGTACTCAAATCCATAATCGCATCCGCCCCCGCCTCCAGCGCCACCCGCATCTTTTCGATTTCATCATCCAGCGATGACCGCACCGACGACAGCCCGATATTGGCGTTAATCTTGGTCGAGACGCATCGCCCGATCGCACAGGGTTTCAGGCCATGCTGCACATGAATCGTATTGGCCGGAATCACCGCCCGCCCCGCCGCCAGTTCATCCCGCAGCATCGCCGGATCCACGCCTTCATTTTTGGCCGTCTGGGAAACTAATCCCGTCAACTGCCTCTGCCGCGCCAGTTCTAATTGTGTCTGCATAACAACTCCATAAATAAAAAAAGAATCGCCACCATTCACGGAAGCGATTCTCTTACTTTAACATAGTAATTATCCGCTTCCCTACGCAGGTACACCTTTCGGTTTTCCTGATCAGGTTCTAAGGGTCTTTCTCAGATTCGGCCATTAGCGGTTACCGCGCCTCTCAGCCAAACCACCCCTGAGCGTTTAATGAGTATATAGTTTTACGTTGCCCGCGTCAAAATGTTTATCCTAAAAGCCTTTTTATCAGGACATTCCGGAGCCCGTATTATTTATTCTTCAAAACAGGCATCTCGGCCGGCTCGAAGCAAAGTCCCTTGTTCCGGCTGATGACCCGATGACCCTTTTCCGTCACCAGCACATCATCTTCCAGTCGAACACCAATCTTGCCGGACACATACGACCCCGGCTCCACCGTAATAATCTGACCCGCCTCAAAAACCTCTTTCTTGGACGTAACCGCAATACGGGGGTCTTCGTGCACCAGCAGGCCCAGCCCATGCCCGGTGCCATGCCCATACACCGCCACTTTCGCATCGGCCAGCACTTTCCGACATGCCGCATCCACATCCGCCAGGCACACCCCCGGCTTAATCATATCAATGGCCGTCTGCTGAGCGGCCGCAACCGCATCATAGACTTTCCGATAATATGGAGTGGGTTTGCCGAAAACAAAGCACCGGGTAATATCGCAGATGTATCCATCGTATTTGCAGCCGAAATCAATCAGAATCGTATCGTTCGTCTTGAGCTTCCGCTGGCCCGGCTGATGATGGTTCCGCGAGGCATTCGGCCCAAAGCAGATAATCGTATCAAAGCCCGGCACCGCACCCAGCATCTTCATATTGAATTCCAGCGCCGCACACAGTTCCGCCTCGGTCATCCCCGCCTTCAGCAAAGGCAGCGTCTGCCGCAGGGCCAGCCAGGCAATCCGCGACGCCTTTTCGATGGCCCGGACTTCTTCTTCGGTCTTGATGGCCCGCAGTTTTTCCACAAACCCCCGCACCGGCACGATTTTGCGATTGATGGCCTTTTTCACCACGCCCAGCATCGAAATCGCACTGCTGTCTTCAATCGCCACCGCCCGGACGCCTTTGGCCCCGGCGATAAAGTCCGCCGCCGCCGTGGTCAACCCGCCCTTTCGCTCAAACACCTTGCACCCCACGCATTCCCCGCGGGCCTGCTCGGTATAGCGGCTGTCGGTAATCAGAATCGCCTTATCCGGCAGAATCAGCAGCCAACTGTCATGTCCGGTAAAACCGCTCAAATACCGCACATTTTCCACAGACATCACAATCATCGCCTGCACCTTGCTTTGCTTGCACTGCTGGCGAACCGCGTC
>CAZKAI010000075.1:0-13804 GCA_964550565.1 uncultured Pirellulales bacterium
GATTTAATCAGCATGAAACGAATGCGAACCCCTATCGTCGCACAGCTCAACGCCCTTCTCAATCAGCCAACCGAACAGGAACTCCAGTGGCCCCAACGGGATACATTCACCCCCGCGGAAATCAACCCCCGCCTGATTGCCGACCAAATCCGCTCAGCCAATCCGGAACTGTCAGCAATGCAGCAGCAGATCATCGCCTCACAAAAAATGGTCAACCTGGCAAGAAAACGCTACTGGCCCGATGTCAGCCTCGGCCTTGAAGTCGAAGACGCCCCCAACCGTGGGATGAATGGAGGCCGCGATCCGATTATGGCCATGGTGTCGATCAATCTGCCCATCTGGACAGATAACTACAGCGCTGGCGTCAGGCAGGCTCAGGCCGAGACCGCCATGGCCCGCCGAGAGAAAATCCAGATGGAGTTTGACCTTGTTGCTCAAGCTGAACAAATTATGTATGAATTGGATGATAATTTGCGAAAAATCCGCCTATACGAAAATGTCCTGATCCCCAAAGCCAAAGAGATGCTGGCCGTTACAGAACAGGCCTACAGGACAAACACAGTTGACTTTATGACATTAATCGACGCCGAACAGAAACTCCTCTCCTTCCAGCTCTATTACGAGAGGTCATTGACCAACTACCTCCAGAAACAGGCCGAACTCGAGATGCTCACCGGCCAGCCTTTACCAAACGAAGCCAATTCAAATGAGCCCCTTAAACAAAATTCATAAGAACTATATTCCTATCTGTATAGTAGGATATTTATAACGTAAGGAATTGGCCATGACCAAACGAACCCAATTTTTAAACACAATAGCCGCAAAAGCAGGCTTTTTAATCCTATTATTAGGGGTCTTTGCCGCAGGATGGTTTACTAAGGTGTTAGTGACCCCCGAAGGCACATATACCCCATCGACCAAGGTGCAGCCAAACGAAGCCATTTGGACCTGCTCCATGCACCCCCAAGTCCGTCAGCCCCAGCCGGGCAAATGTCCCCTGTGCGGGATGGACCTCATCCCCGTCGGCGGCTCTGACTCCCATGCCTCCGGTGTTATCGAGTTCACCCCGGATGCGGTTAAGCTCATGGAAATCCAGACATCCAGGGTCGAGAGAAAGTCCGTCGCCACCGACATCCGACTCATCGGCAAAATCGACTATGACCAGACCCGTATCAAATCGATCACTGCCTGGACGGGTGGACGGCTCGACCGGTTGTTTGTGGACTATACAGGAATGACTGTCCGAAAAGGCGACCACATGGTCCAGCTTTACAGTCCGGAATTGATCAGTGCCCAGACTGAATTGCTCGAAGCCGTAAAGTCCGTCCAGAACATCGCTTCCAATTCCTCTGATCTGATCCGGCGTTCCATCGAAGGGACCCTGAAGGCATCCGAGGAGAAACTCCGCCTTTTGGGGATTACCGATGAACAAATCCAGCAAATCAAGACCTCCGGCCAAATCCTCGACCATCTGACTATCAACTCCCCCATCGGCGGCGTGGTCATTGACAAAATGGCCAACGAGGGGATGTATGTTGATACCGGAATGGCCATTTATACCATTGCGGATTTGTCCAAACTATGGCTGATCCTGGATGCTTATGAATCCGACCTCAAATGGCTTCGATATGGTCAGAAGGTTGAATTTACCACCGAGTCAATCCCCGGCCAGACGTTTGAAGCCGTTGTCAGCTTTATCAGCCCGGTCCTGAATGAAATGACCCGCACGGTCAAGATTCGGGCGGTAGTGGATAACACCGACAGCACCCTCAAGCCCGGCATGTTTATCCGGGCCAAAATTCACTCCCCCATCGCAGCAAATGGCAGCATCATCGAGCCATCGCTGATGGGCAAATACATCTGCCCCATGCACGGGGAAATCATTCATGATGCTCCCGGCGTATGTGATATCTGCGGGATGAAACTGGCTGCCGCGCAAGAGCTTGGGTATCAAACCGTCAGCGAACCCAACCAGCTTCCTTTAGTCATCCCTGCAACTGCACCGCTGATTACCGGAAGAAAACTCAACAAAGCAATCGTGTATATCAAAGTTGCCGGCGAACATCCCTCCTTTCTCGGCAAAGAAATCACACTCGGCCCCAAAGCCGGCGATGTCTATATCGTCGAATCCGGCCTGATGGAAGGTGAAGACGTGGTCACGAACGGGGCATTCAAGATTGATTCCGCCGCCCAGATTCAGGCCATGCCTTCGATGATGACCCAACCGGTTGAATCGGAAGAAGAAGGTACCGAACAAACCCTCTGCCCCATCATGGGGAACCCCATCGACAAAACGGTCTTTACCGAATACCAGGGCAAAAAAGTCTATTTCTGCTGCCCCGGATGCATTGACGAATTCAACAAAGACCCGGAAAAATACGTACCTCAACTGCCTCAGTTTAAAACCACTGAGCATGCTCATTAACAATAGAAAGGACACTGTAATGAAGATATCCATCATACTGCTCGTTCTGGCCAGCTTGATCGCTGTTTCAGGATGCAAGAAAAATCCAGAACCGACACCCGTCACGCAAACCGCTGTCGATACCCCTCAGATCGCCGAAGCCGCCAAAGACGCCGCGGCCGATGCACAAGCTAAGACTGAAACAGCCGTTGCCGCTGCAGGGGAACAGACGACCTGCCCGGTTATGGTCGGCAGAGCCATCGATAAGAATCTGTTCGTGGAATACAAAGGCAAGAAAGTCTATTTCTGCTGCAAGGGCTGCATACCCGAATTCAACAAAGAGCCGGAGAAATACGTCAAGCTGCTGCCGCAATTTCAGCAATAACACCGCGGCTTTTGATAACCCCTGCTCACCAAGCTAAGGATACATCACGACTATGCCTGAACGTCTGAGTCAACAGGATTACAGCAACCGGGGACTTTTAAGCGAAATCATTCGGTTTTGCCTGAATAACCGGCTGGTCGTGATGTTGTGTGTCATGGGCCTGCTGCTTGGGGGTGTGCTCGTGGCACCGTTCGACTGGCAAATCGACTGGCTGCCGCGATACCCGATTTCCGTCGATGCGATTCCCGATATCGGCGAAAACCAGCAGATCGTCTTCACCGACTGGCCGGGCCGCAGCCCACAGGATATCGAAGATCAGGTCACTTATCCCCTGACAGCCAATCTGTTGGGGCTAGCCGGTGTCAAGACCGTACGCAGTACATCGATGTTCGGCTTTTCCAGCATCTATGTCATCTTTGAAGATCGTGTGCCCTTTGACCTGACGCGGCAGAAAATCCTCGAGCGGCTCAATTCGCTGCCGGAAGGAATGCTGCCCGAAGGTGCGACCCCGCGACTGGGGCCGGATGCCACGGCGCTGGGACAGGTTTTCTGGTACACCCTCGAAGGTCGGGACCCGCAAGGCAATCCCACCGGCGGATGGGACCTGCACGAACTTCGTACTGTTCAGGATTGGACCGTGCGGTACGCCCTGCAGGCCGCGTCCGGCATTGCCGAAGTTGCATCCGTCGGCGGATTCGTCCGTGAGTACCAGATTGATGTGGACCCGGATGCGATGTATGCGGCCAAAGTCTCGCTCAATGATGTCTTCATGGCTGTGATGGCCTCCAACCGGGACGTCGGCGCCCGAACTATTGAAATCAATCGTGTGGATTACCTGGTTCGCGGTCTTGGCTTTATCAAGTCAGTCGAAGACATCGAACAGATTGTGGTCAAAACCGTGGATGCTGTCCCGATTCATATCCGGGATATCGCCCATGTCGGCCTCGGCCCGGCCCTGCGGACGGGGGTGCTGGACAAGAGCGGCGCCGAAGCCGTCGGCGGCGTGGCGGTGGTACGTTACGGCGAAAATCCGCTGGCGGCCATCAAAAACGTCAAGGCCAAAATCGCCGAGATCGCCCCCGGTCTGCCGCAGAAGACCCTGCCCGACGGGACCGTCAGCCAGGTGACCATCGTGCCATTTTACGACCGCACGGGATTGATTTACGAAACCCTCGGCACGCTCAACGCCGCCATTTACGAACAAATCATCATTACCGCAATTGTCATCGTCCTGCTGCTGCGAAATTTCCGCAGCTCGCTGATTATCTCGGCCCTGATGCCCATGGCGGTACTGATTACCTTTGTGGGAATGAAGCTGCTGGGTATCGACGCCAACATCGTCGCCCTGTCCGGCATTGTTATCGCCATCGGCGAAATCTCCGACATGGGAATCGTCATCTGCGAAAATATCGTTCAGCATCTGGAACGCGACCCGCGCCGCAACCGCCTGCACCTGGTGTTTGACGCCTCGCGCGAAGTCGCCTCGGCGGTCTTAACCGCGATTTCCACCACCGTCATCAGCTTCCTGCCGGTGTTCGCCATGACCGGGGCCGAAGGCAAACTCTTCAAACCGCTGGCCTACACCAAGACCGTCGCCCTGACCTCGTCGGTGTTTCTGGCCGTGCTGGTGGTACCGCCGCTGGCGTATTATTTCTTCCGCAAGGGCAGTGCCGCGGCATTGGCTCACACCCCCGACAAGAAACCCAGACGCACCTGGCTGGATTATGTGCTGATTGCAATCCTGCTGGTGCTGTTGACGGATGACTGGATGCCCATCGGGCCGGACAATGGGATGCTGCTCAATCTGCTGTGGGTTGTGGTTATTGTGGCGGTACTGATTGGCTCGTTTGTTTTAATCATCCGTTTCTATGAGTCCATTCTCGGCTGGTGCCTGCGTCACAAGCTGCTGTTTTTAAGCCTGCCGACGGCAATGATCATCGGCGGGGGATTCGTCTGGGCGAATCTCGGACGGGAATTCATGCCGTCGCTGGATGAAGGCTCATTTTTGTATATGCCAACCACCATGCCGCACGCCTCGATTGCCGAGGCTACCGACCAACTGAGTAAAATCGATGCCGCCATTGCATCGATTCCAGAAATCGATACGGTTGTCGGCAAAATCGGACGGGTGGAAAGCGCTCTCGATCCGGCACCACTATCCATGTTTGAAACCGTCATCAACTATAAACCCAAATACAAGACCGACAAACATGGCCGGCTGGTGCTGGATGACCACGGCAGAGCCATCCGGCAGTGGCGCGACGGACTGGAAACACCCCATGATCTGTGGAATGAAATCGTCCGCGTCGCACAGCTTCCCGGAACGACCAGTGCGCCGCTATTGCAGCCGATTGAAACACGTATTGTCATGCTGCAAACGGGGATGCGTGCCCCGATGGGTATTAAGGTCAAAGGCCCGAGCCTGGAAGCGATTCAGCAGGCCGGCTTCGATTTGGAAGCTGTTTTAAAGCACGTCTCCATGGTTGAACCGGCAGCAGTCTTTGCCGACCGCATCGTCGCTCAGCCGTATCTGGAATTACGCATTGACCGACAGGCCATCGCCCGCTACGGACTGCGCGTCGATGATGTGCAGAAGGTCATTGAAATCGCCATCGGCGGAACCCCCATCACCACCACCGTCGAAGGCCGTCAGCGGTATCCGGTTCGCGTACGTTATCTGCGGGAATTACGCGACCAGGTTGAAGCTCTCAATCAAATCCTGGTTCCGGCCATGGACGGGTCTGTACAGATTCCCCTGGGCCAACTGGTGCAGATGGAATATAAACCCGGCCCGCAAATGATTAAGAGCGAAGATACGTTTCTGACCAGCTATGTATTGTTTGACAAAAAGCCCAGCTATGCCGAGGTCGATGTGGTCATGGCCTGCAAACAGACACTGGAGCAGAAAATCAAAGACGGCTCCCTGACGCTGCCGGAAGGTGTCAGTTATACGTTTTCCGGCACGTGGGAAAATCAGGTCCATGCCCAGAAAACCCTGATGCTGGTGATTCCAATTGTGCTTGTCATTATTTTTATTCTGTTATATCTGCAATTTGAAAGCTTCGGCTGGTCGTGTGTGGTCTTCACCACCGTCCTGACGGCCTGGTCCGGCGGATTTGTCTGGATGTGGCTTTATAACCAGGACTGGTTTTTGAACTTTACGCTGTTTGGGATTAATTTCCGCGACCTGTTCAATATTCATCCCTACAATCTCAGCGTGGCGGTGTGGGTCGGCTTCCTGGCGGTCTTTGGAATTGCCTCCGATGACGGGGTACTGATGATGACCTATCTGAAAGATCGTTTCGCCACGGAAAAACCAGTAACCATCGATCACATTCGCCGCGAAACTATCTTTGCCGCCTCCCGGCGAGTCCGGCCGGCTTTGATGACCAGTGCCACCACGATTCTTGCACTACTGCCGGTACTGACTTCCATCGGGCGGGGATCGGACATTATGGTCCCGATGGCAATCCCTTCTTTTGGAGGAATGACGTTGTCTATGGTGGATTTGCTGATTGTGCCCACCCTGTTCTGCATGGTCAAGGAATTCGTCGCCAAACGAGCTTCTCGTCGTTCTCAGGGGGCTGCATAAAAAAGAATTTATGTTCTTATAATATCTGTTTTAGTAGTAATGAGAATTATCGGATGTTGTTTCAGGCCGATAAAAATGGTTTTATTTTTATAGAAAACCGTGTATAAAAAATCTCCGTAAAAATCCTGAGAAAACCCGCCCCGAATGCCGATTATTCATTATATTTTAAACGGCAATGGGCCTCGAACAATGTATATCTGCATTGATTCGGGATTTTACGGGTCTTTTAGTGATTGTAAATGAAATAAAGTGATGTTGGCTTAGACGAGGTTATCGCAATGACGCAGAAACCGACAGTAGTTCACGTAACGCATGAGGCAGTTGGAAAAATCGGAGGCATTGGTGCCGTTCTGGATGGATTGTTCACCAGCAAGGCGTATCTGGATGCCACCGCACGCAATATTTTAGTCAGCCCCCTCTTCTCGACCGAAGGCGACGTCTCATCGCGTCTGGGGCCCGGCGGAGAGGTTCTGTATTCCTCCATCGACGGATATGT
Organism: uncultured Pirellulales bacterium; assembly: GCA_964550565.1. Lineage (GTDB taxonomy): Bacteria > Planctomycetota > Phycisphaerae > Sedimentisphaerales > Anaerohalosphaeraceae > Anaeroglomus. The sequence continues at coordinate 6,878 of CAZKAI010000075.1, forward strand.
CAAAACCAGTTATGTATCCAGTTTCCGCAGAATCGAGAGCAAATACAACGTCGGCATCGTCTATGGCCGGCGTACCTTCCTGGATCCGCTGACGCAGATCAAAAGCTCGCCGGAAATCATTCTTATCGATATCACCCGTATGGAACAGGGACCCCTGAATGAATTCAAGGCGTCGTTGTTTTTTGAATATGGCATCAAGAGCAACGCCTTCGAAAATTACTGGGAATTCGAACAGTATATGCGTCTGGCGATGCCGGCGATTGCCGCTCTCAAAGCCATTGGCGCCGCCGAAAAAGACAGCAATACCGTGATTGTATCCCATGAATTTATGGGGATGCCCACGGCGCTGGCGGCCAAGCTGGATCCATTTGATTTTAAAACCGTCTTCTACGCCCACGAAGTCGCCCCAATGCGCCGGATTGTCGAAGGCCATCAGGGACATGACACAATGTTTTATAACGTCCTTCGCAAAGCCCATCAGCAGGATTTATTTGTCAACGATGTCTTCGGCGACCAGACCAGCTACTTCAAGTATGCCCTGGTGGATGCCGCCCGATTCTGCGACAATATCCTGGCTGTCGGGGACTGCGTTGTGGATGAACTGAAATTTCTGGCCCCCGAGTTTGAACTGGCCGATATCGATTTGACCTATAACGGCATTCCCGCGTATGAAATTACGCTGGCCGAAAAGAAACAGTCCCGCGATAAGTTAAAAGATTACTGCCAGAACCTGCTGGGCTGGCGGCCGGATTTTGTGTTCAGTCACGTCACCCGGCTGGTGCTGAGCAAGGGCCTGTGGCGCGACCTGCGGGTGCTGGAACACATGGACAAGGAATTCGTTGCCCAGGGCAAGACCGGTGTGCTGCTGGTGCTCAGTACCGAAACCCACCGCCGGCGCGACCGCGATATTTATGATATGGAAGCGGCGTATAACTGGCCGGTGGCCCATCGCGAAGGCATGCCGGATTTGTCCGGCGGTGAAGCGGCCTACTACGCCGGTGTCCAGGAATTCAACGCCAAAAGCCGCGCCATCAAGGCCATCTTCATCAACCAGTTCGGCTTCTCCCGCCAGTGCTGCGGCCACAGAATGCCTTACGACATGGAATTCATGGACATCCGCAGAGGCTCCGACGCGGAATTCGGACAGAGTATCTATGAACCGTTCGGCATCGCTCAGCTTGAACCACTGTGCTTCGGTGGGCTGTGCATCGTGACGTCCATCTGCGGCTGTGCGGGATTTGTCAAGGCCGTCACCGGCGGCAAAGATGTCCCGAATGTCATCTTCGCCGATTATACCGAACTCAACGGCGATTCGGGCCTGGAAATCGAACACATGCTCAAGATCGACCGCGAATACCGCAATAAGATCGAACGCAAAATCAGCCAGAAAATCGCATTGGAAATCTGTGCCCGTCTGCCGCACAACGACGATGAATCCTATCGGCTGCTTCGCAGCGGCTTTGAAATCGCCAAGCACATGGGCTGGGAAGCCGTGGCGGAAAATTATGTCCTCAAGAGTATTCACAAGGCCGTCAAGAAAACCCACTCCAAGGTAGTGCAGGCGTAATCCCTCTGACTGCAATAAAAAAGGCCGGACGTGAAGAATATCATATCCGGCCTTTTCTTTTGATTGGATGATGGACTGTTAGAAGACCATCTGCATCCGCAGACCAAAGACCACCGCATCCTTCAAATCGCGTCCATTGTCGGCGGACGATGGATCGGCGACATACTGTATCGATGGTGTCAGGGTCAGGTTGGAATTGACGGCAAAATTATAAAAAGTCTCGAAGACTGTTTCGGAGTCTTCCGTGTAGGTCGCCCCTGCGGCCTCGCTGAAGTAACCCCGTGCCACACCGAAAGCCAGCACATCGTCATCACGTCCGTCAAACAGCCCCTGATAGCTCAGGCCGGTACTGTAAAACTGCGTCATCTCATTATGATTGGAAGGCGCGTAGCCAAAGCGGAAAAACGTGCCCAAGCCCTGTGAATCGTTGTCATCCTCGTTCTCTTTACTCAGCATCTGGTCAAAGCTCAGATACATGCCGGTATTGTTACGAGACGAAAAGCCGTCGCCATCCACATCGGTCGGCTCCGGCATGTGCCAGACGCCCACCGAATAGGTGCCCTGCAACTGTCCAAAACTGGGCGTAATGCCCGTCTCGGCCATATAGACATAATAATCCTCATCATGAAAGGCTGTGCGGAATCCCGTCTCGCGGTGATCACCCTGCGAATCGGCGGCCGCGGCCGTAATATACCAGCCGGCATCGGCCGGGGCATAGTGCATGGCAAGACCCAGCGTATAATCCGGGAACGGAATGGTCGGGTTGTTGACCAGGGCACTGTTGAGAAACTGGCCCGTCTCGTCATTGGCGTAGCGATTGCAGTCAAAGGCTACCGGGCAGCCGCTGCATTCAAATCCGCCGCTTAAATCCATCTTGCCCACGCGGACGATAAAGTCGCCGTCGAAGAAATAATGCTGATACCACAGCTCTGTCACCACCGCCGCATCGCGCGGCATGGCATCACCGTTGACGCCGAAAGCACTGCCGGTCGAGACCGAATCAATCCCTTCGGTCTTGTTCCAGAAACCCTCTACGTGGGTATATAACTCGGCATTGTCAATCCCGAACAACCGCTTGAGGTCTGTCATCATTTCGATATCATAGCTGCCCGAAAAGCGTCCGCGCCGGTCATGAGTGCTCAGGCCGCCGCGCATATTCTGCTGATAAATGTTGGTCAGACCGAAGGAAAACGAAAACGGCCCTGTATCCGGCAGCATCGAGGAAGTCTCTTCATTTTCCGTAACAGGCGTTTCCGCCGCAAAACCCATCACGCTGCTGCATACCAATGCAAACACTACCCATCGTCCCATCTGCTGCAATCCTTTCTTTTACTTGATAAAATCGGTTGTATTCGGCGTTTATGCACCGAACAACAGGGCTCCAACCTGATATACCACCAGCGTCACCGCATAAGCCACCACGGTCAGGCCGACATACTGCAATGCCGCCCACTTCCAGCTTCCCGCTTCCCGGGCCGTCACGGCCACGGTCGCCATACAAGGCGAACTCAACAGGCAAAACAGCATGATGCACAGGCCTTTGAGCGGAGTATAATCCGCCCGCAGCCGCTGCCGCAGAGCCTCGGATCCCTCATCCACCTCGCCGACCGAATAAACGATACCCATCTGGGCGACAAACACTTCCTTGGCAGCAAAGGCCCCGATCAGTGCCGTACCAATCTTCCAGTCGAAGCCCAGCGGTCGTATTACCGGTTCAATCCAATGGCCTACACGTCCGGTAATCGAATGCTGCATCTGAGCCGATTGCTGCCCAACCTCGTCCAGCCCGGCCAGCTTGTCTTCCCCTATCTTCGGATAGGTACTGGCCGCCCATAACAAAATCGAAATGCCCAGAATCACCGTGCCGGCCTTCTGCAGATACTGCCAGCCGCGGTCCCACATGTGCAGCATCAGGCTTCGCAGTGTTGGCATGCGGTACGGCGGCAGTTCCATGACGAATGGAATCGCCTCCCCTTTGAACAGCGTATTACGCAGCAGCAATGCCAGAAGCACTGCGAATAATACTCCGATAATATACATCATCCACATTATCGGGCCATGCCAGGTCGGGGCAAAAAATGCCGGAATAATCAGTGCATATATCGGTAATCGTGCACCGCAACTGAACAGTGGTATCACCATCATCGTCGTCAGGCGGGTCCGCCGGTTCTCCAGAATCCGGGTCGCCATAATCGCCGGCACCGAACAGCCAAAGCCGATCAGCATCGGGATGAAACTCTTGCCGTGCAGGCCGATTTTGTGCATCACACGGTCCATCAGAAACGCCGCGCGGGCCATATAGCCGGTGTCTTCCAGAAACGCAATCCCCAGAAACAGCAGCAGAATATTCGGCAGGAAAATCAGCACCCCGCCGACACCGCCGATAATCCCATCGACAATCAGCGACCGCAAATGCTCCGACCAGCCCGCAGGCCAGTGCGACGAAATCCACCCGCCCAGCCAGCCAAACAGCGACTCCATCCACCCCATCGGAATTTCACCCGCCGTAAAGGTCAGCCAGAACACCACATACATCAATACCGCAAAAATCGGCAGCCCCCACACCGAATGCGTCATCACCACATCGACCTGGTCGCTGATATCATGCCGGGATTGTGCCGTGGTCTTGACCGTTTCCTGGCACGCCCCGGAAATGAATCCATACCGCCGGTCAGCAATCACAATATCCGGGCTTTCGTGGTAATGCTTTTCCAGTTCCTTCATGGATTGCTCCATTGTCGTCAATAGCTCTGCGCTGTGCGGCAAAGCCAGGACCTGCTGATCGCCTTCCAGCAGCTTCAAAGCCACCCATCGCGCCCCAAACTGTTTGGCAAAATCCAATTCCGGATTGACCAGCGATGTTAATTTTTCCAGTTCCTTTTCCACCTGCGGCCCAAAAGGAACCTGCACACGGCGGGTCTTCTTTTCCGCCGCCTCCCGCACCGCCGCATCCAGTAGCTGCTCGGTCCCTTCTTCCTTGCGGGCCACGATGGATACAATCGGCACATCCAGCAGAAGCTGCATCTGGTTCAGGTCAAATTCCAGCCCCCGGGCCTTGGCCACATCGGCCATGTTAAACGCCAGCACCAGCGGCACATTCATCTCCATCAACTGCACCGCCAGGTACAGGTTGCGCTCCAGGTTAGACGAATCAATCACATCAATCACCACATCGGGCTTCTGCTCCAGAATAAACTGGCGCGACACCAGTTCCTCCGGCGAATAGGCTGTAAGGCTATATATCCCCGGCAGGTCCACCACCTTGATTTTTTGGTCACGATAATGACACAGTCCGTTTTTAATCTCGACCGTCACCCCCGGATAATTAGCCACATGCTGCCGCGACCCCGTCAGGGCATTGAACAGGGTTGTTTTCCCGCTGTTGGGATTACCGGCCAGTGCAATAGTTAATTTCTTTTCTGTGTTTACCATAAGTTAGCTTTGCCTAACATTGAATCCAAAAAATTTTGTTATCGTACAAAGATTTTATGTGACATCCCGCGGCCCAGCACCACACGGCTGTTTTTGACCGCGATGATAACCTGTCCTCGGTGGTCATTGAGCATGACACGAATCGGCTGGTCGGCCAGAAGCCCCATCGCCGCCAGACGATTTTTCAGCCCGTGCCCGGCTTCGATATGATCGATACGCACGGTCTTTCCGGTCTCAATCTGGTCTAATGACATCGGAACGTGGTCCTTATCTGATTTTGTTTTCATATTGTTAATCAGCCGGCTTACGCATCAGGCAACTGCTTTTTCCGATAAAACTGCTTGAATTCAAAGGCAATATCGCCATCCACACGGGCCGTGATAAACTCAATATAGTCCCTGAGCCGGCCAATCACCTGCTGGCCCAGTGCATGTTCAGCCCGACAAGCTGACTCTTTGGCCGTCACCGCATCCAGCCCAAGAATGTCGATAAAAAAAGACTCCAATACACGATGACGACGCACGATTTTATCGGCCTCAACCCGGCCTTTGTCTGTCAGCGTCACCACCCCGTACGGCTTATAGTTAATCAGCTCTTTTTCCGACAACACCCGTAAGGCCCCTGTCACCGATGCACGTGATACACCCAAACCATCGGCAATATCCTTACTTCGGGCAACCATCCCGCTGTCGGATAAATGATATATTACCTCAAGATAATCTTCCATTGAGGCACTGAGCTGTTTTTGCTTCACCGCTTCCATTTAGTAAATACTAATATAGTTAGAAACGCCTAACTTTGCAAGAAAAATTTCACAAAAAAAATCCCCATGCCCGCAGACATGGGGATATTCCATTTTTCAATGAAATTACCGGCACATTAAGACCGCCGGCAATCGTCAGAATTCAGCCTCTGGCCCCCCGCAGAATCTTGCGGTTTCCATCGGTCCATTTATCGCGGTAAAAGGTGGATGCCTCAAAGGTATCGCTGACCGATTTCATTTTCTCGATCAATTTGGCTTGCAACTCCAGTAAGGCCGTCTGATGTGCAGAGTCAGCAACCAGATTCCGGGTCTGGAAAGGATCGGCTGCATGATCAAACAACAGTTCCTGCGGAACTCCGTCCTTGCTGATGCGGAATTTACCGTAGGTATATCGCTTATCTCGAACCGCTCGCCACTCATGGCCGGTCTCCCAATTGGCCGTCGCGCCGGTCCCCTGCATAAACGCACAATCCGGCTCCGCACCGCCGGCCCCCAGTGCCAGATGCGACAAATCCATCCCTTCCACGCGGGATGGAACCGACAGCCCGAGCAGCCCCAGAAACGTCGGCATGAAATCCACCGTGGACATACAGGCATCCGAGACCTGCCCTGCCTGAATCCTGCCCGGCCAGCGAACCAGCATCGGAATCCGGGCCGCTTCATCATAAAAAATATTCTTCGCCCGGCGTCCCTGGGCGCCGAACATCTCGCCGTGGTCGGATGAAAAGACCACAATCGTATTGTCCGCCAGCCCATTCTCGTCCAGATACTTCATCAATCGCCCGAAGTTCCAGTCCAGGTTGGTCGTCATCGCATAATAATTTCGACGCCATTTTTCCAGATCGGCCCGCTCGGAATCCGACAACCGGGCCCAGGCATCCGCGTACGGATCGTTGGTCGCCTTGTAATTGGGCGAATGGGGCAGGCTGACCCCGGCAAATTTCTCCCGATACTCGGCGGGCACATTCCCATCATTCCACGGGTCATGCGGTGTTCCCCACGAAAGTACCATTGCAAACGGCTGCGAGGATTTCTGCCCGCGGCATTTGAGCCAATCGATAGCCAAATCGGTCTGTCCGTCCGGCTCATACACCCCCTGGCCCCAGAAAATCTTCTCTTTGGATTCGGTATGATAATAGGTATTGTAATAATCATGGTGGAAATT
>CAZKAI010000075.1:13904-20464 GCA_964550565.1 uncultured Pirellulales bacterium
TCTTCTCTTTGGATTCGGTATGATAATAGGTATTGTAATAATCATGGTGGAAATTGAACGCTGCCCAGGTCCCGTTAAAGCCCAGACGATGCACCCCGCGCGGCACAAACGAATTATCCGGATTGGCATGGTCCCCCAGCTTGTTGGCATACATGTGCCACTTGCCGATATAGGCCGTGTTGTAGCCGCCCCGCGTCAGCGAATGCCCCAGGCAATCCTGATACGGATTAAGCTGCAATTCGTTAATCACCATGCCGTGGCTGGTCGTATATTTGCCGGTCATCAGCGAGGCCCGGAACGCCGAACACACCGGTGTATTGGCCACGGTATTCCGAAAATTGATGCCCTGCTGAGCAAACTGATCCAGGTTCGGTGTAATCGCGTTTTCCGCACCGGGATAGTTGGTCCCATTCCAGTACCTGGCATACTTGCAGTGATTCAGGCCAAGCTGGTCGGCCAGTACCACCAGCAGATTGGGCTGCTTTTGGGTACTGCCGGCATACAGCGACGGCGCCATCTGCGACAGGGCCAGTCCTGCGGCCCCGATGCAGCTTTGCTTCATAAAGCTTCGTCGATTCATCGTCATCGATCTCTCCTGTGTTACTTTATAATTCCTGTTATAAACGAAAATCCTGACATTCCGGGTCCGGCAGACTGCATTCTATCCATTCCCGGGCAAAATAAAAGAAATCTTCCAGATTGACCTGACAATCCAGATTGAAGTCCGCAGGATTGAATCCCCACGCCCCGCAGTCATTCTCGCCAATCTGCACCGTCAACTCTGGGATGACATAGCCTGCATAGGGAGATGCTGGATCCGCACTCACCGTAAAAGCCAGCGTCGTATCATGCACGGCCCGTTCCATGTCATTGTCATCAATAGCTGTAATCGTAATTGCCTGCGCAGTCTGCCAGTTGTCGGCGTTGAAAACAAGCTGAGCGGGATGGACCGTAACCTGGTCCGGGTCCAGCGCATCAGCCACTTCAATCGTCACTGGATACGCCAGCGGACTGGATGACAAAGACACCAGCACCTGATCCGCAGTGCCGCCTTCCCGGACGATGGTATTCCCATCCGTCTGGGCAACGGTAATCAGCGCAGGCTGCACACTGGAGGTCTCAATATTCAGATTATCGAAAACAACGGTATTCGAAGCCCTCCCCGACAAACCGATATAATTGGCATTGGCATCGCTCCAGGTAATACTTCGCGTATCGCACAGCGTGCCATTAAAGTAAATCATCACAGTCACAGCACTGCCGGCATTGAAATCAGAACATGAAAAATCCGCTTTCAAAGTCCCGGAAACCGCCCCCACAGGCACGGTATTCAACAGCGTCCCCCGGCTCCAGACCCGCACGCTGCCGTCCATCGCCAGGTCCGCAAAAAAGTCGCACACCCCCGCGGCGCTTCCTCCGCCGCGAAAGGTCGTCGGGTGGTCGTTCATATCCTTCGCCGCTGCCGCCTCCGCCTCGGTCGTCCCGACACCAAATCCGGCAAAGCGGTTAGCCAGGTCGGTCGCGGCACTGCTGATTTGAACCACATCCATCGACACGGAAAACCCGCCGGCGGACACGATCGCTGCATCAATAAAGTTATGCCCCAAATACAGATTCGCCATCCCCGGGCCATACGCCACATTCAGTTGATTGGCCAATATCTGAATGGACGTCGCCGCACCGGACCCTTCATACGATTCCTGATAGACCAGCGGCGCCAGCACCCCGCCCATGCCGGTAGAAGACGCATCTGCATCCGTACTGTCAGGCCGGCTAAAGGCGTCACTGAAAAGCACTTCTCCATACACCCCGCCGGCCAGCAGCACCATTCCGCATACACAAACAAAAAAGAACTGTTTCATTTGAACTCCATCATACATCAAAAAGCGGAAGGCCCAACTCCAGCCTTCCGCCTTGAAATTAGTTGCCTGTTTATTGACAGTCTGCCTGCGGATAAAATCCGCAATTGAGCCAGTCGCCCGCGAAAACCGCAAAGTCCATCAGGTCAACCCGGCAGTCCGGCTGGTCACTGTTTGCCCCGCCGCCGGCGATGTCAAACACAAGACCGACATTGCCCGGATTCAGACACAGCGGGATTTCCGTAACATCATAATAAAGATCGGCAACACCAAACTTATCTTTGGCGTAGTTGTAAATCCGCACATCATCCATCACCCCATGGAACGGAGAACTCAGCGTCCCGGCGGTGCTGCGGCCCAGGGCGCCGACATACATCGGAACCGCAAGCTGGGTAATCGGATTGGTTGGGCTTCGGGTGATAACCGGCATGCCGTTAAAGTAGATAATCCGGCCGCCGGAACTGGCGGTTACAGCAACATGCGTCCATTCACCGATCGGCAGGTTGCCGGCAATCAGATCGGTGCCGCCGGGTGAGCCGATCTGCACATTGCCGTTATCCTGGCGAATTTCGATGTAGAAATTGCCATTGCTGGGATCCACGCGATTGCTGACGATGCCCTGCCAGGCGCCATTGGGACCGGCCCATTTGACCCACGCCGAAACGGTGACCTGGCTGGTGAAGGCCGCTGCCGCCCAGTCGCCCGAATCGGCCACGGACAGCGGAACAACGGTCGTATCGAGTGCATCCCCGGTTTCGGCCGGATCCGCACCAGGCACAAAAGACCCGGCAATCGGCAGCAGATTCGGTTCGGCATGATGCCCTTGTCCGCTGTTGTCAAGATAAACACCGCCGACAAAATCCGCCGCATCGAAAGTCCAGTGAGCCACGACACGTTTGATGCCCAGGGTGACAACATTGGACACAACGGCTCCTCCGGTATTAATCAGCCTGCAATAATAGTATCCTTCATTGGCGGCCTGGGCATTCGGAATGGATAAAATCTGGGTTTGCCCCACCTGGGTATCATCGGCGGGGGTATCAACCGCATTGTCGCCGGATTGATACCAGGCATACGTCAGCGGAGAAATACTCGTGACTTCAATTGAAAATTCCGCCGTCTGGCCGGGATCGACCAGTTGATTGACCGGCTTGGTGTTGATAATCGGAACGGATTTGACCGTTTCAAACTTCCACACGAATCCCTGAATGGTATTGGGTTCCGTCGGCCCGGACGGAACACCGTTAATCAGAACGCTTTCATCCACACGCCAGTAGAAAGTTTTGTCGGTATCCGCCGCATCAATGGCCGCAGGGTCGTGCGTAATCGGATCGGCGCTGTCGGCCACGGTAACCGGTGTCACATTGACAAAGTTCGGTTCGTTTTCAGCAATGTAAAGATAATGCTTAGTGATGGCCGCATTGGGATTGCCCGCTGCATCCTTCCCCTTGGTCCACTGCAAAACAAGACTGCCCGGATCAATCTCTGCTGCAGCATATCCCGGATCAGGCTGACTGGCCTTGTCGGTGTAAACTGTCGCAATCGAGAAATTATCCAAAAGAACCCCGGCTGCCGGAGTTCTTCCGCTGATACCGACATAATTGGCATTGGTGTTATCCCATGTAAAATACTGAACAGCCTTCTGAACACCATTGAAATAGACCTCGGCAGTCACCCAGTCTCCGGCGTTGAATCCAGTCGGGTAGAAATCCACCTTGATCGTGCCGGCCGAAACTCCGACAGGAATCGTGCTGAGCAGCGTCCCGTTGTTCCATAGTTTCAGATTGTTATCCAGAGCCACATCCACAAAGAAATCGGCAACCGCCACATTATTACCGCCGCCGCGCATCGTGGTGCTGTCGGCATCGTCATCACTCGAATCCCCCGCCGCAGCCGCCTCCGACTGAGTCATGCCGACACCAAAACCGCCAAATCGATTCGGCAGTTCTGTGGTCGTGCTGGCAATACTCACCACATCCAGGGAAATCGAAAACCCGCCGGCCGCTGAAATAGCAGCATCCGTAAAATTGTGATTCAAATAGAGATTCGCCATCCCCGGTCCGAACGCAACATTCAGTCTGTTGTTCAATATCTGTATCGAAGTCGCTACGTTTGACCCTTCATACGACTCCATGTACGTCATGGGTGCCAGCGTTCCGGCCATACCGGCTGACGAACTGTCGATATCCGTGCTGTTGGCGCGATCAAAGCTGTCGCTGAATAAAATACTGCCTGTGTAACCGGCACCCGCCAGCCCCGCCGCACAGCATACCATCAAAAGAATCATGATTTTCTTCATACGTAATCCTCCAAAAAGTGTTTAAGGTTCATTTTCAAATACCCTATTCTGAATTATCCCGTGTTTAGTTTTGGGTCGCCGCCTGGTACAGCTTCAGGATTTCTTTATCTGTCAAATCTCTGCTGAAAAACAGCACCTCCGAAATCGCCCCGGACAACCCCGACGCCAGTCCCTCAAACGGCAGTCCAAACTGCAGTTCGGTATATTTTTCCAGCCGCCCGCCCTGCTTATCCTGAGATTGCGCTGCAAGCTTGCCGTTGACATACAGAAACTTCTGCTTTTGAAATGCATGGGTCACGGCAATAAAATACCATGCATCCGATTCCAGCACGACCGGACTGATAATCGATTTGACTTTGCGCGATTGCTTTGCATTCTCCGGATAATACGCCGTGTGTTCAAGCCGCCCCTGCTCATTAATCCACAGCACCCGATAATAAGCCCCCGACTCAGTCCCGTCGTCGGCAATCCGTCCGACCACTTTATTCGACCAGATCATCTGGCTTTGAATCGTATCCAGCCGCACCCACCCCGCCACCGTATAGTCACCCGTACCCAGACTGGCCACCGGGTACACATTGCCCACCGAATACCCCGACACGCCGTCCAGTTTCATTGCCGTGCCCGGCTTGTCCTGTCCCAACTGCGGCCCCGGCACCACCGACAGCCCCGGACTCAGCGTCATCGCAAGCCCCGGCTTGCCCGTCATCTCGCAGAACGTGCCAACGTCATTATTCTTGAAATGAAAATACAGCATCGGCTCCAGTTCCATCACAGCCGCTTCAAACGCCGATGGAATCCGGTAAACGAACTGATTGACCGCCGCCGGAATCATCGCCAGAGTCTGTCCCGACACACTCCCGGCCTGGTTGGCCGACAATCGCAGCGACTTGTCAAACACACGCACATTCGAACCCAGCCGCATCTCCACCTGCCCCCTGAGCACATGGGCCTCGGTCGCGGCAAATCGATCCACCATGACGCCGAACTGTGTTCCGTAATCCACCACCGTTGCCGACGGCGTCCGCACCGTAAATCCAATAGCACTCTTCGGCACATCCGCCGTGACTTTGCCCTGCACCAGAAACATCTGATTATTTTCTTCCAGACGAACCTCCGCAGGCGCCTCCACCAGCACCACCGGGCCGTCATCCATCTGAATTTCAACCATCCCCTTGTCCAGCCTGATCGGCTCATTACCCAGGCATTGTCCGCGATACAGCCGCCCGCCGGATTCCTGCGACGCCTGATACACCTCGGTAATCTGGCCGTAAGACATATCCCGCACCGGCGCAAACCGCACAAAGACAATCACCAGCAGCACCGCAGCAGCAGCCAGAATCGACCAGAACAGCGACACCTTCCGATCTGCACGCAAAACAACCGGCCGCAACGGTTCCGCCGCAGCCTGAACCGTTGGCTTTGCAATCTCCACCGAAGGCGACTCGTTTTCCGCCTTGGCCAGCATCTGCCACAGTTCCTTATCGAATCCCCCCTCGTCCTCCCCGCCCATCATATTAATCCGCAGTCCGCTGCCGGGCTTTTGAATGTGCGAATACCCCTCGAGTATCGACAGGTACATCGCCCGCACCTCATCATCGCTATTCAACAGCTCCTCAAACGCACGAAATTCCTCCGGCGATATACTGTCATCCAGCATCCGCAAAATCAGTTCGCAAATTTCAAATTTATTGCGTCCGGACCTCATCGTTCCTCCACCGCCATCGTCCGCTGAACACACTCAAACAGAAAATAATGCACCCGCGCCAGTGACTTATAAATCATATTCATGGACTTTCCCGCCTGCTCGGCAATCGCCTGCACCGAAAGCGATTTATAATACCGAAGCTGCACCAGGTTCCGCTCCCGCTGTGACAGATTCTTCAGGCACTCATCTAGTGCCTCCATCCGCCGCCCCTGTCCGGCCTGCATCGCACAGCACGATTCCGACAGCAGTTTCAGTGTCTCGGAGGAATAACGAATCGAATTGCGGCAGGTCTTGCGCCGATAGTCCAGAATGATATAGTATGCAATCTTACACGCCCAGGATGCAAAACTCGTCCCCACGGTAAACTCATCAAACTTGCGCCACAGGACCGAAGCGGTCTCCTGAAAAATATCCTCCGCATCCGCCGAACTGGGCACCAGCGTCACAATATACGAAAACACCTCCCGCTGGTGTGCAGAAAACAGCCGGAAGAAGACCTCCTCTTTCTGTCCGGATTCACGCTTTAGTTTGTCGTCAGCCATCTTCGGTTCTTCAAAAACCAACTAAATTTATACTGAATCCTACTTGAAATTTCCCGGTTCGTCGCGGCTAAGTACAGCAGCTTCAGCCACTTGCTTATTTTGCTCGCGGAATAATCATACCCGTTGGGTATATTTTAACTCATATTAAAACC
>CAZKAI010000076.1:0-13015 GCA_964550565.1 uncultured Pirellulales bacterium
CCATCGGGCCCAAGACGCTGGCCGAGGGCAAGGTGGAACTGAAACTCCGGCGGGACAAGGATAAACAGCTTATCGACCTGGCCGGGGCGGTGGAACATACGGCCAATTGCGTCAAGCAGTTGAAGGATGAGATTCATAGTAAAGTTCAGAGTTCGTAGTTCGGGGTTCGCAGATTAAAAGGCAGGCTTTGCGGCCTGCCTTTTCTTTTCTAAAATCAAGTTGAAGGAGAGTATTATGGCTGAAAACAAAAATTTGCAAAGTGACATTGAAGTTCTGATTCAAAGGGAATTAAAGGCTTTTGGGCACAATCTGGATTTGAAGTTGGAACAATACAAAACGAATTGCCAATTGCAAATAGAGCAATATCGTGCCGAAAACAGTTTAAACCTTGAAACATTTAAAGCAACGATAAATGCAGGGCAAAATGCCATTAAAAGTATGGTAATCATTAATGGCGGAGCTGCAGTTGCATTGCTTGCTTTTGTTGGCAATATATGGAGTAACAAAGGCAATCTGTCAGGGATTAAAGGATTGTCATGGGGGCTTCTTTTCTTTGTGATTGGCGTATTGTTAGCTGGAATCGTTTCTGCCCTGACTTATCTAGCGCAACGAGCATACTCAGAAAATAATAGCAAAAACGGCAATTACATTAATAATATTTGCATTGCTTGTAGTTCCTTTTCTTTTATTTGCTTTTTAATTGGAACGGTTATTGCCTTTCTAACCTTTTACTCAAACTCGTAATTACGTAGATTATAAATATCCCAAATTCGTAATTCAAAAGTGGCATGTGGTTTATTTTTAAACTAAGGAGAAGCTTTATGGGCAAAAAGGATATTTGGGGTTCCAAAGTCAAAAACGAAATTCGCCAGAGAATCATCAATGGCTTGCAGTCGGGCAAGCCACGCCAGCAAATCCTGGAGGAATTGTCGGAAGAATATATGGATAAGCAAGTTTTAGCCAACATGATCTCCTCGACATTACCACCCGAAGACGTACCGGGATTTACAAAAATCAACAATCTTCTATTTGGTTTAATCGTATCATTTGGCGTTTATCAGATACTTTTGAAATTCTTTTTTATTTTGAATTGCAATATCGAAGGACTCAAAAAGTGGATTCTTGCCCCTATTGCCTTGATTGTGCCGGTACTCATCTTCGGTTGTGCATATCTTGTAAAAAGAGCGGAAGGCTACACATACACATCCATTATCCTTTTGGGATTAGTGGGAATCACTCAATTTATCCACAAAGACATCTTTTCCGATACAATTCACGCAATTTTCTTCCTATTCAATTTTCTGTGGATTCTGACTGGAATAATCATAGCCAATTCGATTTCCAAACGCTATTTTCCACATCTGCGGTGGAGAATAAACATGCAGGACAAAAACGGCAAATATATCCTCGGCAAAGAAGATATGGGTAAACAATAAAACAGTGCATACAGATATGCACTTATCTGACGTCGGATAAGAAGGACAACTTTTCATGTAAGGAGGTCAACATGACGGAACAAATGCAGGACAACGCGGCAACAAGCGGGAATCAGGCGGCACAAATCGAGATGAAATTGCAACTGGAAAGTCAGCTCAAGGGAGGGGCGTCCTGGTTTTACTGGGTTGGGGCTTTGAGCCTGATTAATTCAATCCTGTTCATCAGCGGCAGTTCGATGGGATTTATCTTCGGGCTGGGCATCACGCAGGTGTTCGATGCCATCGGCGGTGAGCTATCGGAGGAGATTGGCTCAAAAGCGAAGATTTTTGCTCTTGCGTTCAACTGCCTCATCGCGGGGGTGTATGGCGTGCTGGGGGTCTTTAGTCACAAACGGTACACAGCCGTTTTCATCATCGGGCTGGTTTTCTACGGACTGGACGGCCTCTTGTGCCTGTGGGCACGGGATTGGTTCAGCGTGGCGTTTCATGCCTTTGCGGGATTCAGCATCTTCAAGGGGATGCAGGCTGGGATGCAGTTGAATCGACTGGAAGCCGTGCCGGTTCAGCCGGCGGCCGGCGTCAATTAAGCGGTTTTCATGAATGGGCGACCCCAAGTCGCACCCTGACACACAGGAATCAAGGAACAGGGCTGGTGACAATCCGCCTATACAGACCCGGATTGTCTTGATATATTTCTGATTGCGGCTCGTTTTTTGGGGAAAAAGGTGTTAAAAATGGGGGGGTTATCGGGTGTACTATACTATAGTATGCTATCGTGAGTGTATGGTATTTCCGGCGGGTCTATAGCCGGTTTTTCCAGATACGCCATAACTCATTTTAATTTAACATCTTAAGACGTTATATAAACAGCGTAAAACCGCTTTTTCCGGATTCAGACAGCGGGGGATTTGCCCGATAGATACATTATGTATCGCTAATTCATGAAAAACGGCCGGATTGTGTTCCAATCTGCGGCAAAATCAGCATGTATTTATAGTGGATAATGATGAACTCCTATTTTAAACGGGGATGTGTTATGCGGATGAGAGTATCGTTTGCTGCTTGCGTTTTAGTCCTGAGTCTGGGGGTCAATGCCCAACTGGTCCATCGGTACAGCTTTTCAGGTGATGTCAATGATTCGGTGGGGTCGGCGCATGGGACCCTGATTAATAGCAGTGCAACCGCGACTTTTAGCGGCGGGGTGCTGGAGATGGGCAATTCGAGCCTGCCCAATTCCAACAGTAACGCAATTAATTACGTGGATTTGCCTAACGGGACGATTTCTTCTCTGGGAACGGCCGCGACCTTTGAGGCCTGGGTCACCTGGCATGGACCCTCCGGGTCGAGCTGGCAGCGGATTTTTGATTTCGGAACCAGCGGCGCGGGGGAAAATCAGTCGGTGGATTCGAGCAATTCTGCCTATATGTTCATGACACCGCGGTCGGGATCCGGGACCTATCGATTCGGACATCGCAGTGATATCTCGATGGGCGGGCCGGTGGAGTATGTGATTGACGGCACCATTTTGCCTGTGGACCAGGAGGTCCATGTGGCGCTGGTCTGGAACGATACGACCGGTCTGGTACGGATGTATTTAAACGGTCAGCGGATTTCAGAGGGAACAACTCTGTTTTTACTATCACAGTTACCGGACGTGAACAACTGGCTGGGACGGTCTCAGTGGCCTGATCCGGCTTTTCACGGCAGCTATAATGAATTTCGGATTTACTCTATTCCCTTTAGTGATGAGATGATTCTGGCCAGTTATCAGGCCGGGCCGGATAATCCGATCACGAGCTTTGCTCTGCCGTCGAATCCAAGCCCTGCACATCTGAGCACCATTGGCAACATGAGGCCGACGCTGACGTGGCAGTCGGATTTGAATGCGAGCATTGTCGGGCATCGTGTTTATCTGGGGACGGATTCTACTGCGGTCCTGAAAGCCACCACGGCCTCGACGGGGATTTATCAGGGGACGAGAACGCCGGGCAACGAGAATTTCACCCCGGCCGGCGAACTGGCAATGGACCAGACGTATTACTGGTGCATTGAGGAAGTTACCAATACCGGCTATACCTTCAAGGGGCCAATTTGGAGCTTTAAAACCGCCAATCTGAAAGCTCACGCCCCGCAGCCGGCTAATGGAGCGGCGGGCGTTTCGGTCGGGCGTGTGACGCTGCAGTGGGAGACGGGACAGGGGGCCATCGGTCATCGGATTCTGCTGGGCAGCTCTCCGGCGACGCTTGCGGTGGTTGAAAATAATTATACCCAGACATCCTATGAACTGGATAACCTGGACTTTAAAACCGTTTATTACTGGCGGGTGGATGAGATTTTTGCGTCTGAGGTCATCACGGGTGATGTGTGGTCGTTTTCCACACTGGAAAAACCAATCGCCTGCATTCCGGGGGATCTGGATGGAAACTGCATCGTTGATTTGAATGACATGCTGCTGTTCAGTGACGCATGGCTTTCCAGTGTGAATTGCAGCGCATACGATTGTCCCGATTTAAACCAAAGCAATTTCGTTGATATTGCCGATTTAGCCGTGTTTTCGGCCAACTGGCAGGATTCACGGGATCCGATGGTGGTAATCAACGAGATTCATTACCATACCGACAACAACAAGGAACCGGTGGAATTTATCGAGCTGTTTAACGCCGGGGCACAGGCTATCGATCTGAACGGGTGGACGCTGGAGGATGCGGTCAGTTATACGTTCCAGGGCGTACCTGTCATGGCGCCTGGGGATTACGTGGTTGTCTGTCAGTCACCGACGGCCTTTGCGGCAAAGTATAACCGGACAGCGTATGGACCCTTCGAGGGCAAGCTGAGCAACGAAGGGGATCGAATTGTTCTGCGTAACGCCGGCGGCAATAAGATTGACGAAGTGGAGTATCAGGGTGAGTTTCCATGGCCGGTCGCTGCCAATGGCGAAGGGGCATCGATGGAATTAATCAATCCTTATCTGGATAATAATCTGGCCGGAAGCTGGCGGAGTTCGGGGTATCATGATGCCCTGCCGGAGTATGCCTACGGCACGCCTACGCCGGGCTTGCAGAATAGTGTATATGCTTTGAATGCAGCGCCGCAGATTCGACAAGTTAATCATGAGCCGAAGCAGCCTGCTGCAGGAACACCGATTATCATTACGGCCAAAGTGACCGATCCAGACGGCGTCAAGCGGGTCAGCTTAAAGTATCAGCTCGTATTGCCGGGTGCGTATATCCCGGCGTACCTGCCGATAGCGATTTCATCGCTGATCAGCAATCCCTATCAGGACCAGCCAGTTAATCCGGAGTTTGAGAATCCGGCCAACTGGAGCACCCTGACGATGGTCGATGATGGAACCGGACAGGATGCTGCGGCCGGGGATGCGATTTACACCGCTGTCATTCCGGCTCAGAGTAATCGTGTTCTGGTACGGTATCGGATCGAGGCTGAAGATAATCAGAGCAGTGCGATTCGTGTGCCTTACGCGGATGATGGGTCGCTGAATTTCGCCTGCTATGTGTATAACGGGATTCCGGCGTATGTCGCCAGCAAGGATTCGGTTCACGCGGATGGGCCGGGGCATGTGTACAGCACGGATATTCTGACTTCGATTCCGGTTTACTCCTTAATCACGCGCAATGCGGATTTCTATATGTGCTACGGCTATAACAGCGCGGACCGGATTGATCAGGGATCGACGGCGGCCAATGTGCAGGATGCCGGGCAGGTGTATAACTGGGAGGGTGCGTTTGTTTATGATGGGACTGTTTATGACCATATCGGGTATCGGCTCCGCGGGGGCAATGGGCGTTATAATTATGGTCTGGGCGGAAAACGGGCGATGAAGATGCGATTCAACCGCGGCCATTATTTCCAGGCCCGCGATCTTTACGGCAACCCGTTCCCGTCCAAGTGGCAGCACCTGAATACCGGCAAACTGTTCGGCAACCAAATTGTCGGCGGTTATCGCAATTATCCGTACGGCGTCAATGAAATCATGGATTATATGCTGTTCAATTCCGCCAATGTTCCGGCACCCGAGGCATGGTGGTTCCATTTCCGCGTAGTAGATGGGGCCGAAGAAGCACCGAGCACCGCCAATGGACAGTATGAAGGGGATTTTTTCGGACTTCACCTTGCGTTTGAAAATTATGACGGTGCGTTCCTGGAGCGGCAGGGTCTGCCCAAAGGCAACCTGTATAAGCTGTCCGACAAGATATATGAAGGCCCGCGTCAATTGCGTTACCAGGGTCCCGACGCCGTCAGTGACGCCTCAGACTATGAGAATATCCGATGGAATCTCAAGCATACCGCAACGGCTGATTTCATACGCAACTACATGGATTGCGACGAGTGGTATCGCTACCACACCATTACCGAAGCGATACGGCATTACGATGTGTTCTCCGGGGCAACGTGCATCCATTGTCTGAAAAATATGGCATGGTATTTCCTGCCGGAATATACCGCTGAAAATAACAACCTGGGCATGCTTTGGTTCATGCCCTTTGATGTGGACGACACGTGGGGGCCGTACTGGAACCAGGGTGTCGATCATGGCAAGGCTGCGATTTATGACCAGGAATACCTGGGCGGCCTGACCCAATATACCATTCAGCCGGAAAAGGCGCCGCTCAAACAGGAATACCGGAATTACATTCGTCATTTCCGTGATCTGCACTGGCAGCCGGATATTATCAATGGGATGGTCGATGAACTTGCCAATGTGATCAAAGATTTTGTGCCCGCCGACCGGGACCGCTGGCGGCTGGATTCTTCCGTTCCGGGGACTCCCATTGATAATGGTACGCTGGAGAACAACATTGCCATTATGAAGCAGTTCGCCTGGACCAGCGGGGTCTGGGGCTGGCCGGGTACTGCGGCCAATCTGGACAATCTGGCCAACGCCGAAGGGGACAGCACCGCTATCCCGGCCACACCGACGGTCAGTTATATCGGAACCAGTGGCTATCCGATTAATGACCTGCGATTCCAGACCAGCGCCTTCAGCGATCCGCAGGGTGCCGGAACGTTTGCGGCCATGAAATGGCAGATTGCGGAATACGCCCTGAATTATGATCCGAACCCGACGGATGAGGTGATTCTGATTGATCAGAATGCAACATGGAAATATGTCAAGGGAACTCAGGAACCTTCCAATCCGATTGAACAATGGCGATTGCCCGGCTACAGCACAGACGACTGGCTGAGCGGCAAAACCAGTATCGGCTTCGCAGATAACGATGACAATACTCTGCTCAATGACATGCAAGGCAAATACAGCACGGTTTATCTGCGGAATACATTTGATATTACAGACAAAACCAAGGTTCAGGCCCTGAAACTGCATATCTATGTGGATGACGGCTGTATTGTCTGGATCAACGGCACGGAAGTCAAACGGGCCTTTTGCAGCGACGGCGTCAAATATTTTGACAGCGTGACTGATACCGCCGATCACGAGGCGACCAGTTATGTGGAAATGGCATTGACCGCCCCTTATGATTATCTGGTCAACGGAACCAACGTGATTGCCGTCCACGCCCTGCAGGTTACTAAAGGAAGCTCTGATTTTTCAATTGATGTCAAAGTGACCGCACAGATCGGGGACAAGACCATGAACGTCCCGAATTTGTCCAGAAGCAAGTATGAAATTAATCCTGTCTGGGAAAGCGGTGAGCTGACCAGTGCCGCAAATCTGCAGGTCCAGATTCCGGGCAGTGCTGTCAGGAACGGACGGACGTACCGCGTGCGGTGTGCGATGAAAGATACCACCGGCCGGTGGAGTCACTGGTCCAATCCGGTTCAATTTGTCTCGGGGCCGGCCATGGGGGCAGATCTCCTCAACTACCTGCGGGTCAGTGAAGTGATGTACAACCCGATGCCCGATGCCAACGGCACCTACGACAAAGACGACTACGAATTTATCGAGCTGACCAACATCAGTCCGACTAAAACCATCGATTTGTCGAGTGTTTCCATCGTCAATGGGATTACATTCAATTTTGCCGGCAGTGCGGTGACCTCGCTGGGCCCGAAGGATTATGTGCTGGTGGTCAAAAACAAGGCGGCCTTTGAATCCCGATATGCGGGCTTGTCCGGTAAAATCGCAGGAATTTACTCCGGCAGACTCAATAACGACGGCGAGACCGTCGAGATATCCGACACCTGGAACGGCACGGTGGTCGCCTTTACGTATAATGACGGTGACGGCTGGCCGCAGGCCGCCGACGGCGCCGGTCATTCACTGGTTCCGCGGGACTGGTGGGCCATGGAAGATCAGCAGGCGGGGATTATGGACTATGCCGGAAGCTGGCGGCAAAGCACCTATCGCGGCGGTTCGCCGGGCACCGAGGACCCGACTGCTATAACCGATGTGGTGATTAATGAATTCATGGCTCATACGGACTTCACCAGTCCTGCATACCCAGACTATGACAGCAATGACTGGATTGAACTGTATAACTTGACAGAGTCCTCTATTGGCCTGAATGCCAATTGGTATCTGAGTGATGATATCGAGAATCTCAAGAAATGGGCGCTTCCCAGTGTCACGATCTCCGCAAACGGAATGCAGACATTTGATGAAATCAGCGGATTCCACAGTCCGATCAACACCGGATTCGGACTGGACAAAGCAGGCGAACGCATTTTCCTGTCATACCTGCCGGGCAACGCCGGTGACCGTGTGGTCGACTGCCTCCGTTTCCGAGGGCAGGAAAACAGTATCTCGCGCGGACGGTATCCGGACGGCGGGGATTACTGGTTCCGCATGTACGGCTCTAAAAATACGGCCAATACCCTTCCGATTCTGAATGTTGTGATTTCCGAGGTGATGTATCATCCGACTGAAGGCAGCGCCAACGACGAATATATCGAGCTGTACAATCCAACGCCGGCGTCTGTGCCGCTTTACAGTGCGGACGGGTCTGGTGCGTGGCGGCTGGATAACGCCATTTCATTTACATTCCCATCGTCCATGTCACTGGCAGCCGGGGCAAAGATTGTAATTGTGCCGTTTGACCCTGCTGCTGAACCGTCACGGCTGGCAGCATTTGAGGCTGCATACCATTGCGACCTGACTGCGGGGGTCAATGTATTCGGACCCTGGGCCGGCGCCTTGTCCAACGGCAGCGAACGGCTGGCACTGGAGCAACCGCAGGCCTCTGATGATCCGCTGGACCCGGCTGCGATCTCATGGATTCTGATGGATCAGGTCGGGTATAGTGATTATGATCCCTGGCCGGTTGGAGCGGATGGATATGGCCAATCGCTGACACGGCTGAATCCGGGCAGCGCCCAGTATTCCGGCGACGATCCGGCCAACTGGACAGCGGCCGCCCCCACGCCGGGACAGTAACAGATTATGAGTCATTGCTAAAATACAATGGCGTTCAAGACACAAGAAGCCAAATCGGACTGAAAACCGATTTGGCTTCTTGAGTTTGTACGGTACTGCGTTGTTTTAATTCTGAGCCGTCAGCAGGATATAGTCCAGGCCGAACATGTTGCGTTTGATGGCTTCCGGATTCGAGCCGATGATTTTGACCTCAAGCTGATTGATACCCTGCTTCAGTTGGCAGGTACCGAGGGCGATTTCCTCGGTGATAACGGCTGGATTGTAGAGGTCGAGTTTTTCGGTGAGCGGTTTGCCGTTGACTGCAATGGCGATAATGCCGTAATCCCTGGCTTTAGTCAGGGCCGCGGTCATGGCATAAAGGCCGGCTTTGTCCACGGAAAATTCGAGGGTCAGCGTATCGCCTTCTTTGGCGTCTATCCACCAGAGCTGCTTAGTGCCGCTCCAGTCGAATTGGGCCCCAGACTGGAGTTCAGTCTTGCCGCCGGTGTTCTGGCGAATCTGCATGGCTTCGCCTTCGAGGGCACCCTTGATGCGCTTAATCTCGACGACATCCTCCTGAACGAGGGCAATCTTATTGCGGGCTTCTTCGGGCATGGGCTGGACGTTGGAGGATGCGCCGGGACGGGCATACCAGAAGGTCGTCGGGGCATAATTGACTCGGGTCTTGGCCCAGTGCCACAGCTCCATATCAAATTGCAGCGATGTGGTGAATGGAATTGCATCGAGTGCACGATAGCGAACATTGACTGAAAAATCGCTCTCAAAATTACCGGCACCGGTGGGCTGGGCATGAAAGGCGGACTGGAAATACTCCGGCCGGCACCAGGCATAGCCGTAGTAATCTTCGGTGCCCGTACCGAAATGCGAGGGGAATGTTTCGCCATCGACATAAATCTTTTCATCGCCTTCGCCCCACCATGCGGCAGCCCCATTGAAGATCGCCAGGCTGTCGCCGACATAGACGCCCTGTCCGGCCACCTTGACCCAGTTCAAATCAAAGGCGCCCTGGTCCTGAGCCTTCGTATTGGAGCAAGTCTGGATTTTGGTCCACTGTTTCCAGGCGGCATGGAAATACATGCTGCGATTATCCCAGGTCCATGGTTTGGTTTGAGCCTGGAATTTTTCATCTCGAACAATCTGCTCACCCAGATTATGCAGCTTTATCAAAACAGATCGTTGATACGGCATCGGCCAGTAACAGGACATGGTGCCATCCTCGGTGACTTCGGTGTACCAGGTTTTATACGGCTTGCCCTTGTAGCCAATCCCAAAAAAGTCGCCCACCGGGCACCAGACAGTCCGGGTATCATCAACTATCATCTCCAAAACCGTGGAACGCAGGGCTTGCGGCAGATTATCCGCCTTCAGTTTCACTGTGAACGCAACGATGGCCTGGGGATTTGTGCAATCCAAGGCAAGCGTTGAACTGCCGCCTGCAGGAATATTGATTGGGACATGACGATTACGGGGACTTTCCACTTCAGGCCGGACGGATTGAGTCAGTTTTTTCTGGGTTTCAGCAAGGGCCGACTTGGCCGTTTCAAGCTGATCCATCGAAAACGACTGGACTGCGGTTCCCGCAGCGTAGGTGCGGTAATTAATCTGATAATACAGCGCTTCGCCCTGATGAGCTCCTTCATCGACGGGAGCATCGGTCTGGTATGTGATCTTGCAGTGTTTGGCATAGGGAATCGGTAAATAGAGATTGTGGCCGCGCTGGCCGTATTGGGTCTGGGGCGACACACCCTCTGACAACGGGGCTCCCGTCAGCATCCCTTCATCGAGAACACTCTGAATCGGGCCTTCGATAGCGGGCTTTTCATTGCCATCCAGATAAAACCGCAGGATTCCATTGGTAAACGGCTTTCCGGAAGGTCCATGCCAGGTCGCCCAGAAACGAACCACGGCACCAGGGCCGGCAGTATCCATCAGGACATATTCTTTCTTGCCGGCTTTTTCTTCGGTTCGAAGAAAATAGCTGCGGTCCATATTGGCCCACCAGGTCGGGGAATCCGGGGTGTCGGAGTGGCGGTCATAACTGCTGAACTGTTTGCAGGTGTAAGCCGGCTCGGGGAATCGGGCCAATGCGTCCCGGTTGACCATCTCCTCCAGCAATGAACTGAATGTGATGGGGGTATTCTCGGCGGCCTGAACGGCTTGCTGCACGCTGACTATGGCCATTAGAATTGATGCTATCCATATTCCGTATTTCATTGCAAAACTCCTTAAAATGAATGCTTCAAAACCCCGGAAAAGAACCGTTCCCTCCGGCCTTGAAACAGGTCCGTCCGGCAAGAAAGTCTCGGGTTGGACATGTCAATTCGGCATCTTACAGGATTTATGTTTTTATGCAAACAATTATTTGCGGAATAGCTTATAGACCATTTTTAAACAAGCTGCTCTATCCTTCCTCTGTTGATCAGTCTTTTAATGCCTCTTCCACAGCCTTAAGCAGTTGCGGACTGGATGGATCGACGTCGGAGGGATATCGAGCGAGGGTTTTGCCGTCTTTGCCGATCAGATACTTGGTAAAGTTCCAGCCGATGGGCTTGCCGAACCCGCCGTTATCCTCCGGGCTGGTCAGATACCGATAGAGGGGATGGATATCTGCTCCGGCGACGGAAATTTTGGCGAACATCGGGAAGCTGACATGAAACTGAGTCGAGCAGAATGTTTTAATCTCGGCATTCGTTCCCGGCTCCTGTCCGCCGAAATTATTGGCGGGGAATCCGAGGATGACAAACCCCTGTTCTTTATATTTTTCGTAAAGCTTCTGAAGGCCGGCATACTGTTTGGTATAGCCGCATTTGCTGGCGACATTGACAAGCAGGAGCACTTTGCCCTGATACTGCGACAGGGCAACGGGTTTGCCGTCAATATCATCCAGCGTAAACGAATAGAATTTGTCTCCACCCCCGACGGCATAGAGGGCCTTGCGGGCGGTGATGAAAAGCGTCTTGTTATCTTTTCCGCCAAAGCAGACATTGGACGGTGTCTGGGGCACTTCGATGGTTTGAATCAGGGTGCCGTCGGGGGCATAGACGGTTACCGCCCTGCCGGTCAGATAGATATTGCCGTAGCGGTCGATGGTCATGCCGTCGGAGCCCTGCGGGGCGAACAGCTTTTTGTCGGTCAGGGTGCCATCGGGATTAATTTTGTACACGAAGGTCTTGTTTGAACCATGGTCAGCGACATACAGGGTTTTGCCGTCGGGGGTTCCAATCAGGCCATTGGGCCGGACCATATCATTAATCACCCGGATGAGTTTTTTCCGGCCAGGAGACAGGTAATAGACATGTTCGCCATCCTGCGGCAGATTGTCTCGCTGTCCGTAGCGGGGATCCGAAAAATAGATCCCGCCTTTGGGAGTCATCCAGAGGTCATTGGGACTATTGAATGGCTTGCCCTCATATTTATCGGCCAGTACGGTCAGGGTGCCTTTGGGGTCGATGGAAACCATTCGTCCCTCGCCGCCGGCACAGGCGATCATATTGCCCTTGCTGTCGAAGAACAAGCCGTTGGCACCGCCGCTGTTTTCCATAAACGTCGAGAGCTCATTATCTATCGACCATTGATGGATTCGATTGTTGGGGATGTCCGTGAAAAAGATATTGCCTTCGCTGTCTGCGGCGGGACCTTCGGTAAAGACAAATCCATCCGCAAGGACTTTGACGGGTTTATCGGGAACAGCCACACAGAAATTAGGGTCTTTGGTTTCCACGGATGACTTTGACTCTTGTGCATATACGGTACCGCAGCACAGAACCACTAAAAACGCAATCATATTACCTTGTATTTTTGTCTTCATACCACGCCCTTTCAAAAAACTGGTTAGTCTTATTGTAGCCATTGTGCATAAAAAACAAACTTATTTCTTGACATTTTACAGGCTGCCTTCTATCCTGTTTGTCTGTGTTCCGAGGGTGGAACCGACCTCTGTTTAACATGTCAAACCTAAGCCCTTCTTTAACTATTTTATTGGCAATGATTTAGTAAAGGAATTGGCGTATGGTTACAACCGAAATCCAACATGCTCAGGGACTTTTGTTTTCAGAACCGGCCTGGTCGGAAACCGGGGTATGGTGTGAACTGGCCGAAGGGATTGATCCGGCCGAATGGGCATATTTATGTCGGTATCTGGGCAGCCTGACGCCGGGACAATTTAAAGCAGCTCGCAAGCGACTGTTCGCAAATCCCGATAGTCTGGTAAACCGTTTCAAGCAAT
>CAZKAI010000076.1:13115-20449 GCA_964550565.1 uncultured Pirellulales bacterium
GCTCGCAAGCGACTGTTCGCAAATCCCGATAGTCTGGTAAACCGTTTCAAGCAATTGTTTTCTTTTGCGGCCCATCAGGTCGAGGGCGTGCCGCCGGTGTGCCTCGGGCCGGAGGGATTGCCGCGACAGGCATATTAACAGAAACACGGATTAATCGGCAGTTCCGGGAGTGCCATCCTGTATAAGCCCTGCCGTCCAGCCGGAAGCACGGTTCCATGCGTCACGAGGCGCCAGGACGTCCCGGATGACCAGGGCATATCCCTGACCGTCGGTGGATGGATACCAGGCATCGCTGTATTCGATTCGCAAAATGGCG
The DNA here is from genome assembly GCA_964550565.1 of uncultured Pirellulales bacterium. Taxonomy (GTDB): domain Bacteria; phylum Planctomycetota; class Phycisphaerae; order Sedimentisphaerales; family Anaerohalosphaeraceae; genus Anaeroglomus. The sequence continues at coordinate 13,432 of CAZKAI010000076.1, forward strand.
GCTTCGAAGGGAGCGGGTAACTGTAAGAGGATCGTTTCGCCGCCATTGTCGAGATTGCCTTCATACTCACCCGCTATCCGGATATCCGTTCCATATCTGGCCTGAAACGCGACGCTATTATTTACAGCCACCATGTATTCACCTGCGGCCAATGTCATTGCCGGAAAGGTAAATGCAATTCCATCACCCAGCCGTACGCCTGTGATATCCAGCTCCTCCGTCCCGATATTCTGCAGCTCAATATATTCCAGATCGCTGCCGTCGGAAGGGTGGTACATTATTTCGGTAATCCGTAAATGATTGAAAATCGCACGCTGCCTGGCCAGATTATTTTGATCGCTTGCGGGAACCGTCCTTGTTACGTCCAGACTGAACGATACCAGGAAATCACTGCTGTTGGATGAGTTAAGTGCATGAACGGCAAGGATGTTCTGACCAACCCTGAGCGTATCCAAAACAGCCGGATCGGTAATCACATAGTCGAAGAGCTGCCTGGATACCGTATCCGAGCTGGTATCGGCTGCGGCATAGGAATTCCATGCAGGAGCCGCCGGCACGCGGTCGCTCTGGGCGGCTTTGACGCCGTTAACATAGGCAATAAAAGCATCATCACTGCGAACATGAAGAATCAGGTTGAGATAAGAAGAGGCCTGTTCCTCGGTCAGCGTAAACGGCACCCGAATGTAGCAGCTTCCCTGCGTTGCTGAAACATCATAACTGATAAGGTCGGTGAAATTCACCGAATCGTCCGGATTCAGTTCATATCCCACACCGCCGGCTTTCCCCGCAACAATCACGCCGTGGGTCCATGCCGTATCATCAAATTCCATACCGCCCTGCCAGGCCGAATCCACCTCAGCCGCCGGGATAAAGACCCGCTTAGCCGCATCTTCCGAAAGAATCGCTTCGGCCACAATATCATCGACACCGGTCAATTCAATCGTCACATCCAGCATGCACGACATCAGGAAATCGCTGCTGTTAACGACATCCAGGGCATGAATCGCAAGCATGTTCTGGCCAGCCTGAAGCGTATTAAGAACAGCTTCGTCAGTGATTACAAAATCGACCCATTGCCTGGCCGCGGAATCCGAGCTGACAGACCCTGTTGCATACGAGTTCCACGCAGGACTGGTCGGTACCCGACTGCTCTGAGCGGCTTTGGCACCATTGATGTAGGCGATAAAGGCATCATCGCTGCGAACATGAAACGTCAGGCTCGTCAGAGCAGCTCGTTGCTGGTCGGTGAGAATAAATGGAATTCGGATATAACAACTGCCCGTGGTCCCCCGCATGGCGGACACATCGTAACTGATAAGGTCCGTGAAATTTACGGAATCGCCCGGATTCCGTTCATATCCCACGCCGCCGGCTTTTCCTGCGACAGCCACGCCATGAGTCCATGCGTAATCATCAAATGGGCTGCCGCCCTTCCATGCTGAATCCACCTCGGCGGAGGGAATCCAGACCCGCTTGGCCGCATTTTCCGCAAGGATTGGCAATGTTGTTTCGATAATCGCGGGGCCTTTGGGATTGGCTGCACCCGGGGTCGGGATATCAAAGAATGCCAGGGTACTTGCGCCATCCGGCCAGCGTCCCATGGAGATATCGGTCGTCTGGGGGCCATAGATTACATTATCAATCGGATTCAGGTCGGCATCATAAAGTGCCAGCATTTCTCCGTCGGCATTGAGCGAAAAGGTGACATCCTTTCCGCCGGCAGTCAATTTTGCATAGCCCAGTCCGCCGATGAAACTCAGCGGAGGAAGCTGACATTTGTTCGGGTCGGCAACCGGGTCGTCGGTCACATAAAGTCCGCCCATATCGACGGGCCAGGGACTGGGATTATAGAGCTCCAGCCACTCTTCAACGAAACTGATTTCGCCGTCGGCCAGCCATTCATTGATTTTCAGCGTCCTGAAATCACCTCGGGCTGCTGCTTTATTTTCCGCACCCGGCGTCGGCTCAGTCAATGTCCATTGTTTGGCGTCGCCCATGCGACCTATCGACAAGTCCGGCAATTGAGTGCCAAAGGTCACCGAATCCATGACAGTGCCTGCGGAATCCAGTAAATACAGCTTGTCACCGTCGGCATCCAACGCAAAGCCTGTATGGATTCCGGATGTGGCGGCTGTATCGGCATAGACAATCCGATAGTCCCCGGGATTCATTAGGGTATTATCCGGAAATACAAATCTGGCAGGCAAGTCCATATCATCCGTCAATCGGTATCCGCCAAGATCGAGCGGTTGTGCTCCATCATAATACAATTCAATCATGTCAGGATACGTTCCTTCATGAGCATCGGACAGATTATTTGCCAGTACTTCATGAATCATCAAGTGACTTGAAGACGTATCAACCGTCCATTCCGCGGAGGAATTTCCGTCGATATTGCCCGGAGCAAAGAAATCCGTATCCCGGAAACGCTGGCCCTGCCAGAGTCCGGCGGAGTTTTTGCCAATCACATCGACGCGATAGGTATGTCCATGCTGTAATCCATCCAGATGAATCCGGCCGTAAACCGCATTCGGGTCTGCCGGGAAGTCATCGGCATTGATCGGCAATACGATTTCATCACTCCATGCTCCCGGCACGCCATTGTCCACGAGCCGATATTTGTAATGCGTAATACCCGGCCCGGAGACGGTCAAATCGGCATCGGTCCGGTGTGTAATGGCCTCGGGCTGCCCCCAGACCGAAGCCCCGGCCGGAACACCAGCACCCATATCCTGACCGTTTGAGCCGGATCCAATGGCCACGGAACCGGGCAGGAGGGTCCAATCCGCAAGCGGGTCTTTAAACAGCGGATCAGCATCAATATTCTGTTGTCCGAAGAAATGCCACGATTCAGGCAGAAGGCTGCGATAGACGCCGACAGAACCCGTAGGACCATAGCCGACAGGATTGTCAAAGTAATGCTCAAAGATTGCGGTATTATTCCAGAAGATATTGCTGTCCAGATAGGTCCCTTTGCCGGGGTCGCGCGGCGTGGAACGGAACGGCTCGCCGAAACTGACGGCCGCAATGGCACAATTTACAATCGTATTGTTCTGCGTCCAGCTATAGACGTCTTCCTTGTGCAGGATCGCGTGGTCATTATTCACAAAGATATTACGGACGATGCAGACCTGCGACTTGTCGCCGGTCGCCACGGCATACGAGGGACTGTCCTGATCCGGCGTGGTCTGATGGAAATTGGTAAACAGGTTGCCTTCCACATGGGCATCTGTCGAATCGAGGTCGGGACCATCATCCCCGCCGCCGAGGAAGGTGTTGTTGTAAAACTGAATAATCGGCCCTGGACGCTGACCGCCGGTAAAATCAACAATATCGTTATATCCCGAAGTCGAGCCGAAAGTATTGCCTGCAAAGATAAGATATTCCTCGCCGGCAAGGCCTGTTCCATGAACCGTCTCAATCCCGCCGACGGTGGGAAATATACAATGGGTAATCAGGGCCAAGGGATGCGACATGTCCAGAATCTGCGTGGTACCTCCGGTACTGACCCAGGTCATATTATCCAGCAGCACCCGGGATGACTGAATGCTGATCGACTCGCCCTGGTAGTCGCCGTATTCCATATCAACGAAGTTCAATCGATTATCCGACAGGGTGTTTGAGAGCTTGATTCCATCCCAGCTTGAACCGCCCGGGACTCGGGTCATCCGGATTCGGGCAAATTCACCGCCTTCGGCCAGCAGTTGGCCATTGACGGTAATTCCCGTGCCTGAATCAAAGAATAATGTCGTACCGGGTTCTATCGTCAGAGTGATATTCGTTGGGATGACCACATCCCCAGTAACCTGCCATGGCCCGGATGCCGCATCCAATACTGTGTTTGCAGTGAGCGTTCCCGACAATGTACTTTGATTGTCGTCATTATACCAGATATCGACATAATTCCGATAGAGTTCTGCTCCAAGCCCTTCGGGATTATCAAAGGTCTCAATGATAATTCGGTTAATGCCCGGCTGGAGCGGAACATCGGCACAAGACCAGGTTCCTGTTACAGGAGCCCATGCCGCAGGCAAATCATTGACCCGGACTGCCCGCGTTTCGATGGCGTTAGCCGTGCCATTGACAGAAACGGTTGAGGCGGTTGTCTGATAAAAACCGTTGACTTTAGACAAACTCGTCACCGCAGTAAATGTCTGCGGAATCTGCGAAAGGACACTGGCATTGCGATTGACAACGAATTGTTTCATCTTGACTATTTGCGACGCGGGAACAAAATCACCCAGCATCTGGTCCAGCAGCGGATTCATATTCACCGGAGCAAATACGGTTTCGGTCAGGCGTTTTAATTCGGCATAGTATTTTCCGACGTATTCCGGATGCTGCAGGAATCGCTTTATCACTGTCATTGTGACATTCGTATGCGGAGCGACCATCTGCCAGATAGATGCCGTCGGAGAGGCCGGATTATCCCCCAGGCCCAGAATTGTATCATTATCATGGGTAACCAGCACAAAACGGGGGTCATTAATGCCGCAATACATCCGGTAGTCGTCGCCGTAACCGGTGCTCAGATTGGTTTCATTATTGCCCATCAGGACCTCTGCGGCATACCACCGAATCCACTGCTCGGTATTAACGACCTGCGGCAATCGCTGGAGATAAGTCTCATCCGGCTCATTCTGCAGGACATTGGTCAATTCAAATAAATCACTCCAGTTGTTTTCCGACTCATTGGTGCCCTTGGTATAGCCCCGAGCCACGTAATCAGCAGGATTCGTTCCTCGATAGGTCAAATCCGCCACCTGGGGATAGATTGAGGCCTTATAGACATTGCCTTCTTCGTCGCCTGGAAAATGGTTGTCTGCAAAATCGCCGTCAACAGCCTCCAGGTGGACATAGGTACCATACATCCGGCTCGGAATCGTATCCGTCAGGGCCAAATTTTCACCATTGACACGAACCTGCACCGCCGTCGCATCGGCTGCAACAAGACCGGCTTTCTGGAACAGGACACTTCCCATAAGCTGCAAATACGTGTATTTGCTGTTGATGTTAATAGCGGATACCTCTTTCCAGAGGTGGTCACGCCTGAAATTGATATGATAATTATTCGGGGGGATTCGTCGTGTTCCTTCGCCGCGGTTACGCACCCCGACTCCATAACGGATCCTGGTATCGATTCCATCCACACTGATAAATGCAGCATTCATCTGGGCATCGGAATAGCGTTCATTATCATCCCTGCCGATAGCCTCAAGTCGTTCCCGTTCAGCCTCGGTCATAATGATGTAATAAACCGGCTGCTTGCCGGCCTGCCATGCGGTATCGGATACAAACGAATCATCCACCTGATACAGCAGATTGGCTACCTGCTGCATCTGCCCATCCACCTCGCAGGGAGCGGGCCAGGTTCTTGTATTCGAGGAACCATCGGCGGCTTCCAAAAAATACTCAACGATGGTTTTATCAGGCTGGGCGGGTATGACAGCGCCATAAACACCGTCTCCGGCCTGGCCATCACCATGAAGGCCGTCATCCAGCATGGGAATTTCGGCATAACTCTCCTGCTCATACACAGGATACTGACTCTTGACATAGACCGACTCGTCAACGCGCCATCGCAGCATAACCGTCACACCTGTTTTGGCCTGATCCAAAATACGGGCAGCAACCGTCACGGACTGTGTGCTGGAGGGCACAACAGGATTGTGGCTGACGTCCAGAATAATCGGAGCAGCAGTGATGGCGGCCGCGGAATTCGGTCTGCCCGGAGTCCCCTGCTCAGGCAGACTGGCCTTCCAGTTCTGGCCGTATTCATTGGCAATCTGCAGATTCACCAATTCGAGGGACTTGCCATCTCCATCATGGGCATTGGACCAGAGCCATCCGCGATGATTGTGATCCAGCGGCCCCAATACGCGCTGGCCCCAGTCACCTTCATCACAATAGCGGACAGTGTCTATGACTGTCCCGATGGAATTAACCAGCGTGATTTGTTCGCCGCTGTTGCTCAGTTTGCCTGTCCATCCGCCAACAACATTTGTAATCTGCGGATACTGGGCAGTAAACGCTTCCGTATTGGCCGCAATCACAAGGTATTCACCGGCACCAAGAACGGTACCGGAAGGCATCGCAAAAGAAACTCCATCCACCAGCCGCCATCCGTCAAGGAGCACGGCACTGGTGCTGGCATTGACAATCTCAATATACTCCAGTTCAATCGGTTCGGGTTCAAATGCGGTCTCATCATGGCCGGGATGATACATGATTTCATGAATAAGAATACCTCGGTCTGCCGATTCACCGCCGTTGGAACTTCCCGGCGTAGCGGTACCAGTATCGAATAGCTGCCACAGGGAGCCCCCGTTGGGGTATCGCCCCCAGGAATCATCTTCGCCCAGGCTGTCAAATGAAACAGCATCAATCTGTTTGCCTGAATTGTCAAAAAGCCCCACCGCTTCTCCGCCGGCGCTTAATTTGAAATTCACATGAAGCGGCCCCTGGTCGGTATCTTCATCCGCCCAGAAGAGCTTAAACTCTCCCGGCAGAATCGTCGTCTGGTCCGGAGCATTGGAAGGGATTTGCCACAGCATGGGGGTTGACAGTTTATCGGTCACAAACATGCCGCCGACATCTATCGGCAAAGAACCATAATTATAAATCTCAAACCAATCCGGATATGCCTCAGCTTCATCTGGGTCTTCGATTGTGCCGGCATTGTCTGCCATCAGTTCATTAATAACTAATTTGTAGCCGTATTCTCCCCAATTTTGCCCAAGAATAGCGAAGTCGCTGATATCCACCAACCCGGTCTTATTCAGATTGGCTGGGACGATATCATCATCCAGCCAGGAAGAAGCGAACAGCCTGAGATCTTCAAAATCTACCGTACAATTCCCATCCAAATCCCCCTCTGGACAGGCGGCCATACAATTACATCCGAATCCAATAACGGCAAGCATGAGGAGCCATAATCTTGAATGCACGAGAAATCCCCAAAAATTAGATATATATGATATTGTAAGCCATTTATATTACAATTACTTACATACACTAC
>CAZKAI010000077.1:0-4099 GCA_964550565.1 uncultured Pirellulales bacterium
GCCATCTGGTCAATCAGCTCACGCAGTTTAATATACCGTTCAATCGCCGATTCTTTCGATTTCATATACCTGCCTGCTATGCAAAGATAGGGTTCATAATCAAATCCACGGATGTAAAGCTCACAAATTCATCCTTACCATTGATCCCAGTAATTCTTTAGTGCTTCTTTGGGCGGGCTATCCTCGTCGCCATATTCATTAGGATCCGCATCAATTAAATATTCCAAAAACAACCGTATCACATGTTTTTGCTGATTATTGAATATTTTGTATCCCTCTACGGTAAAATCATAATACTGGGATTCCGGCTCATCTGCCTGTAATCCATATATAGGCCAAATCTCCCAATCGCCTAATTTATTTTGTCCCTGATATTCCACAATAAGCAAAAGCAATGCCGGCAAATAATACTGGTAGGCCTCAGACGAAAGCAAACAAATACTATCCGGATGTCGCAAGTCTTTTAGAAGAAAATTCAAGTGTGATTTCTTGAGACCTTTTTCCGCGAAGCGTGTCAGCCACATGCTGGCATTCCCAACAGTGATCACTGCCAATACTGTCATCACCCGGATAAGGTACATCCCTGAAGGCGTCTTTGATGATTTCTATGAGTTCTTCTTTTTTCAGCATTTTGAAAGGGATCAATTGAACATACTATTTTATTTCTTTCGTCTTGACAGCTTTTTTTGCCGTGATGGAAGCTGCTTAATTACCTTATCAAAATCATTTTCTTGCCTGTCCGCCCATTCGATTCGTTTCCGATTGAATTTCTCATACTCACTCTCAGCAAATTCTTTAGCCATGTCATGCGAAATCGTCCCGGCATTATTCAAAATATCCCGGTCATTCAGTGACAAAAAGCCGTGCAGTTTTTCAACCCAGTCTTTCATATACATCGGAATCCGCCGCATCGCCTGACCTTCTGCAAAAATCAGGTATTGCTCGACCAGATTATTTAATGCCACAAGTTCCTGTTCATTCAGATAATTTTTGGCAATCGTTACATCGGTCTTGCGAACCTTTTCACCCCGCCAATTGGTCATGCCCATATTGGGCTTGTCGGCATCGGCCCGCTTGTGAACAATCTCGGCGGCGGTCATGCCTGTAATCGCCCAATGCAGTTTGTTCTGGACAGTCTTGAAAAACGTCAGGCTGACTTCCGCCGTTGGATCATAATCGACGCTGGTGGCATAAATATCGGTGATTTTCTGATAAAACCGCCGCTCGGACGTGCGTATATCCTGAATCCGGCGGAGCAATTCATCGAAATAATCAAACGGGTGGTCGGGGTTTTTAAGACGTTCATCGTCCAGAACAAACCCCTTGACGATATACTCCCGAAGCCGCTGCGTCGCCCATTGCCGAAAATGCGTTGCAATACGCGACTTGATCCGGTATCCGACAGCAATAATCATTTCCAGATTGTAATGCTTAATCTGCCTACTGATGGGCCGATTTCCTTCATTTTGAACTTGTAAATAATCCTTACAAGTTGCCTCCGGCCCCAGTTCTTTTTCTTCATAAATGTTTTGAATATGGATAGTTATATTCTGTCGTGTCGTTTGGTAAAGCCGGGCCAAATCCGCCTGCGACAGCCAAAGGGTTTCACCGTCCAGCCGGACTTCGATTTTGGTCTGGCCGTTTTCGGTTTGATAAATCAGTATTTGGCCGCCCTGTGGCGTAAGTTCATTATTCTGCATTTGTTCTGCTCCTCAACGATAAAACATGCAAGGAATAAAGTGTAATATTGCGGGTTGACTCAAAGCCCCTTGCTTTCCGAACCCGATTCCCGTACACTTTTCCTCTCTTTTTGGACTACTTTAAACAGGAAAACTGAAATTGAAAACAGAAAAACCGACTTTTGCCGTCATTTTTGACGTGGACGGCACGATGGTCAATAATACCGCCTTTCACAGGGATGCGTGGCTGGCCCTGACCGCCAAACATGGCCTGAATTTCACCGAGCGGGATTATCACGAGCGAATCCACGCCCGCAGCAATGATAAAATCGTTCGCAATCTCTTCGGAGACCACGCCCCCGCCGAGTTGATTCAGCAGATTGCAGACGAAAAGGAATTGTTCTACCGGACCAGTTTCGCCCCGCATCTCAAGGAAATCCCCGGCCTGCGCCGCCTGCTGGAAGACCTGACCGCGGCAGGCATCCCCTGCGGAGCGGCCTCCAATTCCCCGAGAGAAAATGTCGATTTTGTCCTCAATGGACTGGATATCAGCCGCTTTTTCAAGACTGCTATCAATCGCGACATGCTGAAAGTGGGCAAACCGGACCCGGAAGGACTCCTTCGAGCCGCAGCAAAATTGGAACTCCCGCCGGAAAAATGCCTTGTTTTTGAAGATTCTTCCTCCGGATTCAAGGCCTGTCGTAACGCCGGGATGAAATATGTCGCCATTACTATAGGAACAGACCCGGCCGAGTTGCCCGAGGCAGCCGATGCCCTGATTCAGGTGCCGGATTACACCAGCCTGACGGTAGCAAGGCTGGCCGGATTTTTTAAATAATCCTTTTTCCAGACAAGACTTGCAAACATTTGGCTTGCTTGTATGATATCGCCCTATGCACGAGTATCACAATAATATCCTGCTTGGCGACTGCATCGAGCTGCTCGACAAAATCGATCAGCCGTTTGTGGATATGGTCTTTGCCGATCCGCCGTTTAATGTCGGCTTTCGCTACGACAAATACCACGACAAGCTCGAAAAAAACAATTATCTGGCCTGGACGCGGGACTGGATGACGGCCTGCCTGCGGGTACTCAAGCCCCACGGCTCTTTCTACATCGCCATTGCCGACGACTATGCCGCCCACATTCGCATCATCGGCGAAGAACTCGGCCTGAGCGTTCGCAACTGGATCATCTGGCACTACACCTTCGGCCAGCAGACCACCCAGAAATTCGCCAAGTCGCATACCCATATCCTATACTTTGTCCGGGATGTGAAAAACTTTGTCTTCAACGACCTGGCCGTCCGCATCCCCTCCGACCGGCAGCTTTATTACAACGACGCCCGGGCTATCAGCATCGGCAAAATTGCCGGCGACACCTGGGATTGCTATTCCCGCGTTTGCGGCTCATTTAAAGAACGCCAGGGCTGGCACCCCTGCCAGATGCCTGAACTGCTGCTGGCACGCGCCGTCGCGGTCAGTTCCAATCCCGGCGACATGGTCCTGGACCCATTCAGCGGTTCCGGCACCACTGCCGCCGCTGCACTGCAATTGGGACGCAACTACTGCGGCTTCGATATCTCCGAAGACTATGTCATCAACTCCCGCAAGCGACTGGCCGACCTCAAAGCCCAAATCGAGACCAACAGCACCGCCCCGTTGAATCAATTCGAATCATTCGAGCTTAAACGCCTGTTCGTGGAAATGGGCATTCACGCCCAGACCATCCTCGACACGCCGCTGTTTCTGGAGGCCTTCATTAAACAATTTCATATCCGGATGAATAATGGAAAAACCTACGATCGCAGCGCGATCCAGAAAGCCCTCAAGGAGCTGACGACATGGGTGGCAAGATAAATTCAACTCAGCCCGGTAATAGACGTAAACCCTATTATCTATTGCAGATCCCCCTGCTGATATTGTCCGCAGGTCTGCTGACGGTTTGTCAGGCTCCCTGGAATCTGGACGGGCTGGCGTGGATTGCCCTGGTACCGTTTGTCCTGGCCTGCCACCCTCAATCACCGGGCAAATCCTTATTCTTCATCGCATTTCTGATCTCGCTGGCCTACTGGCTGGGCAACCTCTACTGGCTGATTCCTGTTACCGGGCCGGGTTATGCGTGTTTTGCCGCATTCCAGGCCCTGTACTGGCCGCTGCTGGCTCTGGGCGTTCGCGCCTTACGCCGGCGTAACTGGCCTATGGTACTTGCCGTACCCATCCTGTTTGTCGGAGCCGAATCTATCCAATCATTCCTGTTTACCGGTTTCAGTTGGTATTTTCTGGCCCACAGCCAGTATCAGCATCTGCCGCTGATTCAGATCGCCGACCTGTTCGGCACCTTCGGTATATCCGCCCTGATTGCCGCGGTCAACGGCGTGGCTGCCGAGGCCGTTCTGGCAATCGGACACAGACGCATTT
>CAZKAI010000077.1:4199-20121 GCA_964550565.1 uncultured Pirellulales bacterium
GCGGTCAACGGCGTGGCTGCCGAGGCCGTTCTGGCAATCGGACACAGACGCATTTTGAGTAAACGTCTCTGGCTCAGTGCCGCCCTGACAGGTGCACTGATTGGGGCATCTATTCTTTATGGAAATTACCAACTTAAAGAAATCGACGCCAATCGACAGATATCCTCGAATTGCTCGGCCGCTTCGGTTCAGACCAATGTCCCCACCGCCGTCAAGGAAGAAACCGATAACGCCGGGGCGATTCTTGATAATCTGTTTGTACTCAGCGACCAGTGCATTCAGGCCGGTGCCAAACTTATCGTCTGGCCGGAAACCATGGTCCTGACCAGCCTCAATCCCGGATATCGTGAATATTTTCTCGATAAACCCGAAAGCGAACCGGTGTTGTTCAATCGCCTGATTGCCGAATATGCCAAAAAGAACCAATGCTATATATTAGTCGGCGCCCACGGTGCGGATGTGGGCGTGGTTCGCGGCGAATTGGGTATTGTGGACCGTTATAACTCCGCCTATCTGTATCTGCCCTCCGGAAGACAAAGCCACCTGCGATACGACAAAATCCATCTGGTTCCCTTCGGCGAATATATCCCCTTCAAGAAATCGTTTCCCCCGTTATATAAACTATTTATGCAGCTTAGCCCCTATGATTACGATTACAACCTGACTCCCGGTGAAGACTTTGTTCTGTTTCCGGCCAGGCTCAATAACATAGAATATCGCTTCGGCGTCCTGATTTGCTACGAAGACACCGACCCGGCCATCAGCCGAAAAATGGTCTATCAGGACGACATCAAGGCCGCGGACTGGCTGGTCAACATGAGCAACGACGGCTGGTATGTCCAATTCAAAGATAAAACCGTCGTTCCCTCCGTCGAACTGCCTCAGCGCACGGCCATCAGCGTCTTTCGCTGCATCGAAAACCGTATTTCCATCCTCCGCAGCGTCAACACCGGCATCAGTTGTCTCATCGAGCCGGACGGCAGACTGCGCAACGAGTTTCAGGCCGGCACCCTGCCCGAAAATGTCATGGACCGCCAGGGCGTTGAAGGCTGGTTCATGGACCATATCCCACGCATCAAAACGGTAACATTTTACACCCGCAACGGAGATTGGATTGACAAACTCCCTGCCGGTATGCTTATATTAACAACCATAATGATAATTCTGAAAAGACATAGACGGAGAACAAGACGATGAAATCCATTGCGTATGTACTGATCGCGGCCGCCTGTATCGTATGCGGATGCAATTCGCCTGAACAGCCAGCTCCCGCTGCGTCCATGACCGTCCCGGTCAAGCCGGTCGATTTACAGCCCCTCAAAAGCCAGGCGTATGCAATCATCAAAACAGGAATCTCCGACAATAACGCCTACATCCGCCATCATGCCATTGAGATCGCCGCATTGACTAACCAGAAAGACTTGATTGGCGATATCATCCAGAAACTCAATGATCCTTCGGTCGCAGTTCGCTTTGTGGCCGCCGCCGCAATTGGTGACATGCGGTGCCCCACTTGCGGCGACCATCTCAAAAAAGCCCTTGCCGATCCCGACCAGAATGTCCAAATCGCCGGCGCCTATGCCCTGGTCAAAACAGGAGATACCTCCCATTACGCCAAAATCCGGGAAGCGGCACAAAGTCCCGACGGCACCGTTCGAGCCAATGCCATCTTACTCCTGGGAAAACTGGGAAATAAAGAAGATTTGCCCCTGATTTATCAGGCCTCCCGCGACAATGACTCTCCCGACAAAGTCCGTCTTCAAGCAGTAGATTCCATCGCCCGTCTCAAAGATGTGCGGATTTACAAGGATAAGCTCTGGCCCCTGCTCATCAGCAAATTCGCCGATGACCGCGTCATGGGTATTCGCGGGATGGGAGCACTGGGAACCAAAGAAGCCAGAGAAGCCATCCAGACCATGCTCAAAGACGACATTGCCGAAGTCCGCCTGTGTGCCGCGGACGAACTGGGTAAACTCGGCGATTCCAGCGGACTTGAAAATCTGGTGAAATATTTCCAGACCAGTCCGGACTTGAATCAAGCCACCGTCGCCACTGGAACGGCAGTTATGGCTATTGGGAACATAAATGCCGAAATTCTAACAGGATACCTCGCAAAAGCACTCAACAGCGAATCCCCCTATATCCGTCTGGCGGCCGCTCAGTCCATCCTGATTATGACAAAATAATGTTTTCAATATTAATAATGGCTTGGATATGGGCGATCTGATATAAACCATTATCAGACATTTCGGGCCCCTTTAAAGGTATACAAAATTTATTCTTTCTTCACCCCTTTCTTTTCTCAAGAACTTGATGATTTTATGTCGAAAGATTGCCAGTCTTTTTGAAAATCAAGTTAATGGTCCACCGTGCTCAAACGTACTATGTATATGGCTATGGTGTGATTTCAATAATTGTGGTCTTACGCAGAATAGAATTCAGTGGATACTGAAAAGAAAGAAAATTCCGATAAGTTTTTAAGCCTGCTTCTGCCCAACCAGAAATGCATACTGGGCTATATTCTGACCTATGTGCCCAATTTCGCGGATGCAGATGATATTCTCCAGAATACGCTGTCGATTCTCTGGAAAAAATTCGACCAGTACAGACCCGAAACGGATTTTGTCGCCTGGAGCCTGACAACGGCCCGATTTGAAATTATGAATTATTTCCGCAAAAGCAAAAAAGAAGGCAAGCTGCACTTTGATGAGACCCTGCAGACCAAGATCGATGAGGAGTCTGCAACCGCATCCCGTCAGTTCAACCACCGGATGGATACGCTCAGGGAATGCATCAAAAAACTGGCGCCGGGTGATATGCAGCTTGTGAAAATGCGATATGAACAGGAGATGCCGTTCACCAAAATCGGCCAGCGTCTGGGAATATCCTCGCCGGCGGCATTGAAAAAGGTATCCGGCATTCACGGACGTCTGATTCGGTGCATTCGCCTGAAGATGGCAATGGAAGGATAAACGATGAACCCCCTGCATAAAGATCCTCAGTTTATTGACCAATTGACGCATCTGCTGATGTTGTCGATAGAGGGATCTATTACCGAAGCCGAGTTTCGGCAGCTCAATACGCTTCTGTCCGACAGCGCCGCGGCACGGCAGATTTACTATGATTTCATCGCATCTTATATCGGACTCAATGATATTGAGATGCTGTCCATGGCCGAGTCCGGCCAGTCGGCATTCCTGGACCAGAATCTGTGGAACTGCCTGGCCGACGCGGAAAAAACCGCCCCGGCCATCCCTCAGCCCAAAGCAAACGAATCGCTGACAGTCCTCCCCCCCAGAGACCGTGTCGTTCATAACTTCAGCAAGATGTCCCTGGTCTCCCTCATCGTATCGGCGGCGGCCATTATCCTGCTGATCTTCTTTGCCCGGACAAATCCGGTTACGACAACCGATCCGGCTGCAAAAGTCGTCAACTGTATCGATGCCAAATGGGAAAACGCCTCGGGCCAGATTCTGCCCGGCTGCGACCTCTACCCCGGCCCGATGAAATTAACTAAAGGTCTTGCCGAAATCGGCTTTGATAACGGCACAGTAGCCATCATTCAGGCCCCGGCCCAGTTCAGCATCGAATCCGCCTGTCAGCTCTATCTCCAACAGGGGCAGGTCGTGGTTAAAATCGATAAAACATCCGAAATGCCTTTTGTCGTGCGTTCCCCGCAGGCCAGCATTGTCGATTACGGCACCGAATTCGGCGTCAGTGTCGATGCTGTGAATAATACCATGACCCATGTCTATCAGGGCAAAGTGGAATTGCGTTCCGGCTCCAACCCCCTGCGTTTTGAGCAGCGCATGACGCTGACCGAAACCCAGGCCGGCCAGGCCAACACCCAGGGCCGACTCTCCCAAAAACAGGGCATTTCCAGCCTCTTTGTCCGTCCGGCGGAATTCAATGCCAGACTCAAGGCCGCCGAATCCTCCTACGACCGCTGGACGGCGTACAGCTTCCAGTTGCGTCGAGACCCTGACCTCATCGCCTATTATACATTCGAAAAAGATGCGGCCAATCCTGACACTTTAATCAATCTGGCGCCATCCACGTCAGGTTCACTCGACGGTGCCCTGTGCAGCCTGAATGACAAAAACAAACCCGCATGGACAACCGGCAGATGGCCCCGGAAAACGGCACTTCAGTTCGACCGTTCCCAGAAACAGCAGGTGGAAGTCGCTGCCGATCCGAAACTGTGTACCAATGGACCTGTCACCGTGGCCGCATGGATTTATTGCGCCAACGCAAAAGACGGCGGACATATCCTGTCCAATCGTATCGCCCCGCAGGAACTGTGCAATTATCAATTGGGCTATCAAAGCCCCACCTCGTCGGACTGGAAGCAAAATATCCATCTGGCAAGAAAAAAGAATACCGAAGACGCAAAAAATCAAATCTACAGCACCAAAATCCCGGAACAGTCCGGCTGGCTCCATATCGCAGCAACCCATGATAATCAAACGGTCCGGTTCTACCTGAACGGCATGCTCATCGATTCAAAAAGCTGGCCGCATAAACAGGTCGTGGCAGATGCAGGGCTGTTCATCGGCTCGGACAGTGCTCCCAACGATGGTTCTCGCTTTAACGGCAAAATGGATGAAATCGTTATTCTCGGCCGCGCCATGACTGACATTGAAATCGCAGAGATGTATCAGGCCGGCAGACCCTGAGCGGTCACACCGGATAAAACCGTAGTTACAGTTGAAAATTTCATAACATTTAACTGGAAAGGGTAAAATGATGAACAAAAATGCAGTAAAACTTGGATTGATGCTGATTTGTCTGTCGACAATCGCATCAGCAACCAGCATTCTGTGGGTATCAGATTGCTGGAATGAGGCCACGCCGCACGACCGCGGTTTCATCGATCGTCTCACAGCGGAAGGGTATACGGTCACCCGGATGCAAACCCCGCAGGATATGACCGAGGCTAAACGCAACGAAGCCAACGGCTATGACCTGATCATTATCGGCCGCCATGGATCCAGCGGCAGCTATGCTTCTAACGCGACGGAAGTCGGTCTGTGGAACTCCATTACCAAACCCATACTCCACATGAATCCTTATATCTGGCGCAGCTCGCACTGGAAATGGTTTAATGCAACCGGCATTACCAGTCCGAATGTCAGTGACAACATGCTGGTTATAGATAAAACCAGCCCCGTATTTGCCAAGGTAACACTGGACGCCAATGACCAGGTGGATGTCATTTCACAGGGTGTCATGAGCATGCTTCAGATCACCAATGCCGGCAATGGTACAATTCTGGCAACACGTGCAGTGACCGGCGGCCAGTGGGTCTGGATCGCCCAATGGACAACAGGGACTGAGTTTTACGCCGGTTCCGGCCAGTTTGCCAACGGACCACGTATGGCCTTTGCCACCAGCGAAGCCGGCGGCACCGGAGACGGCACCTATAACCTGACTGAAGAAGGTGGAAAAATGTTCTCCAACGCCGTCTATCTGATGAGCGGCGCCACATTCAATCGTTTCCCGGTCGCCAATGCCGGAACTGATTTTATTGTTTACGTTGAAAACACCATCCAGCCGCTCGGAACCGTGTTTGATCCGGATACCGAAAATGTCGCTATCGAGTGGTCCAAGCTCGATGGCCCCGGCACAGTCACCTTCTCAGATACAGCCGTGCTGAGTCCGGTTATCAGCTTCAGCGTCAAAGGCACCTACACCCTGCAAATGCAAGCCAATGATGGCGATAACACGGTCAAGGATACCATTACAGTCTATGTCCGTGACCATGCTGACGACAAAATGCTGTCGCGCTGGGATTTTGAAAGCCTGCCCGACCCCAACACACTGGTCGATATCGCTGGCGATTTTGACGGCATATTCCACCATTTAGCTAACTCTGAACCCAACCTTGTTGCCGGTCATATCTCACCCACCGCGGTGAACTTCATGTCTCAGCAGTACTGGGAAGTCCCCAACTCCCTCGGCAATGTGGACCCCAATTATTATTCAACAAGAACCGGGTTGAGCGTTGCTGCCTGGGCTAAGGTTGAAGCAGAGGGCAGCGGACCTTCCCCTGCTACTCCCATGCTTATCGGCTATGATTTGGCCGGCTGGCGTTTCCAGATCAATGCCAATCGCTGGAATCTCGTGCAATCCGGCAGTCCTCAGCGTGAAGTCTTCAGTGTCCGTCAGGTCTTCCGTCCGGCCTGGCAGCATGTCGTTGGTGTCTTTGACGGCGTCAATCACCAGATGAAGATTTATATCGACGGCATTCTCGACACTACCGCTGACGTGCCCGTCGGCTATGCACTTGGAACCGGCACTCTGCCCCTGCAGATCGGCAACCGCGCCGATGCAGAACGGATATGGCCCGGCATGGTGGACGATCTCCGCGTCTACAACTATGCCCTCAGCGATGCCGAGATTTTAGCCCTGGCCGCCCAAGGCGACAAGGCTCCCCTGATCACCGCCGGTCCCGACCAGACCGTCTTTTACAAAGGCGTCCCGGTCCCGATGGATGCCACCCGGCTTATTGACGATGGTATGCCTGCCCCGCTGAGCCTGACATGGTCGGTCGCGCAGGTTCCCACAGGTGTCGATCCGGCCTCGGTCGTCTTCAGTGACATCACCGCCGAAGATCCCGGCGTTACCTTCCCGACCGTTCCAGGCATCTATGTCCTGAGGCTGGCCGCCACAGATGGTGTCTATGATCTGATGGATGAAATCACCGTTTCACTGACCATCCCCACCTGTGAAAACGTCATCGCCGACGGCCTTGGAATGGCTGCCGACCTCAGCGGTCCCAATGGTACACCGGATTGCTACGTCAACATCTATGACTTTGCTGTCATCGCCAATAAGTGGCTGGAATGCAATAACCCGGCAGACGCCGATTGCACCTTCCCGTATTAATTTGGCAGCCTCCTGTTAAACGCAAAAGAGGGTCTGGCAAACGCCAGGCCCTCTTTTTTTTATTGAAATGCGCAATACGAACGTTGTTTATTTCGAAACCGGATACTCAAACAGATTTTCATTCTTATCGATACACCCGACTGCTCGAATAATGGCTTTGGGATTGGTTACTGTAAAAGGCTGCTCCGATGCATAATTCCGCATCCGACAGCCGAACAGCGTAATCGTCAGCTTCTCCTGGCCCCGCACCAGCATGAAATCCTGTGACTTCTCAATCGCCGTCAAAGCCCCATTCAATCCCGAAAATGCCTCCACATTGGTAATGGCCGTGTGCCCCATCCCTTCGATAACGAACGGATGAATCTCGGTCACATCCTGCCCTGCATTGGCGATAATCGAGCCCTGGCTGATCTGCCAGTTGCGATTCTTGGTGCTGTCGCCCAGCTTATGAATACCCACCTTCACGCAATCGAGATTGAAATTGGTCAACTGCCCGTAGCTGGCCGCACCAAGATAAATCCCGCCATAGGCCCCGAATGTAAACAAATCCATCAACTGGGCATTGTCGGTGTGCTCAATCCGATACGTAAACGTCCTGAGGGCAATTACCGAATCGATAACCGTACGACTGTATCCCCCGTCAATCATGCGGCGGTTGGCCGGATTGACATGGCAGTGCAGAATCCGCGGAATATCATAGCAATGGTCTATCCGGATAAACTCCCCGCCCAGCGGATAGCCGTAACAATGTTCAAACAAGATCTGCTCGACAATTCCGCCC
Organism: uncultured Pirellulales bacterium; assembly: GCA_964550565.1. Taxonomy (GTDB): domain Bacteria; phylum Planctomycetota; class Phycisphaerae; order Sedimentisphaerales; family Anaerohalosphaeraceae; genus Anaeroglomus. The sequence continues at coordinate 11,869 of CAZKAI010000077.1, forward strand.
CGCCCGCCATTGAAATCCATCGCCAGGTATTCTCCATAGAACGTCAGGCATGACAGCGTCACCCCCTGCGCCCCCTTGGAAGGCGAACAGCGAATCGTTGCAGGATACGCAATAATCTTGTCCGGATTCCGAAGCGTCTGTTTGGGATACCAGAACTGAATGCCGCGTATCTGGGTGGCATGTTCCACGGTAATGAATGGATTCTTTTCATCCTCGATAGCAAACACACTGCCCACCGGCTGCACTTTCTCCGGGTGCCGCGTCCCTCGCCCGACCGGTCCATGCACGCCAATCAGGGACACGTTGGCTTTCAAAACCAGCCCGCCGTCCACGCGATACGGTTCCTCGGAAGGCTCCACGTACAGCGCCCCGCCGCACGGCGACGCCCAGTCAATCGCCTTCTGCAGGTTGTCCCGATTCACCGCGGGACTGTTGGAAGGCAGGACCCCGAATTCCCGAATGCTCCTGGCTTGGCCTTGCCTGCCGGCAGCCGGTGTTATTTCAGATGCTTCCATTGCCATTACTCCCGAACAAAACGAAGTCATGATACATCCCAGCACAATTCTGTTAATTTTATACACCATGTGAATCTCCGCAAATCTTTGTCTGTTCCATAAACAGCCGATATCATCTGACAGCCCCCGGCGGGCCGTACTTTTTATCCGCATCATCAATCACCAGCACCCAGTCATTACCCCGCCCCGGTTCTCCCCGCGGATCAAACTGTGTTCGTTCCCCGCGGCCAAACTCTCCGATCTTCTCCGCGGCACCATCTCGCGGATTATACCACCACGCCCGCCGCTTCGTTCCGGATATCACACGATCATTGACCTCCAGCACATTGCCATACGGCGTATAGATCATCAGATAATCCGCCCCCCGTGTCGCCTGAATATGTTGGGCCCCTTCCTGCTGGTCGGCTTTGATAATACTCTGGTCGGGCACCCGCTCCAGCATGGGCCGCGACTCCATCAGCCTCCGCACGTGCAGCATCTGACCGGCCCCCGGCAAATCCATCGACTCATACCAGTTGCCTCGTGCCGCCGATATCGGGGCCAATTGGGGTGTCTTCATCTGCCAGATATCATGGCAGCCGTAGGTATGACCGCACGCCCCGGCAAACACTCCCCAGTATGCCGCCTGCCGCACATCAAAGTCATTAAACCACCCCCGCTCGGACTTCCAGTTGACCGGATGATTTTCGTACCTCGGTTCACCATCCAGGCAGGGCTTAACCGGACTGCGCTGGTAATCCTTATCAATCATTCGGTAATTGTCCATATCCCATTTCCCATGTCCTGATTGCAGCATATTGAAATCCAGCCAGGCATCGTTATGAAACCAGTCCGCCGACGTCCTCCCGCCCTGCGGATGATACGTCATCAGATGCTCATCACCGGCTGCCTTAATTCCGCGTGCCATCGCCCGCCAGACTGACTCAACCTTATCAGCCACCCGGTCGCCTCCCAGAATCCAGATGATATTCGGATAGTCCTTGTATCGCTGCCCCAGAAACCGCCCGTACTGCTCGGCATTGGCCTCATTAAAAACCACCGGCCCCACACCCCAGGCCTTGAGCACCTTATCCCCCCACGTCGGCAGCAGCCCCATATAAATCCCTTTATCCCGCGCCATCTCCACAATCGCATCCACATGCTTGAAATAGGCCTCATTCGGTTTGCTCGGGTCGTTGTCAATCAGCGGACGATCCCCATTGGCATTCGGCGTATTCAATCCGTCCAATTCCGCCAGAATCACCGCCTGAATGACCGTAAATCCCTTGGCTCGCCGATTCTCCAGATAACGCCGGGCCTCTTCCCGATTAAGCCGGGCGAACAACTGCCAGGCCGTGTCTCCCAGGTAAAAAAACGGCGTTCCGTCGGCATGCACCAGGTACCGGTGATTCTCCGACACCTTCAGCTTGCCGTGCTTGAAATCCACGGACACCCCGGCATGTTCATTTACTGCCGCCGCCGCAACACTCACCGCCGCCAACCCTGCCAGCAATACCGTCATCCGCCTCATCGTGACACTCCTTTCCAGCCTTAATTATACTGATCCCACTTGAAATTTTCCGGTTCGTCGCGGCCAAAGAGCTATCAGCCGCCAGCTTCCAGCACTATCTTTATCACCGCGGCTGCGTAGGGTAACGTTACCCCGTGAATACACGCGGCATAAAAGCGGCCTATGGCCGTCGCGGAATAATCATACCCGTTGGGTATAATCGGAAATCGTTATCGACTGAGCCTTCACATTCCATCCGTCAATCACCATCTTATACCCAGTACCACCTTGCTCATAGGCTTCGACTTCAATAGTCTTTTCTTCCCCCGGCAGCAGGCTGAAAAAATTATCCGTGTAAAATGTCGGGCGCACGGGCTTGCCTGTCTTGCCGTCGGCCAGTTTGACCTGAATCATAAATGCCAGGGACTCCGACGGATTCTTCAGGCTCACAGTATATTTACCGTCCTGCTGTTTGACCTTCGCCGAAAGCGCAACCTCCGGCAGCTTTTCAATATCCCCAAATCCGCCATACAACGGCCCGGTATAACTGTTCTTGCCCTTGTAGGCCTGCGTCGAACGCCAGTAAAACGTATCCGCAACCGCCTTACCGTCGCGGTCTCTGACATCCAGCCGGATAAAATGCACCGCCGATAAATCCTCCGGCAGCACCACCTCCATCACATCATTGGCCACCCGGTCCTCCCGCACATACACCTCGCACGATTTCTCATATCGAAGCTTCATATCCAGATCAAAAATCCGAATCGACACCGCACCCTTGAACGGCTCATACAATTCATTATTCACCGACACCGTGTTCTTGATGAAATCATACTGCGCGTGAATCGGCTCGTGAGCATCCTGTGAATAATACAATGCCGCCGTCGGCTCCAGCGACCAGTCCCACATCCGCCCGCACACCTGCCGCGTTGGGCTGTTATGATACCAGAACCACACCCCCGTCGTAAATCGATCCCCGCAGTCCTGCCGGTTATACGTCCAGCATTCCCAGATGCCCCGATACCCCACCGCACCCACCATCTGTCCCTTCCACGCCAGTTCCTCCGCCGACTCCACCGGCCCATATTCCTGAATCGCCGGCACATACCGCAGCACCATATCATGGAATCCGCCGCCGTCATGATAATCCCAGACATCCTTATTCACCGGCCAGATATCCTTTTCGTCCATCATCTCCTTGAGACAATCCAGCGTCGGCAGACACGGCGTCCCATACTCCGGACACAGCCCGTTTATCCGGCTGCCCCGGCTGGACGCGCTGTCATCATAATAAAACATCGGGTTGACATACTTATACGGGCTGCCATCGTGAATCCCGTCTATCTCTGACCCAGCCTGCCAGCCCCGCGTCCCGTCCAGCGTATCCACCAGATCCTTAATCGGCACAATCCCCTTGGCATCCCGCTCATTGGCCGAGATATAATACACCAGCGACGGATGATTCCGAAGCAGCTTAATCGTGTCGGCGGCATTGGCCCGATACAGCTCCCGATCCTCCGGCAGCACCGTATCCCCCGACTGCCAGAACTCCATCGAGACCATAATCCCCAGCTCATCGCACAAATCAAAGAAATAATCGCTTTCGACAATCCCGCCCGCCCAGAAGCGGATAAAATTAATCCCCGCCTGCCGTGTGTTCCGCAGTTCCGTATAGGTCCGGGCCTCGCTGTTCCGCAGCATCGCCTCCGGAATCCAGTTGGTCCCGTGCAGGAAAATCGGCTTGCCGTTGACATAAAACTGCCGGCTCCGGTCCGGCGTATTCTGGTCACTCGTCACATGCCGCACCGCAAACCGCACCGACTCCGTATCGCACACCTTGCCGCCCCGCTCAAACGTCAGCGTCACCCCATACAGATGCTGCGGTCCCTTGTTCATCGGCCACCACAACTTGGGATTCTTAAACACCAGCTCCAGATACTCTTCTGGCCCAAACGTCACCGTCTTACTCTGGCCCGCCGCCAGTTCCACCCGCTGTTCAATCGCCACCCCCGCATCCGGGATCACCGCCTTCACCGTCCCGGCCTGTGCCATCGTACTGTGATTAATCACCTCAACCGAAATCGTCTGCCGCGAGATTGTCAAATCCGGCACCGATAGCTCGCTCTTGACAAACGCATCTCGCAATTCCACCCCATCCACCGCAAACAGCGTGATATCCTTCCATATCCCCGTATTGCGATCCCGAATCCCATCCGAAAACGTAAAATCCCACCCAATCGACATCAGCATCGTCACATTCTTGCCGAACTGGCCGTCGCCGCCGTTTTTGTTTTCCCCCACCGCCCGGACTTCCTTGAATTTATTTAAGAACCCACCCAGCACATCCACCGGCTTGACCAGCACCGCCAGCCCATTGGCCCCTTCGTATTTCACCACATCCGTTACATCAAAAAAACCCCGGCTAAACATCCCCGCCATCGCCCCGACTTCCCGCCCATTGAGCCAGATTTGAGCTCGATAATTAATCCCGTCAAACCGCAAAATCACTCGCTTGCCCGCAAACACCGGCGTCAGTTCAAACTCCGTCCGGAACCAATACGTATAAAACGCACTCCCAACCTCCGTTATATCCGGAATCAGCTTCTTTTCTCTGGCATTATTCAGCCCATAATACGGCTCCGGATATACCCCATTATAAACCAGGCTGTTGAGCACCGTTCCCGGCACCACCGCCTTCAGTCCCGCATCCGCCCTGAAGCCCACCCGTGACACATCCGCCCCGGTAACCCCCTGAGTCTGTCGAACCATCTGCCAGTCATATCCGCCGCCATGCACCTCCTTGGACCGCAGCGTCAGCGCATCCGACTTGCGATAAAACGGCTCCCTCGACAAATCCCCACCGGCCGCCGCAGTGCACAACGCCCCGCACAATATCACCCATGCCGCAACCATCCGCGGGCCGAATTTCAACGGGGGAAAATAACGAAACGAACCCAAATCCGATGACATTAAAGGTGACGTATCCATTTCCTATCCTGACATATCCAGAGTTAACATCACAGCAGCTTAAAATTTCCCGCACCGAAAACCTTCCATCGCGTTTCGCAACGGGAAATGTAAATACATACTTGCCAATTATTACACAATCAGCTCAGATTGTATTGTCAGAAATCCCGCCAACCCTGTCAAGCCATTTCCCTCACATCATGGAATAATTCCGAGTATCTTTTGTAACATTCATAGGACGATTAACCCATACCCTGCCTTGACCCCAGTCTTTTCTTTGGGTATTATGGAATTCAGCGTTGTCCACAGAGATGGACCTCCGAACAGAGAAGGATGATGGATGAACCGGGAAAGAGTTCTCATATACGTATTACTGCTGGCTCTTGCGGCTGCTCAGGATGGCTTTGCAATCGCCCGGCACTCCGGCTCCCGCGATGAAGATTATATCACCTTCGGCAACCACTTCACCAGTACCGTCGCTGCAGGCTATATCAACCAGAATGCCTTCCACTTCAGAGCCTCCGCAGTGGTCATCGATCCCCACTGGGTCCTGTGCAGTGCTCATGAATACTTCGACAGCTCAGGCCTCCCCCTCTACAGCGGTGCCTTTATCAACCTCGATTCCAGCTACACCGCAGACCCGGCCCGGCTTTTCATAGCCGACAAATGGTTCCGCTATCCCGACTCCACCGCAGACGCCTACGGCCCGGACATTGCCCTGCTTTATTTCAAAGTCCCCATCACCGGCGTCACCCCCGCGGTCCGTTTTCGCGGAATCCTCAAGCCCGGCTCGTCGGTCAGCATCACCGGTTACGGCCGCACCGGCACACCCCAAACCGGCTACCTCCCGCCGGACTACCAGCGCCGCGGCTGCCATAACCGTATCGACAGATTCGGCAACGGCATCACGTTCCCGGAATATACACTGTTTTCCGATTTTGCTCCCCCGCAAACTCCGGAATATGACCCGCTGGGCGGCATCGCAGCCCCCGGCGACAGCGGCGGCGGATGGTACAATGAGGAAGGATTTTTAATTGGTGTTTCAATTGAAGTCGGCACACTCGCCCCCGTATATGACAATTTCACCATCGCCCAGGACATCACCTGTTTCAACGACTGGATCGATGCGACCATGGCCGACATGAACCGAACACGACCCCTTGACCTGCTGGACTTTGCGGGCCTGTCGGCCTGCTGGATGAGCTCCGCCGGCGACGCACGCTTCAATGGCGGCTGGGACCTCGTCCCCGACGGCAGAATCAACCTCCTCGACCTGCTGGCCTTCACCAACCGCTGGCTTGACAGCCAGCCCGATTCCAACAGATTCGTCTCCGTTTGCAGCTCAGGATAAAGCCTGATCACCTGGCGACAGATATTTTATACTTGAATTCCGTGCTCAGGCTGGATATACACAAGGTCCATGATCGATCTGCATATTCAAAACGTGACCATTGCATTCGGATTGACGCTCTTTGCCGGTTTGGCCACCGGCATCGGCAGCGCCCTGGCTTTTTTCGCTAAACCAACCAACACAAAATTTCTTTCCGTTTCCCTGGGATTCTCCGCCGGGGTCATGCTTTATGTTTCAATGATCGAAATATTTTTCAAGGCAAAATCTGCCCTTACCGCCGAATGGGGGGACAGGCTGGGGTACTGGGCAACAACCCTTGCTTTCTTTGCGGGCATAGCAGTGATCGCATTGATTGATAAATTAGTGCCGTCTTTTGAGAATCCCCACGAAATCCATGTCGTCAGCGAAATGGAAGAAACCAAAAAAGCCAGGGAATTTCAAAAACTTCATCGCATGGGATTGTTTACGGCATTAGCGATTGCCATCCATAATTTCCCCGAAGGATTGGCCACCTTTGCCGCCGCACTCAAAGATCCCGGACTGGGTATTGCGATTGCAGTGGCGATTGCCATTCATAATATCCCCGAAGGCATTGCCGTTTCAATTCCAATCTATTATGCAACGGGCAGCCGGCGCAAGGCGTTCGGCTATTCTTTCCTTTCCGGTATTTCTGAACCCATCGGAGCATTGATCGGCTTCTTTGTCTTATGGAAGTTTATGAACAATATTACCTTTGGATTGCTGTTTGCGGCTGTCGCCGGCATTATGGTGTTTATTGCTCTGGATGAATTGCTCCCAAGTGCTCAGAAATTCGGCCAGCACCACCTGTCCATCTATGGACTGATCACGGGAATGGCCGTCATGGCCGTCAGCCTGCTGATGTTTGCATAACTCGCCCCGTTCTGCGAAGACTCACCTGCCCTGCATTGTACGCAGGACGCAAATTGGCGTCCGAAGCATCAGGAGCAATTATTGACAGCCCCCCCTGAAATCGCCATGCACTATGAAGAAATCGACTTTTCGATGGCTCGAACCGCATCCCGCACACAAGCAATGGCATCGCTTTGCTGATCCGATATGCTGATATCAAATGTATCCTCGACAAGCATAACAAATTCGATCACATCCAGGCTGTCAAATCCCAGATCGGCTGCAAATTGAGAATCAAGCGTGATTTGTTCTTTTGGAATATCCATGTGATGGCTGACCAGTTCGATGACCTGCTGGCTCAGTGTGTCGGTCGTTTGAGTTGACATGGCAAATCTCCTAATCTGTTTTTTTATGGGCATTTATGGCATTGACCAGTTTCCGGATGGTCCCAAAATCCGGCGTGGTCCGCCCCTTCTCGATACGGTTTAATGTCTCGACACGCACCCCCGCAAGCCGGGCCAGATCCTTTTGCGTCAAGCCGGCACCCTGCCGCCGCTGCAGCAGCCGATCCGCCAGCCCTGGCCCGCTGACGGCCATAACATCCAGTGCGTCCTTCTTCCCCACAGGCTCGCGTTCCTGCAGCATGGCGCGAAACGCCTCTTCCCGGATAACGACATACCACACGCCGTCAAGTTGAACCCGCTGATAAACTGTTTTTTGTTTTTTCATAATTGATTAGTATATCAATATTGACTTCTATGTCAATTTTATTTTGCCGCTTTCTCCGGCCCAGCCAATAACACAAAACTTAAGTGATTGATACAAAATGCCTTACCGCCAGCCCCCTCTGCAGAAATATTGTTGCTTGAACCTGCCTGCCCGAAATGGCTATGCCCCCCATAACCCGCCCGCATCATCGACAATCTAAAATCATCCATCCAGGCTCGCCCCCGCATTGAAAAATTGAAAATAAAAAATGGAAAATTCCTTCCCCCCGGAATGTTCATATCAAACCTGAATTCTCAAATCTTCCCTGTGGCCCTCCAAAACGTATTCCTGTA
>CAZKAI010000078.1:0-11472 GCA_964550565.1 uncultured Pirellulales bacterium
GCAACTGGACCGGCTACCAGAAGTCGCTGGAAACCAAGCTGTACCGGATGCGGGTCCTGGAGCAATAATTTCGCTTCAATATTGACATAGTCAATCTCTTTTGTATAATAATACCGATACCTGAAGTCATAGGGGGCTTTGGGGCCTGCGTCGGTGTTTATTGATGGGAGAGGATTCTATGTTGAAGCAAATCGCAATCGCAATGGTTCTGTCCGTTTCTTTATCCACATTAGCTGGTTTGACGCATTACGGCGGTGGAAGCGGCACATCGGAATCTCCGTTTGAAATCTGGACGGCCGAGCAGCTCAACTCCATCGGAACCAATCCTGACGATTGGAATAAGCATTTCAAGCTGATGGACAACATTGACATGTCCATCTACAACGCCTCGCAGTTCAACATCATCGCACCTTCCTGTCAGAGACTCTTTGGGGGAACGTTTGACGGTAACAATAAGACTATTTCCAATCTCAGCTATACAACAAATTCTGATAAATCAGCCGGCATGTTTGGCTGCATCAAAAATGCCACGATAAAAAACCTTATATTAGACAATGTTTCCATTCTATCTGAGGGATTGTATTCAAATACAGGCGGCCTGGCCGGAAGCAATGAATACAGCACTATTATTAACTGCCATATCACAGGTTCTGTTATCGGAAATAATCATGTTGGAGGATTGATTGGTTCGAATTCTTCCGGCGTGCTTATTGGCTGTTCTGCAGCCGGTTCGGTTAGTGGGACGGGCTATCTTGGCGGCCTGGTGGGAGTCAATAGCGGTAACGCACAAATCACGTCCTGCTCTGCTGCCAATGCTGCCCACGGAACCGGCAATTACGTCGGCGGAATGATGGGATGGAATTTCAGCGATCGGCCGATAATCAATTGTTATGCGACCGGTACAGTTGTCGCAGGGGGTTACTTTGCGGGGGGATTGATCGGCAGTAATGAAGGTTCTGGCTGGGGAGATGACGGCGATATTACCGGAAGTATGCTGTTTTGCTGTTATGCAACCGGTTCGGTTAGCGGCATAGGTGATATTGGAGGGCTCGTAGGAGAAAATTATAACACCCTGCTAAGAGCCTGCTACGCAACTGGTTCGGTTTATGGGACAGATGGCGTGGGAGGACTGACAGGAGATAATAACAGCAGTACGGCGACATCCTGCTATGCAACCGGATCCGTTCAAGGGACAAATTCTGTTGGTGGTCTGGCAGGAATCAATTCCGGAGAAATGGTTGGCTGCTATGCGGCGGGTTTGGTTGACGGAATGGATTCTGTTGGAGGCCTGGTGGGGACGAATTCACACAGCGAACTCAGCAACTGCTTCTGGGATGTCCAGACTACTGGCCAAGCTGATGGAATCGGCAATCCGGATCCGAGCGAAGCACTGGGAAAATCCACGGCTCAAATGAAAACGCTGTCGACTTTTATCTCTGCGGGATGGGATTTTGTCGAAGTCTGGGGAATCGGCAACGGCCAGACCTATCCGTATCTTAAGGGCACCACAGGCTTTAAGCCGGCGGATTCCAATTACAGCGGCTCCGTCGATTTACAGGACCTGGCAATTCTGGCAGGGGACTGGCTGGAATAATATTTTAACCAAATCGGCCGGAAGGTCTAATAATAGCCAATTCTAATCATTTATTGTATGTTTATTTTTCCAAATTTTCACTTTTTGATTGAAAATCGTCCATTTATCGCTATAATTTCCCCTCTGTTTTTAATAGATTCGGGATATTTTAAGTGGTATATTGACTCGACTTTTTAGTGTCAGGAGAATTAACCGTGGAAAATCATAGCAAAAGTCTTCGTAAACGAGCCCGCAGACAGGGTTTTCTGGTTCGCCAGAGCACCAAAAAGGGCCGCGCGATTCATTCCCGCAAACGCCGGGCTGGCCGCAGGGTCAATGTTCGCAAGAGCTTTTCGTAACGAATTGAAATAAGCTGTCCATCGCTGCGGCTACCAGGTGTAACCGCAGTGATGGCAGTAGTATGTCTTGTTCGCGGGGGGCTGTTCTGCCGGGCGCAGAACGATTTTTTTCGTCTGAATCATCATTGCCAGCTCGTCATTCATCTCGACGGGGCTGTACAAAATCCATGCAACATTATTCGAGCCGCATACCGGGCATCGCGGAGTCCGACCTTCGGGCAGTTTGATTGTCATTGGCCCAGCTCAGGCTTTTCCATAGCGGTTAAACCACGCCCGCTGTTCAAACGGTTTTTTTGCCGGGGATTTATACTCTTCAGCGGGAATTCCAATCGGCAGCAGAATGCGGACGTATTTGGTATCGGGCAGACCCAGCATTTGTCCGATTGTCTCGGCCCGACCTTCCAGTCGCAGCCAGCCATCAATCCAGACACTTGCATAGCCCAGCGCCGTAATCGCCAGCAGCATATTTTCAACCGCCGCCGCACAATCTTCAACCTGGAACGCAAAGCCTTCATAGATGGCTTCAGGATTTTGATCCAGCACACAGGCGACAAAGGCCTGCGCCTGCTGCATGGCCTTGTTGGCCGGGTGCAGTTTGGCGATCTGTCGGACCAGCGCCGGTTCATCGACAATCACAAATTCGGTCGTCTGGGCATTCTTGCCGGAGGGAGCGTCCACGCCAGCCTGAACGATTTTGCACAAATCTTCCCGAGAGACCGGGACATCCTTGAATGCCGCCCGATAGCAATGCCGTTTCTTGACTACATCGAAAAAGTTCATCGTCTTATCTCCAGATTAAAACCGGAGTTATTATACGACAGAGTATCCCTGTATTTCCAGCCTGAAAATAACAAAAAACGGAATCTGAGGATTTGGGGATTTAACAAAGCTTTAACATAAACGCAGCCCTGCACAAGAGTACAAGGCTGCATGAACGTATCAAAAAGAGTAATTGTTTTGGATTTATTCTGCCTTTGATGTTGTGTTTTTGCGGCGGATGCGGGCGCCGACCAGATTGAGTTTCTCTTCGATTTTCTCATAGCCGCGGTCGATGTGATAGACGCGGTTGATGACGGTCGTGCCATAAGCGGCCATGCCTGCCAGCACCAGTGCCGCCGAGGCGCGCAGGTCGGAAGCCATAATCGGCGCGGCGATCAGACGGTCCACGCCGGGGATGAACACGCTGGGCCCTTCTTTGCGGAGGTTGGCACCCATACGATTCAGTTCGGCCACGTGCAGGAAGCGGTCGGGATAAATTTTCTCGGTGATGACGCTGTTACCGCGGGCCAGAGCCAGCATGGCCATAAACTGGGCCTGCAGGTCGGTGGGAAAGCCCGGGTAGGGCTGGGTGGTGATGTCGGCCGGAAGAATTGGTCCTTCGCGACTGACCACGCAGCCATCGACGGCAGGTTCGATATCCACACCCATATTGTTCAGACGATCCGCCACAGCCACCATATCATTAATATTGCAGTTGCGGATATGGAGATTGCCGCCGGTGATGCCGGCTGCGACCATAAAGGTCCCCGCTTCAATGCGGTCGCCGATGACTTTGTAGCGAATCGGACGCAGTTCTTTGACGCCTTCGATGACCAGTCGCGGCGAGCCGATGCCGGTGATTTTGGCGCCCATCTGGTTGAGAAAGTTTGCCAGGTCGCTGACTTCCGGCTCACAGGCCGCCGACTCGATGACGGTGGTTCCCTTGGCTAAACAGGCCGCCATCATAACGTTGTCGGTGCCCAGCACGGTCGAGCCGAACGGTCCGCCCAGAAAGATTTGCTTGCCGCGAAGGCCGCCGGGCGGGGCGGAAGCGACGATATAACCGTTTTCAAGGTGAATCTGAGCCCCCAGTTCCTTGAGGCCTCGCAGGTGGATATCTACGGGGCGGTCGCCGATGGCGCAGCCGCCGGGCATGGAGACTTTCACCTGGCCGCACCGGGTCAGCAAGGGCCCGAGAATACAGATGCTGGCGCGCATCTTGCGGACGAGGTCGTATTCACCGACAGGCCGTTCGATGGTGGTTGCGTCGATGACCAGGCCGCCTTTTTCGTCCCGGCTGGTGGGAACGCCCAGGCTGTGCATGATGGTTTGAAAGCTGGCGATATCGGCCAGATTGGGAGCGTTTTCGATGACCGTCTTGCCTGCCGCCAGCAGCGCCCCGGCCATAATCGGCAGGGTAGCGTTCTTGGACCCGGCTACGTCAATCGTGCCGGACAGCCGAACCGGCCCGTCAATTTCAAAGATATCCATATCCTGTTTTTCCTTATTGTATAGTTATGTCGAGTCTGTATAAAAATGTATCGGCATTTTTTCAGATTGCTGCAGATATTAAGCCAGCCCCAGCACATGCTGCATATTATACAAGCCGGGCTTCTGGGTCAGGAGCCATTGGGCCGCTCGCAGGGCACCGTGGGCGAATACATCCCGACTGTGGGCATTGTGCGAAATAGTAATCGTTTCGCCGAGTGTGCCGTAGATAACCGAATGCTGTCCGACAATATCGCCGGCCCGGATGGCGTGCATGCCGATAGTTCCGGCCTGACGCAGGGCCTCTTTGCCTTCGCGACCGTGGACTAAGCAATCCGGATAACTCCGGCCGGTTGCATCGCAGATACTCTTAGCCAATGACAGAGCCGAGCCGCTGGGTGAATCTTTCTTGAAGCGGTGATGTGCCTCGGTAATCTCGATATCGTAACCAGTTCCCAGTGACGCGGCGACCTTGCCGACGATACTGAAAAGCAGGTTCATTCCGAGGCTCATGTTAGTCGCCTGCACGATGGCAATCTTCTGTGCGGCTTTTTTAAGCAATTCCATCTGGGCACTGTCCAGACCTGTCGTAGCCATGACCAATGCGGTGCCGGTCTTTTCGGCCCAGCTTATGGTTTCCGCGGCCGCCTGGGGCAGGGAAAAGTCGATCACGACGGAGGCTTTTTGTGGAAAGGATTTGTCCAGATTAACGCCAATAGGAGACACCCCGGCCAGAACACCGGCATCTTTACCCAGTTCCGGATGTGCGGGGTGGTCAACAGCCCCAGCGATCTGGAAAACCTGCTCTTCAACTGCCAACGCCAAGATTCGACGGCCCATGCGTCCGCCTGCCCCATGTATTACCAAAGTGGGTTTCATGATATATCTCCAATTCAAGTTTATAGTTTTATTCAGTGGCGATAAGTATAAGTGGTTCGGATGCTTCTGACAAGACTGAACCTGCGATTGCGCTTGACAGTAACAAAAGAAAGGGGATAATCGTCTGAATAGTTGGAACGAAAACAATTCTGGAGATTAAAAATGTTGAAAAATAGCGTAATGTGCGTTTTGGTTTTGAGCGTTGTCTTATCTTCTGTGCTGGTAAGCGGTTGTGAAAAGAAATGGCAGTCCGGAACACTGATTGGCGCCGGTGCGGGTGCGGCCATCGGCCAGGCCGCCGGCGGCAATACCGAAGCAACGCTCATCGGCGCGGGTGTGGGAGCATTGGCCGGCGGCTTGATTGGCGGGGCGATGGATAACTCCGATGAGAAAAAAGCCGACGAAAAGAAAAAAGATTCCGCCGTGGCATCAGCTTCCGATCAGAATACGGTGACCGTCTGGCTGACCAATCCCAATGGCTCGCAGACACCCGTGCGGCTGACCCGCAACGCGGACGGCTCTTATACCGGCCCCAAGGGCGAGCGCTACCAGACGATGCCCACCGAGGAACAGCTCAAGCCGGTATACGGCATTTAATGGTTGGCAAATCGATTTGACTGACAATCAAGGCAGGCTGTGGCCTGCCTTTTTTAATGCGCTAAATATTTTTATCGTGCCGGCGGGGAAGGCGTACTTGTCCAGGTCTTTCGGGCTGACCCACTTGACGGCATCACAGGTGATGGCTTTGGCTTTTCCGTCGACAGGCTCGCAAGCGTAGGTGTGCAGTGTCACCGAAAAATGCGAATAGGCGTGTTTAACCACGCAGAGTTTTTTGCCTGCCTTGACAATCAGGCCGGTTTCTTCGAGAACTTCCCGTTCGGCGGCGGCGGCGAAGGTTTCGCCTTTTTTTTTCTTGCCGCCGGGCAATTCCCACATCCCGCCGAGAAAGCCTTCGGGCCTGCGCTTATCAATCAGGATTTTCCCAGCGTCATTGGTAATCAGGGCGACGACGACCGTGTAATGCGGTGTCTTTTTTTCTTTCTTTCGCACCGGCAGCACATCCTGCAGATTCTGCTTTCGGGCCTGACAGAATTCCCGTACCGAACAGATCAGGCATTGCGGATTTTTTGGCGTGCAGATTTCCGATCCCAGTTCCATCAGGGCCTGATTCCAGTCACCGCAGCGGTCTTTGGGCAGAAGCTCTTCGGCAATCTGCCATAAGTGGTCGCGGGTCTTTGCATCGGCAGGGTTGTCCTGAATCGCATATAGCCGACATAAGACGCGAATGACGTTGCCATCCAGCACGGCCTTTCTCAGGCCAAAGGCAATACTGCCAATCGCCCCCGCGGTATATCGGCCGATGCCGGGCAGGGCAAGGATGGCTTCAAACTCGTGCGGGAATTGGCCGCCGTGGTGTTCGACGATTACTTTGGCGGCCTTATGCAGCGATTTGGCGCGGGTGTAATAGCCCAGCCCTTGCCAGAGTTTCAGGACGGTATCCAGCTTCGCCTCCGCCAGCGCCTGTATTGTCGGCAGCTTTTTGAGAAAGCGTTCATAATAAGGAATGACCGTCTTGACCTGGGTTTGCTGCAGCATAATTTCGCTGAGCCAGATGCAATACGGGTCCCTGGTCCGACGAAACGGCAAGTCCCGTGCAGCGGTATCAAACCATTGCAGCAGGCTTTTATGAAACTGGATGTTAGGCGGTTTGGTCATTTGTAACTGGTTTGATATTACAGAGAAAGGCATCCAATGTTCTCTTTTGAACTCGCATAGTAAAAAAATAGGTTGCCAGGAAGACCAAAATCACAAATCCACCAAACAATTCAGCCCCGGTCACAATGCCTATCGCGAGTAATAAATTAGCGCTTTTTACTAAAGAAGCATCAGCGGGTGTTGGTGGAATGAAAATCATTTGTATGGATTCCCGTGCAATCGAAAATTTTAACCATGCTCCGCAAATTAGTATTGCACTGCCAAGAATGTACAAGGATAATGTATACATGTATCTTTTCAATTTAACATAATGAAAGACCGATTGCTTCTGAGCTTCCGTCAGGTGCTCGACAGTTAAATGAAAATTTGCCAGATATTTATTTGCAGCAGCAATAGCGCGCTTGGAATAGTTTTTCTTTTTCACAGTCAGCTCCTTAAGGCTTTACCTGAAAAACAAAGAAATTCCTCTTTCGATGATGGGCAGTCGGATAGACGCTACGATCCTTTCTCCGGATTTTTCAGTTCTTCGATCTTGGGCAGGTCTTTGAGGCTGGCCAGGCCGAAGATGTCGAGGAATTTTTTGGTGGTGCCGTACAGCATCGGCCGCCCGAGGATTTCCGCCCTGCCGACGATTTTGACCAGCCCTTTATACATCAGGTTGCGAATGACTTCACCGGTGGCCACGCCGCGGATGGCCTCGATATCCGCCCGGATGATCGGCTGCTTATAGGCGACAATCGCCAGCGTCTCCAACTGGGCCGGCGACAGCTTGTTATCCGACCGCACCTTAATCAGCTTGGTCAGCCACGGATTAAAGCACGACAGCGTCATCATCTGGTAGCCCCCGGCCAGTTCCTCAATCCGGAACGAAAACCGTCCCAGCCGATACTTCTTATTGATTGATTTTACAGCCTTTCGGATGGTCTTGACCGAACCTGCCTCGGCAATTTCCACCAGCTTCTGCAGGCTGACGGGCTCATCGCTGGCAAAAAGAATCGCCTCCACCACCGACTCGAGCGTCGTATCAAACTCCCCCTCAATCAGTTCCGGCTCATCGTCCGGCTCGTCTTCTACGGCTTCCTCCTCGGAGCCAGCCGCTTCGGGCAAGGTTTCCATGGCCGGCTCGGTAATATCCGGCTGGCCGGCGGCAGCTTGCTCCTGCTCAGTAGTGGATGGTGTCAGTTCCGGTGTCTCTAAGTCCTGAATCTGCACTTGCTCTGCGGACTCCGCTTCCGAAAATTGGCTTTGTTTGGCAGAATCCGTTTCGGCGGTATCCGTTGGCATTTCCATATTCGGACTTGTTATGTCCTGTTCCTGCGACTGGCAGGGTTGCTGTTGTGTCGTATCTTCTTGCTGCTGCGTAGGTTGCTTTTGGTCGCTCATATCCTTTTCCATACAAATGGGTCAGCGTCTTTGGTACTTTGGCGTATTGTGACGCCAACGAGCTGTTTTTGCAATTGCTTTACCAATTTTTTCAGTGCAAAACGCTCGGAAACGCTGTGCGACAGGCAGATACAGGTTAAGCCAGCCTCAGAAGCTGCCAGGGCCTGGTGATGTTTCAGTTCGCCGGTCAGGTACAGGTCGCAATCCGCGTTAATAACATCAAAAATCAGCTTACTGCATGACCCGGCACAGACGGCGGCGGTCTTGACCAGCCGTTTTTGCGGCCCGATGATGCCTGCGGCTTTGGCGCCGGTGATGGTTTTGACCCGGCGGAGGATTTGCTCGATAGTCATGAGCTTGCCCAGTTTACCAATCCGGCCCAGCCCCAGCTTGCCCTCGACATCGTAATGGCGGAAGACATCAAAGGCCGGAGTCTCGTAGGGATGGCTTTTTCGCAGGGCGGCGATAACTTGGCGGACTTTGCCGGCCGGGACGACGGATTCCAGGCGGACTTCGGCGACACGCTCTATGTTGCCTATATTGCCAATGGCCGGATTGGCCCCTTTGAGGGGCTGAAATGTCCCAATACCGTTGGTCATAAAGCCGCAATGGGAGTAATTGCCGATGGCACCCGCCCCGGCGGCATACATGGCGTCGGCGACTTTATTAATGCTGTCGGCGGGGACGAAGGTGATGACCTTGTACTGCGGCCCGGCCGGGTCATCCACGAAATCGCCCAGCGGCCGGGTGTCGGTCAGGCTCAGTATCTCGGCCAGGGCATCGTTGACTCCGCCGGCTGCGGTATCCAGCGAGGTATGGATGGAATAGACGCCGATGTTTTTGCGAATGAGCTGATAGATGGGGGCGGTCGCGCCGTCGGCAGTGATGCGTTTGAGGCCGTCCCAGATGACCGGGTGATAGGCCAGGATCAAATCCGCCCCAAAGCGAATCGCCTCGTCGGCCACTGCCTGGGTGGTGTCGATGGTGACTAAGATTTTTTTGATATTCCGTTTTGCATCGCCGACCAGAAAGCCGACATTGTCCCAACTTTGTGCCAGCTTCCGCGGGGCAATGGTTTCGACGGCGTCGATAATGTGTTGAAGTTTCATAAGTTTTGTCCCGATTGTTGTGTCACCCCGATGGGGCTTTATGGTTCTGTTCTTTTTAGTTTTCAGAGTTTTCTTTATTAAGTTCGGAAGGCTTAATAATGGTTTTTCGTAATTTTATAGTCTTGTTTAAGCGGTACACTCCATAGGCTATGGCGCTGATGAACAGGGCGGGCAGCCAACCCAAAACCAGGACTGCCATCACAAACGGACCATCAGGAAAATAGCTTAAGATGGTCTGTTTGTCCTGCGGATATTGCATTACTAATATGTATGTGATTGCGACCATCATCACCGCCGCAAAGACATTGATCATCCAGCAGTGGGTGAAGCCCTTGGAAAATCGCCCTGTTTTCCTGATATATACAAACGAAATCACAAAAGCGGCAATCAGCCAGAGGGTGTTCATCAGATACATCAGCATTCTGAGCTTATTTTCAAGCATTGTTATCCTGTTGCTCCTTATTTTAATAGCTCAACCGGGCGTTTCCACACCCAGCTATTTTATTTTGCCCTGCTGGGGCTGAAAATGATATTCTTATTCTATTTGGCGATTAATACGATTACGGCTCAAATATTTCCGCCCCGTTCATGGGGGCGCCGCAGAACAGGCATTGCGTGTAACCGGAGCCCACAGCCCGTCCGCAGTCGCTGCATTTGCGGCGTCCCTGGGTGATTTTCCTGTCCGCCACGCCATCCCGCATGTCAATTTCACTGATGCGTTCAGCGATCTGCATATCCGTCAGTTGCGTTTGCTCTTTGACCAATTCCCACAATGCCTGGCACTTTAAGGCCAGATGATTGACCTTTTCTTCCAATCGAATCAGATGGAGATTGGCATCATTCGCTTTAGTCTTTGCATCCTCAGCAGCTTTCTCTGCTTTCATGGCAAGCCATCGCTGGTTCATGTTCCAAAAAATGTCCATAGATTCAGCTCCTTATTTTAATAAGTCTTCATACGCTTCGGTGAGTTGCCGGGTGATGGGGCCGACTTTGCCTTCGGCGACGGTGTGCGATTCGACAGCGGTCACCGGCAGCACGGTCATGATGACGTTGGTCAGAAAGACCTCTTCGGCGGCCAGCAGGTCGTGTATGCTCAAATCCCGCTCTTCGGTTTTGATCTTGAGCTTGTCCGCCAGTTCCAGAACGGTCTTGCGGGCGATGCCGGGCAGGACAGGGGTTTCCGCGTGCGGGGTTAGCAGGGTCTTGTCCTTCACGAGGAAGATATTACTGATAGACCCTTCGGCCAGCTTGTTTTCCGTGGTAAACCACACGGCCTCGGCAGCCAGCTTTTCATGGGCTTGTTTCAGTGCCATCAGCCGGGGGGCGTAGCAGGTCGTCTTGTGGCCGCAGGTGGGATCCTTGGGATTCTGACGAAAATTGGTCAGGGTGACGCGAACCCCTTTTTCGTAATACTCTTTCGGATAGGGAGTAAAGGGCGCCGCCGTAATCAGCAGCGTTCCTTTGATATTTTCCGTATCGGACACCGGCCCGCTGGACAGCGTCATCCGCATCCGCGCATCCTTGAGTTCGTTGGCCTCCAAAAGCCGCGTGATGGCCTCCTGAATATAGTCCGCCGAATACCCGAACGGAATCGACAGGGCCGCGGCACTGGCCAGCATCCGGTTGATGTGGTCATCGAGACGGAAAACCTTGCCGTTGGCCGCCCGCATGGTCTCAAACAATCCCATGCCGAACAAAAACGAGCTGTCGGTGGTGGCAATTCCAGCCCGCTCGGCCGGTACGATGGTTCCATTGAGAAATATCTGATTCATATCCTAATCCTTTGTGCTGAATAAAGATAGTATATAAAACCAACGATAAAAAACCAGCAAAAAGCCGGTGATTCGTTAATGGGTTCCATTTTGGCCGACGGCCCGGATGCAGTCGAGTAAGGCTCCGGCCTTGACCAGCGTTTCGTCCCATTCGGCCTGCGGGACGGAGTCGGCGACGATGCCGCCGCCGGTCTGGGTGTATGCCATGCCGTGCTGAATAACGATGGTACGAATGGCGATATTCAGGGTGGCGTCGAAATTAATGCCGATATGCCCGATGCAGCCGGTATAAACCCCGCGACGGGTCGGTTCGAGTTCTTCGATGAGCTGCATGGCACGGATTTTCGGGGCGCCGGTGATGGAGCCGCCGGGGAACGTCGCTCGCAGGATATCGCAAAAAAGCTCCGGGTCAGTTGCCCGCGGCAGTGTGCCTG
>CAZKAI010000078.1:11572-19927 GCA_964550565.1 uncultured Pirellulales bacterium
GCTCGCAGGATATCGCAAAAAAGCTCCGGGTCAGTTGCCCGCGGCAGTGTGCCTGCGACTTCCGAATACGCGTGAAAGACTGTGGGGTAGGCCTCAATCTTGCGAGGATGTCGGACATGGCGCGTGCCGGGGATGCAAATGCGGGCCAGGTCGTTGCGCTGGAGGTCGGTAATCATCATCAGTTCGGCCTTGTCTTTTTCGCTGTGCAGGAGTTCCTCATAGTGCCTGCGATTGAATTCAGCACCGTCCTGTCCGCATTCGCACATGCGACGCGGTCGTGTACCCTTGATGGGCCGAGTCATGATATCCTGCCCGCGAATCTGCAGAAACAGCTCCGGCGAGGCGCTGACGATGGCCCGCTCATTGGTCGCCAGATAAGCCGCGTAAGGGCTGGGATTGTATGTATTCTGCCACAGGAAAAGCGTTGCCGGATCGGCCGGAAAAGGGCACTCAAATCGCTGTGAAAAATTAATCTGATACACATCCCCATCCAGGATATGCCGGCCAATCCGCTCCAGCGACCGCATGTACTCGGTCTGTGTCATATTGGTTTGAAATGCCAGTTTCGATGTGTCGGTCCGCGGCAGTCGCGGCGGCAATTCGAGAATCAGTTCCTGCGATTGGGCAATCCACTGTTTCAGCCGTGCAAATTTCTGCTCGACGGATTCTTTCTGTCCCTTGTATTCCAGCGCCGCAAGACTGGCCTGTCCGGTGTTGTGGTTATAAATAATGACCGCATCGTAAAAGGCCAGATGGATGAGCGGCATTCGGAGGTCATCTTTGGCATGATTGGGAACACATTCCAGATGTCGTCCAAGGTCGTAGGAGAAGTACCCAATCCAGCCCGGCAGAGGCATCGAATCGGGAAGAGAACTGCTGCTTTCGAGTCGATATGCCACAAGGGCTGTTTGCAGTTGTTCCAGTGGATGCGACCCTTCGGCCAATTCAAAGATATCAACAGGACAGGCACAAAACAGACTGAAATCTTCAACAGAATGATTTCCGCCCAGAATGGCGGGATGTGATTGCCGGGATATAATTCGCCCCAGTGACAGCAGGGCGATATCACCGGGCACCGGCCGGATATGGATGCGACATGCAATCGGCTCGGAGGCTGCGGGGATCATGTCTGCGGTGCGGCAGGCTCAAAGCCCTGGATGATATCGATGGATTTGCTGGCCCCGATGCGGGATGCGCCCGCTTCAATCATAGCCAGGGCATCGGCAGCGGTTCGAATGCCGCCGGCGGCCTTGATTTTGCATTTGGGGGCCGACTGTGCCATGAGCTGCACGTGTTCGACGGTGGCCCCTCCGGCCGGATGCAGTCCTGTGCTGGTCTTGACAAAATCCGCCCCCGCGGTCTGTGCGGTTCTGCAGGCAAACACAATCTGGTCGGTCGTCAGTGTCGCTGATTCGATAATGACCTTCAATGTCACAAACGGCCGGACGGATTGACACGGACGCAGTACGGTCCGGATATCATTCAACAAATATTTTTCGTCCCCCGCAATAATCGCCGCCAAATCCGCAACCATATCAATTTCGTCCGCTCCGGCCGCAATCGCCAGATCGGCCTGAAATGCCTTGACTCGCGGATAATCAGCCCCCATTGGAAATCCGGTCACGGTACAGACTTTCACGCCAGCCTCATGCAGTATTTCCGCGCATAAATCCACCCATCGCGGCATCACGCAGACACTGTAAAAGCCGTATTGTGCGGCTTCGGCACAAAGCTGGCGTATCTGCTGTTCAGTTGCCGTCGGATTCAACAGGGTGTGGTCAATACATTTAGCCAGTTCAGTTTTTGTCGTGGGTTTCAGTATCATCGTATCGTTCCATTAGAACAGCAGTTTTTCAGCGCTGCGATTTTCCTGTGTGAAGTAATCAATCGCTTCATCGGCGGTTTTAAAAACCCGCGTGGCCGTCTGGGTGACAAAGACACTCGGGTCTGATGGCGCCGTCCAGATGACGTACACATCCTTGGCGGCTTCGTGGGCGTGCTGAAGTTCCCGTTCCACGCCGCTGGAAATCGCTGCCCGGCCATCCGGCAGGGTGGGAATAAAACTGATAATCCGGTCGGCCTGGTCAATCAGGGCAAAGTCGCGGGCGTAAATCTGGCTGTTGATGTCGCGGTGAATCTGCCGGATTTCCTGCACTTCCAGACAGAGTTGTTTTCCAAGGACTTCCATTTCAATCCCTTTTCGCCCTTCTCTGGCGGCCTGTTCCGCATAATACGGAAGGTACGCCTCTTCGAGGTCGCCGGGATCAAAACAGATGAATTGTTCCTTCATGGCCGCCCGGAAGCGATTGATCTCGGCCAGGGTTTGCTGCAGTCCGGCGACATGCGTCATTGGGAAGCTCAAATACACTTTTTTTCGCCACGGTTCAAAGGCCAATCGATAAAAGGTCTCAATCGTGCCCTGTTCAGGGCCGCGGGCCAGACAATAACAGGGGGTATTTTCGCTGGTGCCTTTCTGCATCATCTCGGTGGCCAGGATTTCCTCCTCGCGCCAGACCATCAGGTCCTTGAGCGAATGGCGGATATGATGCTCGGCGGTCAGCCGCACATGCAGCGGCTCGATGCTGTCAATCATGCAGATATACAAATCCGGATTGAGCTGGCGAATCTGGTAAAAATCAAACGCCGGAAACAACCCGTGCCGCCAGCGGAACGTCGCGTGGGTATTGACGATAATGTGCTCGTGGTCCTGAGCCTTGGTGATAATATCCTTAAACACACTGCGGCGGAGCGAATGCAGCCGCTGCAGCGAAATATCCAGAATCCGCCCCGGTGCGATATCCGGCGCCTCGGCGTACATCATGTCGCCGACATTGCACAGCAGGATATCTCTGCCGCGGCCTCGAGCCAGTTCGCAGACATCGGCCAGGTACCGCTTCTTGTCAATTCCCACTACACCTGTGACCAGAATAATCATAGAATTCGTTTCTGATGGCCTGAATGCCGGTTCTACAAAGCGAAGTTTTCCAGACGCTGCTGCTTGTCGAAATCTTTCAATGAGGCAATCAGCTCATCAATTTCACCCATCATAATCTTATCGAGGCTGTATAGCGACAAATTAATCCGGTGGTCCGTCAGTCGATTTTGCGGGAAATTATAGGTGCGGATGCGTTCGGAACGGTCGCCGGAGCCGATCATGGTTTTGCGCTGCTGAGAGCGGTCGGCCTGAGCCTTTTTCTGATAAAATTCAAAAATGCGGCCGCGAAGGATACGCCATGCCTTGGCCCGGTTTTTGTGCTGGCTGCGTTCGTCACGCATACTAACGACAATTCCGGTCGGGATATGCTCCAGCCGGATGGCCGTGGCAACTTTATTGACGTTCTGCCCGCCCGGCCCGCCAGCGCAACTGACATTTTCAATCACATCATCCGGCTTGATGTCCATATCCACTTCTTCCGGCTCGGGCAGCACCGCCACCGTGGCCGCTGAAGTGTGCACACGTCCCTGCGATTCGGTTTCCGGGACACGCTGGACGCGATGCCCGCCGCTTTCATAACCTAAATGTGCCCATACGCCCGGGCCGCTGATTGTCAAAACAATTTCACGAAATCCGCCTTTGTCGGTGGTGGAAAAATCCATCGTTTCAACCTTCCACCCCATCTTGTCGGCGTATCGGGTATACATATTATGCAGATCGCGGGCAAACAGAGCCGCTTCCTCGCCCCCGGTGCCGGCGCGAATTTCAAAAATGACCGAATCAATGGCATCGTCCTCGGCCATCACCAGCCTGTCCTTAATTTCTTCCAGCAGTTTATCGGCCTTCTGAGTCAGGGTTTCGGTTTCTTCTCTGGCCATATCCCGCAGTTCCGGGTCGGCACTTCGATCCTCAGACATCATCCGCGAATCCTGGGCCTGACGCAGCAATTCCCGAAGCTGCCGGTATTTGTCCACCATCGGACGCAGTTTGCCCTGTTCCCGGGTCAGCGGAATCAGCTTCTGGGCATTGGAGACCACATCCGGCTGGGCGATTTGCTCTTCAATCTCGATATAACGCTTGTCAAGCTGGTCGAGCTTGCCCAGAATAGCCTGATTGATTGGATCCATAGAATTTTACTCGTATAGGAATTTTTGGGGTTGGGTGGAGACAAAAAAATTGCGCTGCCTTCCGTAATCTGTAAATTACGTTCGACAGCGCAAGAATTGTACTGAATAAGTCGCTACTTCTTATCGGTTTTTTTGGTGAAGTAATTCTGTCCGAATTTCTTCTGGAACCGTTCGATACGGCCGGCGGTATCAACGAATTTCTGCTTGCCGGTGTAGAACGGGTGGCACATCGAGCAAATTTCAGCGTGAATCTCTTTGGCCGTACTGCGAGTCTCAAAGGTATTGCCGCAACCACAGCGAACCTTCACGACCTGATACGCCGGATGAATATCTTTTTTCATAATTTCTATCTCCGTTTTTTTATCTCAATAGGAAACCAAAAATTATAACAACCCGAAGTGAGATTGCAAGGGTTTTTTTAAAAAATTAAGCCAAAATAAGACGTGCCATGTCGTATATTTAAGAAAAAACATAAAACCCTGTTGGTAAAGGATATAAATGGTTTTTTGGGAGTTTAAAACGACGGATTCCAGACAGAAACAATCAGGTTATATAGACCATGAAGCACCATTGCAGTGGCAAAAAATGGATATGCTCCAGCTAAGTCAACCACCCGGCCGTCAGTCTGCTGGCGTTTCCACAACCGAATCAAACCCAGTGAGGCAATAATCGAACACACCACATGCAGCCCCGTGCAGACCGTCCAGCGAAACAGGGCATAGTCTGCCGGATTGTCCAATTCTTCACCGGCGGTGTAGAGATGAATATACATCAGATTCTCGATACTGGCAAAAATCAGAGCCGATAGAAACGCTGCAAACAGAAACTGCATGGCCGAAAACAATCGATACGGTTTCTTTTCCAGCAGATAAATCATGCCCGACTGCTTAAGCAATTCTTCAATGACCGGGGCAAAAAGCACCGTGTACAGAATAGCCACCGAAGTTTGCCTGCCGGCCATGAATGCCCCGAAGACCGCAAATGGCCCTCCAATCAGGGCCGCCAGCAGGGTAACGCCAAGATTTCCAGCCAGAGAACAACGCTGCCTTTGTTCCTGTATCCAGTCACCAATATACGGCTGTTCCAGTTTTCCGGTCAGTGCAGGTTCATATTCCACCGAATTCTGCCGGGTGGTCAGTTCGTCATCACCGCCTGCCGCCGGCGGCGCCTTTCGCTCGGATGGGTCGGCTTTGAACGCCCCCTCATTCAGCCACGGCTCGTTGCGAATATCAAAATAGTCGTCGTTTTTCACCATACCAGCGCAGTGCCGTAGGCAATGATTTCCACGCCGCCGGCTTTCTGATTTTCCTGTCCCTGAATGGTGGCGGTTTCGTAACGAATATTCCAGACCGCCTTGGCGCCGTAGCGTTTGGCATCTTCCAGCATCCGCAGTGTGGCCTGCCGGCGGGCGCGATTTTGCAGTGTGATAAACGATTTCATCTCGCCGCCGAACAGATTACGAAGCCCCGCTGCGAAGACCTTGAAATAATCGGTCGCAATGACCGCTTCACCGACCACAATCACCGCGCCGGCATGGGCCGCTTGCGGGGGAAACGTCTTGAGGTTGGTCACCAGCATATACTCAAACTCGCGTTCCTGCTGAGCCAGCCTGCGAAAATGCAGGGTCTCGATGATGTGGCCCACCACCAGCGACACCAGAATCAATACCGCCGCAAAAACAATCGAAAATAAAGATTCCATAGCTCCTCCTTTTACATCTGCTGGTGCTGCTGCACCGGGGCGGACTGGACAGCCTGCTGGACGACCTGGCCGGGTATCTCATCTTCGACGATGACCGCCGTGCCGTAAACATACAATTCGGCCGCCCCGGCAGTGATGGAACTGGTGGCAAACCGCACATTGACCACAGCATTGGCGCCGAGCTGCTGAGCCTGAGCCAGCATCCGGGTCATCGATTCCCGACGGGATTCCACCAGAAGTTCGGTATAGCTTTTCAATTCTCCGCCGACGATGTTTTTGAGCCCGGCCAGAATATCCTTGCCGATATGCTTGGCCCGGACGGTGTTGCCCTGCACGAGTCCCTTGATTTCTCTGATGCGTTTGCCCGGAATGGTTTCGGTGTTGACGACAATCATGGTCTATCCTTCCTGTCTTGAATAAAGTTTATTCTATACTGATCCTGCTTGAAATTTCCCGGTTCGTCGCGGCTAAGTACAACAGCTTCAACCACGTGCCTCTTTTGCTCGCGGAATAATCATACCCGTTGGGTATAGTGGAGTTTTGGATACTCCTTCAATCTCACCTTATTTGTCCGAAATTATAACTGGACCCCGTCAAAATACAATCTCAATTCCGAAAAAGGAGAGTCTTTCTATCCCTCAAAAATTTATACCCGACATATTTGCTCTGGTATCGTGAATCTCGCTTGACTTTGACTTTTGCAGAAAGGTATAATCAATAGAATAATCATCCAGGTTCCAAAATATACCGGCCTCGTTTCGACACTTGCAGGAATGTAATCCATAACATTGATTAGCTTCATCGTTCTCTTGAAAAACCGATAGCATCTATTTCAGGAGGAATAACAATGAACAAAAGGACTTTTTTTGCATTTGTGATGGCGTCTTTGCTGTCGATGTTTGCCTTCGGAGACTGGATCCCGACCGATGGCCACAAGATGCACTATCCACAGTTACCCAATCCAAAGGGGTGGGATGTATGCCTTGATCCGATTGCAATTGCCGACGATTTTCAATGCAGCCGGACCGGACCAATCACCGAGATTCATTTCTGGATTTCGTGGAAAGGCAATATCCTCGACAGTGTGACGGACTGGTATGTCGCCATCTATGGGGATGCAAACGGAACACCGGGCCAGCCATTGTGGAAACTGGGCAAGGCTCAAATCAAAGTATTGGATCAGGAAGGTTCTCTGCAAGGCTGGCTTTGCCCCGCGAATGCCGATCCATCCCAGGTATTTCTCCCCGATGACCACACCCGGTTTTCGCAGATCAACATCACCGAGATTGAAAATCCATTTCATCAGGAACAGGGCAAACGCTACTGGCTGGTCTTGCACCTGCTTTGTCCGTATGCCGAAAGCAATACGATTCAGGCCCAGGCAGGCTGGAAAACAGCAATCCAGCATTATGGCCAGTTTCCCCTATGGACTGCCTGGCCGATTGCGCCCAATCCTGTCTGGAGACCGATACCCGACTCGACCGCAGTGCCGCCCGATATGGCGTTCGTCATCAACGGACGCGATATCCCGACGCGGCTTATGGATTTCGGCGATGCGGATGAAACCAAATGCGACTCGACCGGTGCCAAATGCAATACCTACCCAACCACCCTGGCACGTGACGGCGCCCGGCATGGGATTGTTCCGGGTGTGTTTATGGGGTCGCCTTTGTTAACCGTCATCCAGATTGATCCGGAACCGGATGGCCGGCCTTCTCTGCTTTGCGATGGTGATGATCTTAACGGCATTGATGATGAACAGGCCGTCAAATTGTCGTCGGTCCTGATTCCGGGTACCACGGCGACCGTTGAAATCGGCGTTTCCGTGGACGGTTTCATTGATGCCTGGATTGATTTCAATGCCGACGGCGACTGGGATGACCTGGGCGAACGGATATTCACCAGTGCTCCGGTGACAACCGATTTGAATATCCTGACCTTCCATGTGCCTTACAGTGATGCCGACTATACGCCGCGTGATACCTATTCCCGCTTTCGTTTCAGTACCGCCGGCGGATTGAATTATTCGGGTCTTGCCAAAGATGGTGAAGTGGAAGATTATCTGGTAAAGATCGACGCCGCCCCGCAGCCGAAACTGGATTTCGGCGATACGCCGGATGGGGATTTTGCCCCCAGCGGCTATCCGACCATCCTGCTGACCGACGGTGCTCGCCATAAGATTAATCCGCAGATTCGCCTCGGGCGGTATATCGATGGCGAGCAAGACGGCCAGCCTTCCATGGGAGCCGACGGTGATGACTTGAAGGATCTGGATGATGAAGACGGCGTCTTTTTCGCCGGCCCGCTGACTCCCGGCCAGGACGCCGAGATTAAAGTCATTGCCTCCTGTGACGGCCTCTTGTATGGATGGGCGGACTTCAACGCCGACAATGATTGGGATGACCTCGGCGAGCAGATTTTCCAGGCCAAAGCCCTTGCTGCCGGCGTCAATTATTTGACATTTTATGTCTCCCCCATCAGCACACAAACCGAACCGTTTGCGACTTACATCCGGTTCCGATTTACTTCTTTAAATGCTCCGGAAAAAGTGCTTGGCTATGCGGGGCTTGCCGAAGAGGGCGAAGTGGAAGA
>CAZKAI010000079.1:0-15687 GCA_964550565.1 uncultured Pirellulales bacterium
ATTGTGTGCCTATTCGGAAAAAGTACGGCAGTGCCATTCGTAACTGTCCCTATTTTTTGAATCCATACGGAATGGATCGACCCGCATTTGCGGGCATGACAAGAATAACAGGATATTTTACATGTTTATTGTATCCTATTTTTGGTGGAAATATTCTTTTTTTGTGTGGTTTTGATTGGGCCGGGCAATTGGCATTATCGGACTATTTTCACGTCATCTGATCTCATTTTCAGGAATTGAGTGCGGCTTGATTTGACTTCATTGGGGCCTTTGGATTGCAGAATGGGATTGCAGATACACCCCGGCATTTGTCATGACAATCAGCGAAGGAACGGTTTTAGATTTTCTTGCCGCCTTTTTATCGGACTCTTGATTTACAGCAGATAAACCGGGGGCCGGGTTGGCGGGCGGGAGTTTGTTTCTTAGATTTTATACGTATCTGAATTTCGGCGACCCGGAACAAGAGCCGGGAAGTTTGGTTATGTCAGGCGGATATCGTGACGAACAGAACAGGGACAGAATATAAAACCAGACAGTGCGATGATTTGAGCAAGTCGCTCAGGAGCCGCCAGGTATAGGTACTTAAGACAATAAATGGATTGCTATGTTTAATTTGTTCGGAAAACATATTTGTCCGATTGGTGTGGATTTAGGCAGCGGATTTTTACGCATGGCACAAATCGGATTTAATGGACGCGGGCCGTATTTGCATGCGGCCGCGATTGCTGCGCGTCCCCAGGACATTGAACCGCAAAGTCCGGCCTGGCAGCGATGGGCCATTGACGCGATTCGCGACCTGGTCAAGACGGGCGGGTTCAAGGGCAAAAGCATTATCACCGCCCTGCCATCGGATGACCTGTTTATCGACCAGATCAAGGTGCCTCGCGGCGTGATGGACAAGCTGGATGAGGCGGTGGCCTCGCGCGTTCAGAAGAAACTGCCCTTTGCCCCCACCGAAGCGATTATTGTCTCGGTGCCGCTGGAGGTCGGCCAGACCAAAGGCGGCGAGGTGGATGTGATTGTGATGGCGGCCCAGCGGGAGAAGGTGGATCGTCATCTGGCGATTTATGAAAAGGCGGGACTGGATATCGGCGGGATGAGCGTCTGGCCGATTGCGCTGATCAACAGTTATCGACGTTTTTTCTGCCGGCGCAAGAATGAGCAGGATCGGATTGTGATTCTGATGGATATCGGGACACGGCACTGCAACGTGGTGATTGGCCGCGGCGGTGAGCTGCTGTTTGCGCGTGTAATTCCGACGGGGTATGTGCATTTGAGCCAGGGGCAGATGGTCCAGCGGCTGATAGCGGAAATCGATGCGTGCTGCCGGTATTTCGAGACGATTGCCGGCAAGGTTCCGATTGAACGGCTGCTGCTGCTGGCGGGGCGGAACGTGGATAAAAGCATCTGCGACAAGATGGCGGAGCTGGCCCAGAAGATGCAGATTCCCGCACAGGTCGGCGATGTGCTGTCGGCCATCGATGTCAACCCGGATTCGGACTGCATGGTGGACCGGCGGAATGTGAATGTGGACTGGGCGACGGCATTCGGGCTGAGCCTGGAGGGTGCGGGCAAGAACTGAGCTGTTTTGTGAGTGAATACAAACCGGCATTTTGAGTGAGCCGGAGCGAATTGAATAATATGCGACTCTATAACAGGAATATGCTGAAGAGGTCAACCTATGGCAACGATTAATTTTGTACCGAACGATTACATTCAGCAGCGGCAATCCAGCCGGGCGAACCTGATGTACCTGACGCTGCTGGCGGCGCTGCTGGGCGGCATCGGAGTCACGTTTTCGGTGATCAAGATGCGGCAGAACGTCGTCGGGCGGGAACTGGCGGCCATCAATGCCAAGATGATGGAGGCCAAGGAGCAGATCGCTCAACTGGAAGAACTCAAGACCAAGGGCAAGACCATGATGAAAAGCATGGTGATGACGGCTGAACTGCTGGAACCGGTTCCCCGCAGTGTGGTGCTGGCGTGTCTGACCAACAATATGCCATCCGGGGTCTCACTGCTGGAAATGCAGCTTGTGGAAAAGGAAAACAAGGTTCTGGCGGCACCCGCTGCCAAGCCTGCCGCAGCCGCGGCGGCGGCGCCCGCTGCTGCCAAACCCGGCGCCAAGACCACGCAGTATCAATCTGCGGCGGCCAAGAATCAGAAAGCGGCAGCTCCCGAGACCAAAACCGTGCTTGTGAGCAATCTTGAAATCGAAGGCATCGCCCCCAGCGACATTGAGGTGGCGTCTTTCATCGCCAGCCTGAGCGGATCGATTCTGCTGGACAGCGTTGAGCTGGTTCAATCCAAGGAACAGGACATCGACGGGGTTAAATTCCGTCAGTTCCGGCTGCGCACCTCGCTGAAACCCAACCTGACGCTGACCAAGGACGATATCTCCCAGATTCGCAAGAAACGGGAAGAATTGATATAAAACCGCAAGGACCGACGGACAGGCATTCAGTATAAAGGACCAGGACCATGACCAGTGGAATTCGACATATCATCTTTTTTGCCCTGATAATCGCGATGGCGTATATATCCTGGGCATACATGATCAAGCCGGCCAATGCGGCGCTGGCTCAGGAACGCACGATGGCGGAACAGAAACAGGCCAAGCTGCAGGAACTGGACCGCGCCAAGAGCACCGCCAGCGACCTGCATGCCCAGCTTGAGCGGGTGGAAGAGGCGATCCAGGTGTTTGAGAGCAAGCTGCCCCCGAAGAGCGAGATTCACACCGTGCTGGAAAATGTGACGCTGATAGCCCAGAAGAACGGGCTGACCCCTAAAACCATCAGCACGCTGAAGCCTTCCAACAAAAACGGCTATATCGAGCAGCCTCTGAAGATGGAGCTGCACGGCGATTTCAATTCCTATTATGCGTTCATGCTGGAACTGGAGCGGATGGACCGCATCACCAAGATTCGCGAGCTGACGCTGAAAAAGAAATCCCAGTTTGAAGGTCAGACGGAAGCGACTTTCGTGATGAGCATTTTCTTCATGGATTCCAAGAACTGACAGCGGATGGCACAGCCTGGAATCGTAAACAGCACTTATTGACGCGTTGAAAGGATATATTATGCTTTCGTTTCTTAAAGACGGTCAGACCCTTCCCGCATCGGCGGACATGGGCGGTTCCGACACCAGCGAGGGTTCAGTGACCCGCCAGGAAGATTACCTGACGGTGGCCGGACACAGCAAAAAACTGAAACAAAGCACCATTCTGCTGATCGCCCTGTTTGTCATCGGTGGAATCAGTGTGCTGCTGATGGTCAAGAAGGCGACGCCTTCGCAGGCCGCAGCGGCCCAGCAGAAAGATGAGCAGATGGAAATCGAGACGGCCATCGCCCAGCTTTCGGGGATGCAGAACGAGGTCAACAAGGAGATGAAAAATGTGACCGGCCGGCTGAATCATCTGTCGGAAGTGGGTCAGATCGACGTCAAGGACCTCAGAAAGAATCCCTTTACGCGGGAATTGTCGGCGGGTGAAATCAACCTGGACAACCGGACGCAGATGCAGATTCTGATGGAACAGGCCCGCAAGCAAGCGGCCGGGATGGAGTTGTGGAGCATTACGGCATCGCCCCGCGGGGCCTGCTGCATGATTAACGACAAGGTGCTTTATGCCGGGGATGAAATCAACGGCTTCAAGGTGTCCGAGATCGGCAAACAATCCGTAACTCTTGAACGCGACGGAGCACGCGTGGAATTGAAGATGAATTAATGCGAAGGCTATTCGGAAAAAAACAGGATCGGCGGGGTGAAGACCTCGCCGCAGTGATGGATCTGCAGGCCGGGCAGACCGAACTGGCGCCGGGCCTGCGTAATCTGTATTCCCCGGCGTCGACGGTCAAGACCCATGTACGGGATATCGCCGACGTTCTGGGCGAGGAACAGATTCTCAGCGCCGAGCAGCTTGAAAACCTGCGGAATGAACAGCAGCGGGGTCATGTGGACCTCGATAAATACCTGCACAAGCTGGGCATCAGCAAAGACGATGTCCTTCGGTCCAAGGCCGGGCTGTACGGGTTTGAGTTTCAGAAGATCAGCCCTTCCGACGTGGACAAGGCGGCGTTTGACAAGCTGGAGCTGAATTATATCCGGACCAATCTCGTACTGCCGTTTGCAATTCGGGACGGCGTTCTGATGATCGGGACCAGCGATCCGTCGAATGTATTCGGCATCGATGATGTCAAGCGTCATGTCGGGATGCCGGTCGACGTGGTGGTTTGCAGCCCCGAAGATATTCTGGCGATCTGCGACAAATTCGACGAATCCAAGTTTAATTACAACGTCGATGAAATCATGGGCGATATGGGGGAAATCGAAGTCGTCCAGGATATCGATGAAAGCAACTCTGAAGACCTGGAAAAAAGCGCCGGTGAATCACCGGTCATCAAGTTCGTCAACTACCTGCTGACCAACGCCCTGCGCGAGGGGGCCAGCGATATTCATATCGAACCCAAGGAAAAATACACCAAGATCCGCTACCGTATCGACGGGGTGCTGTTCGAGTCCCAGCAGGCACCGGCCAAGATGCATCCGGCGATTGTCTCGCGTCTGAAAATCATGGCCAACCTGGATATTTCCGAGCGGCGTATCCCGCAGGACGGCAAAATTGCGGTGATTATGGGCGGGCGCAACGTGGACCTGCGTGTATCGGTACTGCCCTGCAGTCACGGTGAAAAAGTCGTCGTGCGTCTGCTGGACAGCAAGAGCATCATGCTGGGGCTGGATAAAAGCGGCATGGAGCCCCGGGTGCTGGATGCATTCCTCGAACAGATCAACCTGCCTCACGGGATTCTGCTGGTGACGGGCCCCACCGGATCGGGTAAAAGCACCACGCTGTATTCGGCGCTGGCTCAGATTGACAGTCAGACGATGAACGTTTCGACGGTGGAAGATCCTGTCGAATACAACCTCGAATATACCAACCAGGTCCAGGTCAACGAAAAGACCGGCATGACGTTTTCGGCGGCGCTGCGAAGCCTGCTGCGTCAGGACCCGGATATCATCATGATCGGTGAAATCCGCGACGGCGAGACGGCACGCATTGCGGTGCAGGCGGCGCTGACGGGGCATTTGGTCCTGTCCACCCTGCATACCAACGACGCGCCCAGCAGCGTCTCGCGGCTGGTCAATATCGGCATTGAGCCCTACCTGATTGCCGCATCGCTGAACGGCATCCTGGCCCAGCGGCTGGTTCGGCGGATCTGCAAGCACTGCAAAGAACCCTATACGGCGCCGGAGAATCTGCGAAAGTACCTGGACCGGGCCAAAATTGAACCTTCGCAGTTGTTCCACGGCAAGGGATGCGACCAGTGCCGCAACAGCGGGTACGCGGGCCGGGCGGGTATTTTTGAACTGCTGGTCGTCGACGAGAAATTCCGTGAAATCATCAACCAGGACGCGTCGGTCAACAGCATGCGGCGGGCCTTTCAGGCATCCGGCTGGCCGACACTGTTTGATGACGGTCTGGAAAAGGTCCGAAAAGGCGTCACCACCATCGATGAGATCCTGCGGGCCACGGAAGTGTCCGGCGAAATCGGCGATGATGTTGTCAAAAGTTAACAGGATTCAAATCCACAGTATACAGACAGGAAACGATTATGTTTGATGTCAAAGAAATGTTAGCAATGGCCATTGAACGGGGCGCGTCGGACGTTCATATCAACGTGGATATGCCGCCGATCATGCGCATCAATACGGAGCTGATTGTGATGGAGCTTCCGGAAGTCAGCCAGGAGATGGCGCGTCAGATGGTGCTGGATATGGTCGGGCCGGACAAGCTGAAGGTCTTTGATGAAAAGCGCGACCTGGACTTTTCGACCATGCTGACCGACGGCAGCCGTTTCCGTGTCAATGCGCACTGGCAGAAGGAAACCGTAGCCATTTCCTTCCGTGCCATTTCCAACAAGATTCCCAACATTGACGACCTGCATCTGCCGCCGATTGTCAAGGAGCTGACGGACCTGCCGCGCGGACTGATCCTGGTGACCGGGCATACCGGTTCGGGTAAAAGTACTTCGCTGGCGGCGATGATTAACGTCATCAATGCCAAGTGCCGCAAGCGCATTATCACGATGGAAGACCCCATCGAATACCTGCTTGAAAACAAATCCTGCATGATCGAACAGCGTGAAGTCGGAGCCGACTGCACGACGTTCGCCTCGGGTCTGAAACACGCCCTGCGTCAGGACCCGGACGTGATTCTGGTCGGTGAAATGCGCGATTTGGAAACCACCAGTTCGACGATTACGGCGGCCGAAACCGGTCACCTGGTGCTGTCCACCCTGCACACCATCAACGCCTCGCAGACGGTGGAACGTATTATCGATATTTACCCGGCCAGCCAGCAGAACCAGATTCGGGCCATGCTGTCCAATACGCTGCAGGCGGTGATTTCCCAGACCCTGTTCAAACGGGTTGACAAGCCGGGCATGGTGCCGTGCGTGGAAATCATGCTGTGTACCTCGGCGGTACGCAACTGCATTCGTGAAAACCGGATTTATGAAATTCCCAATATCATCGAGACCTCGCGGCGGCTGGGGATGCAGACGATGGATTACAGTATCCAGCAGATGTATCTGGCCGGTTTTATTGACCGGGATGAGGCTATCCTGCGGTCCAGCAACCCCGGCAAGATGGAACGCCTTCTGCCGCCCAAACCCGGACAAGTGTCGAGTGCGGCAATGGCCGCGGCCACGGCAGAGTAGTTCCGCCGGAGGCCGGGAAAACACGGTCCCCGTGAACAGATCAGTATAACGGAGAAACACAATGACAACAGCCGTCAAAAACGCACCGAAAAGCACCGCAGCGGGCACGCAGCCCGGCCTGGGCAATTCCGGCAAATCGGGCGGATTCAGCATTGAATTCGGTCCCAGCAAAAAAGACATTCTGAACTTCACCAATCAGCTTGCGGTGATGGTTCGCGCGGGCATCAGCCTGCAGGACGCCCTGGAATCCATCGGCACCCAAATCCAGAAACGGAAATTCCGGGTGATTGTGATGGATCTGAAAAACCGGATCGAAGCCGGTGAAAGTTTTTCACAGGCCCTCGGCCAGCATCCGGAAGTGTTCAGCAACCTGTATATCAATATGGTGGCGGCGGCTGAAATTTCCGGTTCGCTGAGCTCCATGCTGCAGCAGCTTGTGGAATACCTGGACCAGGAAGCCGATACGCGCAGCCAGGTCATCAGCGCCATGGTGTATCCCATCATCATCGGCGTGATGGCGGTGACCTGCGTGACGTTCCTGCTGACGTTTGTTCTGCCGCGGTTTCTGGTGGTGTTCTCCGGCAAGGAGCATCTGCTGCCGACGCCTACCAAGCTGATTATGGCTGCCAGCGGTGGATTGCGCCACTACTGGTTTATTGTGTTTCCTGCCATCGGCGGATTAATTATGGCATTCTGGTATTTTACCTCACGGACCGATGTTGGAAAAGCCTGGTGGGATCGCACCAAGCTGCGTATTCCGCTGCTGAAAAACCTGTGCCGGAGCCTGTATATCACGCGAAGCATGCACACGATGGGTGTATTGACCAATGCGGGTGTGCCGATTCTGGATACGATTTCGATTACCGCCCATATCACCGGCAATGTGCTGTATGAAACGATGTGGAAAGGGGTTCATGAAGCGGTGCGGCAGGGCAAGAAAATCGCCGCCAGCCTGGGGACCTATAATCTGATGCCCGGCAATGTCGTGCAGATGATTCAGTCCGGCGAAGAATCCGGCACCATGGGCGAAGTGCTCAAAGACATTTCCGAATTCTACGCCCGTGAGCTCAAGACGACCATCAAGACCGTAACCAGCATGATTGAGCCTCTGATGATTGTGGTCATGGGTGTGCTGGTCGGCTTTATTGCGATGAGTATTATTCTGCCCATCTTCAAGATGTCCAGCGTGGCCTCGGGCAAATAGGCCGGGTGCTGGTTCGTCATAGAAAGGGTATAGCCATGAACACAATGCGACATAAAACCGGATTTACGCTGCTGGAAGCCCTGCTGGCGGTCATGCTGATTGGACTGGCGGTTGCGGGACTGGCCGCGTCCAGCGGTGCGTTTACCCAGTATAACGCCGCGGGTGTGGATTTGAGCACGGCGGAATTTCTGATCGAGGAAATCCGGGAGCTGACCGCCCCGCTGCCGACAGTGGACCCCACCGGGGGCACCACGACATTCGGAGCCGAATCCGGTGAAACCGCAGTCGGCAATTACGACGACCTGGATGATTTCCATAACCGGTCTTTCAGCCCCCCAATTGATGTCAGCCGGACCGCCATGGCGGAATTTTCGGCGTTTACGCAGCAGGTTACCGTGCAGAATGTCAGCACGGCCAACCTGACCCAGGCGGCCACCAATCACAGTACGGATTTGTACCGTGTGACTGTAACCATTACCAAAAACGGGCAAACCATCAGTTCAGCAAGCTGGATTCGTGCTCGCTATTAACCGAGAGGCTGTCCCATGAAAACAACTCAGAAAAAAACAGGTTTCACCATCGTTGAAATGCTGATGGCGCTGGTCATCCTGGCGATGCTGATGACGGCGGTGGCCGTGGCGTTTGATGCGTCGGTGACAAATTTTCAGGTCAATGAAGGCATTTCCAAGACCATGAATACGGCCCGGGCCGCCCTGCTGCGGATTACGACCGAACTGCGAACCGCCCAGGGCGTGGCGATTATCGGCACCGGCGGTGATCCCGACAACACGCAATGCAGCCTAATTGCTTCGGACGGACGCAACATTACGTACCGCTACAGTGCGGATGAGAGAATACTGTATCTGGACGATAACACCAGCGGCAACAGCTATGCCCTGTGCCGCAATGTCAATGGCGTCACATTCAACCGGGCGCTGGTTCCCGCCAGCAGTCCCGCGGCCGTACGCAATGTGCGTATCCTGCTGTCGGTTGAAGACGACCTTGGCAAAGTCAATCAGACGCTTGCCGCCGCGGCGGTCGTTCGCCGGAATCTGAATTAACCCGGCTGCGTACAATCGCCTGAATAACCACGATTTATCTTGTTTTTCACGGGAACAGAAACCCGTGTGCATCCTTTCTCCATTCAATTTTTCACTGGACTTAACGGCTCTGGATTGCTATGTTTGAATGTAGTTCCCTGAAACCATGTGAACTATTGTGTCGTATTTTGATAAGGAGCCAAACATGAAAGGGTGCCCTATGAAAAACCTGAAACATTTCGTTTTTTTTGCCATAATTGCTTTATTGACAGGACTTTGTGCGTCTTGCTCCGATGTCGCCATTACGGGACGAAAACAATTCAATATTGTTCCGGATTCGACGCTGAACAGCATGGCGGCCACTGAATACGGTCAATTCCTGTCTGAAAACAAGAAAAGCACGAATGCCGAGCAGACTTCCCTGGTACAGAAAGTCGGCACGCGAATCGCCAGTGCGGTGGAAACCTACTGCAATGCCAACGGGATGGCCGACCGAATCAAAGGATACAACTGGGAGTTCAACCTCGTGGAAAGCGAGGAAATCAATGCCTGGTGTATGCCCGGCGGCAAAGTGGTGGTTTATACGGGCATTCTGCCTGTAACCCAGGACGAGACAGGGCTGGCGGTGGTGATGGGGCATGAAATTGCACACGCAATCGCCCGGCACGGCGGAGAGCGGATGAGCCAGGGACTTCTGATTGAAATGGGCGGCATCGCTCTGAGTGAAGCCCTTGCCTCGCGACCGGCGGCCACTCAGGAATTATTCATGCAATCCTATGGTATCGGGGCCAATGTGGGGTATTTGCTGCCTTACAGCCGCCTGCAGGAAAACGAGGCCGACCGACTGGGATTAATTTTCATGGCGATGGCCGGATATGATCCGCAGGCCGCGGTGGGCTTCTGGGAACGGATGGCAAACCAGGGCAATGCTGCTCAGAAACCCCCGGAACTGCTGAGCACCCACCCTGCCGATCAGACCCGCATCAACAACCTGAAAAACTTCATGCCCGAGGCGATGTCGTATTATAAAGTCGGACAGAGCAAGGCGGCTCAGGCGGCCCCCGCTTCGATTGCCGCCAATACGGCTTCCAGCCAGGCAGCGACTCAATCGGCCGCTTCGGAAATCACCACCAAGAAATCCGAGACGCCGCAATCCACGGGAAGCTGGAAAGATATCATCTTTGGCCCCAGCAAAGAAAAATAACCACAGGGCGGTTTAATACATATCCTCATCCTGCCGGAGGTCGATGCCTTCATCGCTGAAATCGAGCGGAATGGGCAATCCCTGAATAATGGCCTGCACCGGCTCCGGAATCTCCGGTTTTTTGGGGTTTGCGGCGGTGTGCTTGGCGAGCATTTTGACCGCCGCGGCAAATTTCTTATCGAGCGGAGCAACATAAGTCTGCACAGGCAATTCAGGCCCGCCGGGAATGGTCAATTGATAAGCATGCAGGGTCAGACGGTCAATCAGCGCGGGTTCATCCTGGTCCCGGGACAGATTATAATGTGATTTAAAGGAGGATAAATAAATGGGGGCGTTGTCGGCATAGAGGGGGTCTATGGCCAGGGGAAATCCCTTGTGGGCAAAATGGATACGGATTTGATGGGTCCGGCCGGTAATCGGCATGGCCGCGATGAGGGTCAGCGAACCCATCGGCAGCAGCACCCGATAGAACGTCTTGGCTTTTTTCCCACGCCAGGAATCGATGCGGACCGTTTGAATCTTATCGCTTTTGGAAATCGGGGCGGTGATAAATCCCTGCTCTCGCGGCAGTTGTCCGCGGATGATGGCGATATAGACCTTGCGGGCCTGATGCTTGGCAAAACAGCGGCTGTAAAAACTCTGGGCGGGAAGGTTTTTGGCCAGCAGCATCACGCCGGAGGTGTCTTTGTCCAGCCGGTGCACCAGCCGGAAATCCAGTTCCCGTCCAGCCTGACGCGACAAAAGTTGACGAATGTCAGGCGCCCCGCTGCGGTCGGCAGTCACCGAGACGCCGGCGGGTTTATTAATCAATAGCTTATCCACATCCTCGTGAATAATCATAATGTCTTTTTGAGCCATAAATACTCCTGTACACTTTCAGGTCATTATACACCGTATTGCGGAAATTTCCATCGTGTAAGTCTGGAAACCCGATATTTTGAATCCCGCAGATTTGAAAAAACACTCATTTGCTGATCCCTAATGACAAATTACTTGAAACCGATAGGGTATTTTACGTATAATGATTAAAGAGGTGTAGTATGCGAACTATCTTAGTCAGAAAAACGATAGGCCGGCAACACCAGAGCAGAACACCTGATACGAGTCATAGAAGCTTAATCGCACAGATTCAGGCATATCCGACTATTTTTCATCCGCATCAAACTGTTGTTTCCAGCTCCTGTTTTATCCCATTTCAAAGTGTTATCATTCACTATAATCCCTCAATCGGCCCTGAATCCGGCCATTATCATAAAGGAGTACGATTATGAGCGTATTGGAATATCTGAATATCCGTCGGACCCCCTATCGTGTCACGGAACACAAACCCGTTTATTCGGCACGTCAGTTGGCGCGGATCGAGCATGTCAGTCCCCGGCAGGTGGCTAAGCCGGTAGTAATAGAAGCCGACGAAAAACTGTATTTGTGTGTTTTGCCGGCGGATCGTATTGTGGATTTATATGCCTTGCAGCATCATCTGAAAGCCAAAGAAGTCAAGCTGGCCGAAGAACAGCAGCTTAAGGCGGTTTTTCGGGATACGGAACTCGGGGCCGAGGCGCCGCTGGGTCAGCCGTATGATTTGCCGGTGCTGCTGGATAAGTCGCTGACCAAAGACAAAGAGATTGTCTTTCTGGCCGGTTCGCACCGCAAGAGCGTCTGGATGGACATGGAAGAATATATGCGTCTGACCGAGCCGGAGATTCTGAGTTTCAGTCTGCCGGATGAGTGGCCGCCAGCCAGCGACTGGCCTGGGCTCAATCCGTTCTGGCCGGATGGTTTTATTTATTAGCCGAACGATCCAAGGATTGCTCCAGCATATCACTATAGGATCGCTCCAGCAGATCATCCCTGCGGATGCCGAACAGGTCTAAAAACATCTGACATTGCGCGTGGAGTTTTTCTGTGCCGATGGACAGATCGGAATCAATGGCTTCAATCTCGACGAAACTGCCGAGGCCTTCAACCTGGTCGATATGAAACTTGATATTCTCGACAAAATAAATCTCCCGCCTCTTGATGACTTCCACCCGCACACCCAGTGCCGCGGCGAGTAATTCTTTCATCGCCGGTCCGCTGGGGCATGGATAGAGCCAGACATCCGCCTGTTTGGGGCCGGACTGGTCGGGGCGGCGATAATAAATCAGGGCATTTTCGATGGTTCCCTGCCGCAGTTTCAGTCGGCCGGCGGGGACGTTGAAATATGTATCGATTTGCGTATCGGTACCCACGAAGCGGGCTTTATGCTGCTGGAGCATTCGGCGGATATGCTGCGGCTCGGTGCAGCGGGCCTTGATTTCGATATTCAGATGTGCCATTTACGCCCCGGCATATATGGCTTTAATTTCATCGGCGATGATTTCGATTCCCTTTTGCACGACAGGCTCTTTCTGCGAATAGGTCATGCGGATGCACTGGTGCTTGTGGGGCCAGTCGTCATGCTCCAGGCCGGGGAAGAAATAATGCCCCGAGATGACCAGCACGCCGCGCTGCTTAAGCCGCTGGTAAAGCCGGGCACTGGGGACGGGCAGATTCTTAAACCACAGCCACAGGAATATTGCACCCTCGGGTTTGTGCATGCCATAGTCGATGCCGTCCAGTTTGTCCCGGAGCAAACCGACTGCGGCCTGCATTCGCTGATGATAGAACGGACGGACAACGGTTTGGCTCAGTTCGATAATCCGCCGGCTCTGGATGAGATTCAAGGCCAGGGCCGGACCAATGCTGCCGGGCGCCAGGCTCATGACCGCGGTGGTTTCGCTGATGGCCCGGATGACTTCCGGCGAGGCGACTACGATACCGGTGCGTGCGGCGGGCAGACCCAGCTTGGACAGGCTCATGCATAGAATGACATTTTCATCCCAGCTCAGGGTTGCCGGCTCGAACAGAATTCCTGGAAACGGCAGTCCATAGGCATTGTCGATAATCAGCGGTACACCCGCGGCACGCGTCATTGTACGCAGACGGGCGATTTCATCATCGGTCAGGACATTGCCCGTGGGATTGGTCGGACGCGAGACGCAGACCGCACCGATATCCGGCCCGATGCTCAGGTTGTCAAAGTCGATATGATACTTAAACTGTCTGTTATCCAGAAACTCCATGCGGGGGCGGATAGAGGCAAAGAGGGATTGCCCCGGAGCAAAACCGATGTCGGCGTATCCGATATATTCCGGCGCCAGCGGCAGCAGGATTTTGCGGAACGAGCCGTCGGCGAAATGCCCGGCAAACAGCGAGAACAGGACATAAAATGCCGACTGGCTGCCGTTGGTCAGGGCGATGTTTTCGGGCCCGATGGCCCAGCCGTATTGGGTTTTCAGCAGTTCCGCCAGCGCTGCCAGGAATGCCGGATTGCCTTGTGAGCCATCATAATCACCCACGCATCGTTCATAGGTTCCCGGGCAGCAAAGGATGTCTTCCATCGATTCACGGAACACTTTTTCCATCTCGGGGATATGGGCCGGGTTGCCGCCGCCGAGCATCAGCAAATCGGGACGGACACTCATCGCCTGCCCCAAATCGTCCATCAATTCGCCGATGCCCGATATCGTCAGTGCTTTTTGACCCAGGTTGGAATAGTGAAATTGCGTCATCAGGTCTCTGCGCCTTGTATTAAACAGGATTCATCTGGTTTTCCGCACATCTTCGCAAAATCGAAACTAACGGCTTTCCACCGACCGTTTCAATTCTCTGCAGGACTGATAGAACTCATCGGTCTGCATTTGCCGCAGAAAGACAAATCCCCGTGTCGCCCGTATCAGGGCGCTGGAATGGTCGTAGAACCAGTCGCGTCCCAGGCAGGTTTTGATGGTTTGATACTGGCTGACCTGTATTTTCTGGGCCAGTTCCGAGAACGGCCCGTCGTGTTCATAGCTGGGGAACGACGCATCTTTCTGACTCAAAAACGAATTCTGAAACGCCTCATGCATCACATTAAGCATGCAAAGACTGACCGGCACATAGCAATTGGCTTCTGAGGGCTCAAAGCGGTACCAGACGTTGCGATATCCCCAGATTTTGATATCCTTGCGGCCGGTTTTGCGTTCGTAAATCCGCAGGGCCTCAGAAATTGCCTGAAGGACTTTATAATGCGTATCGGGGCCGCTGCCTTCCGGGTCAAACGCCACAGTTACCACATCGGGATTGATTTCATCGAAGGCCTTGACAATCGGCAGGACGTCCTGCTCCATCTGCGGCTCGCGGGTAAAGATATCCCCCGTGTAAAAGCCCAGCCGCAGGTGGCGGACATTATCGCATTTCCAGCCGTAATAGCCCCACAGGCATTCGGCTTCCCATTCACGGCACATGCCTTTGAGCTGCTGCATCTCGGGCGCATCTTTTTTGCCGGGGTAGGCCGCATTGAAATAGGCATCCAGTTTGCCAAGCCGGTTATCCAGCGACACCAGCACCTCGGGGCCGTAAATCTCGACGAGGTTGCGCAGCAGGCGACGGGCACAGCCTTCCATCTTATAGGGTTCGCTGCGTGCGGCCACGCCGTCCAGATACTGCCAGACGTCGCGGTTTCGGTCCACGCCGTCGTTGGGGAGGAAATAACCGGTGGTCATCAGCCGGCGGAAGGACGGCAATTCAACACAGCGGCGCAGATTGGCCAACTGCTTTTTCATAAAGTCATTGGTCACCGACGTAAAACCGCTGGTCAGGGTCATGAAGTAATGGGTGTTGTTGGCCTTGCGGAAATGGCGAACCACCGATGCAAAGTAGCCGAGCATTACATCGTCATGATGCGGTTCGGTATGCAGAAACCGCATATTGTCTCGCACATCCATGCCGGCTGCGATATTGGCAATCAGGGTATCCCGGGCCTGAGCTGTCAGTGTCGCAACCGGGTCGGTCATCCGGCTCAGCAGCAGCCTTCCGCTGGGATTGCTCTGGCAATCCGCTTCGGTCAGGTCGGTCAGTTTCTTGTGTTTTTCGACGGCCAGATCGACCAGAATCTTGTAGCTGTCCACCGGCTGAATCTCGGGGGCGGCTTTGAGCCGGGCCAACTGGCGCTCTATCAGGTGTTTGGCGGCACCCTGGGTGATATAAAACCGGGCGTTGGGCAGTATCTGCAGGGCTGTGGCGGGGATGTGCACATCCCGCGGCGACTGGATGGCCGCGGCGGTCACGCCGGCCTTGGCCTCGCCGGCGGCCAGAATCAGGGCGACACAGTCCGGGTTCTTCGTAATGGTGCGCAGGCCGATGGTGATGACCAGACTCTTGCGGGCGATTTCGATGCCGCCCAGGTCGGTGGATGCGGCAGCCTGAGTTTCATAATTGATCGGGCACAGGCGCGTCGTGGAGTAATGGTCCGAGCCGCTGATATTGAAACCGATGTGGCCATCCGGCCCGATACCGCCCAGGAAAAATCCGATGCCGCCCAGCGCCTGAATCCTGCGTTCATACTCCATGCACCAGCCATCGATTCGCTCAAGCGCTGCCTTCTGCTTCTGCTCGAGGACATTGCGGGGGTGACGATACCGCAGGGTCAAATCGACCTGACCATCGGGCCAGATATCGGCGAGG
>CAZKAI010000079.1:15787-19587 GCA_964550565.1 uncultured Pirellulales bacterium
TCCTGAACCCATTCCAGAAAACGAACCGCCGACAACTTGCCCAGCGCCGGGAAATATTCCACGACAATCGTCGGGATTTTTTCCGTGGGCGAATAAATGGCCTCGTATTTCGAGGTCTTCAGTGCAATTTGTTCCGTTTTAGACAGACCACAACCCCCGCCGCTTTGTTGCGTTACTTCCTGAACCATTCGAATTTTTCCTGTATTATATAAACTTTGTTTTCTCAGGAACGACCCTCGAAACGTCAATCCGGTACGGCCGGATTACGTTCCGAGCACAGCAGCCATCTGTTTCTCGTTCCTGCATATGGACTCAAATAACGTCAGTTGCGTCCGGCAGCGATCCAGATTATGCCCCGGGCGATGTGTCGAAAAATACCAGTCACCTTCGAAGAAATCCGTCAGAAAGCGAGTGGCCATAATCAGCGGGAACATCTTGGCTCCCAGCATCAGGCTTTCGATTTCAATATCAGTCAGCATGCCCGCCGTGCCGTCCAGATAGCCTTTGGCAATCGCTTCAAAGCGATCCATCTGCACGGCAATCCCGGATAAATCGGTCTGGTCTTCTT
Source organism: uncultured Pirellulales bacterium (assembly GCA_964550565.1). Classification (GTDB taxonomy): domain Bacteria; phylum Planctomycetota; class Phycisphaerae; order Sedimentisphaerales; family Anaerohalosphaeraceae; genus Anaeroglomus. The sequence continues at coordinate 16,356 of CAZKAI010000079.1, forward strand.
CCGACTCGCTGACGGTAGTTCGCACCTGGTCACCAAAATCATAGGCCGCCACGCCGGGCATGACCGTATCCAGATCAATGACGCAAATCGCCTCGTCGGTTGCCTTATCAAACAGGACATTGTTGACCTTGGTATCGTTGTGTGTGGTTCGCAGCGGCAAGGTCCCGGTCCGAATCCATTCGGCCATTTTTTCGAAAATATTGGCATTCTTCAGAATCAGATCCGCTTCCGGGCGTGCCTCTTTGACCCGTCCGACTTTATCTTTTTGAATCGCTTCTGTCAGGCGCTGATAGCGTTTGACACCGTTGTGAAAATCAGGGATGGTTTCCTTGAGCGGCGGGCCATCGATATCGGCCAGATTCTTCAAAAAGTTGCCGAACGCCCGGGCCGACTGGTAAATTTGCTGAGTGCTTTTAGGCACTTCGACGGTATAGCTGCCCTGGACATACCAGCACAGCCGCCAGCATTTACCCTGTTCATCTTTAAGGTACAGCCCCCCGTCTTGGGTGCGGATAAACGCCATGGTCCGCCGACGCACTTCGCTCGGAGGTAATTTTTTAGCCAGATGGGTCGTTACCCGATGGATGTTCTCCATCAGGGCATCGGCATCTTTGAATACCAGCGTGTTGACCTCCTGAAGCACATAGTGGTTCTGCACAGTGCCTTGTTTGGCCGTGAGCAGATAGGTTTTATGCAAATGACCATTGCCCAGCGGCTTAGCCTCAACCGCCTGCCCATCAATCATAAAACGCTGTGCGATACCCAATAATTCGTTCATGGCAACTCCCTGTGTTTAACGTTAGAACTGCCGGCGGGGATACGCTTTTATCCCCAGAGATTCTCCGGATAGACACCTTCACGGATTTTGCTGCGAATGCCGTTTTGCGAGGTTGGCAGGTCTTCTTTGTAGGTAATTCCGAACCAGCTTTCACGGGCAGCCAGCACGCGGCATTTTTTGACTCCGGCGGTAATCAGTCCGCCTACCGCAAACGGCAGATAATATTCTGCCTTTAAATCAGTTGCTTTTTGTGACAGAAAATCACGAAATTCACTATCCAGATATCCAAAGATATCCGGCCCGAAACCCCAGAAATTCATCGATACCACGGTATCATTGGTCAGAAAATGGCTTGTGCCGCTTTCGTCCACAAATTCGGCTCCGCCATCCCGTTTTTCCAGCTTCGTGCGTTCGACGATGCGTTTGAGATACCCGTGCGAGTCACTTTCACAAACCCCGCGGCTGACCGTTCCGAAATCCGACAGCGTGTTGCCCAGCGGGTAGCCCACCATGGCATAGTCATTGATGCGTCCCTGGGCCAGACTGGTCAGGTGCTTATTCATCATTTCAAAGGCTGACGGGCCATAATAGTCATCGGCATTGATGGCGGCAAACGGCTCGGCAATCTTGCTGCGAGCCACGAGTACCGCATGGCCGGTTCCCCAGGGCTTTTGCCGGCCTTCGGGAACGGAAAAACCTGCCAGACAACTATCGAGTTCCTGATAGGCAAACTCGATTTGGATCTGCTCGGCGGCTTTCGGATTGATTTTCTGCCGGAAGCTGTCCTCGATGGACTTGCGTATCACGAAAACGATCTTGGTGAATCCTGCCCGGATTGCATCATAGATCGAATAATCCAGAATAATTTCGCCGTTGGGGCCGACAGGCTCGATTTGTTTAATCCCGCCGAAACGGCTGCCCATTCCTGCGGCCAGAATCAAAAGAGTCGTGTTGTCTTTTTTATGCATTATATTCCATCCTATGAGAAATTAATCATACTGTGGATATTGTACACTCTGAATCCGCAGAGGCAACAGAAAATCGCTCTATCCTATAATACTTCGCGACACATCAATTTGACCCCAAAAATGAATTTTCCGAGGAATACTTTACATTCGTTATTTTTCACACTAAAATCCCGCAAAAATGATACTCCAGAAAAAGGATTGACACGGATGTCCAGACTAATTCTATCATGCATGGCAACAATTGTGGTTTTGCTCAGCTCCTGTGTACCTCCCACGCAAACCCCCGACATCCAGCAGCCCGGCCAAACCGGAACATCGACTGTGCCCCCGGTCATTGAAGAGCCGCCCTTGTCGGCCAATCCGCCTTCCATGTCATTTATTCATGGCTGTTATGTGCACGGGCGGCGTATCGGGGATATCAACCAGCTTCGACAGTCCCGGCTGGATCAGTTCAATATCCTGTATCTTATCGCCGGTCCCGACTGGAAACCCACGGATTTTGATTTGTCATCGTCGGAGGCAATCCAGAAACTGGTCACAAATCACACCTATCCAGCCGGACAGTCCGGAATTGCGATGGCCCCGGAATTGCTTCGCCGGGCTCACAAAAGCGGTGTTAAGACGCTGTTGTCGATACAGGATGGTGAGTTTCTGCCATTGGCCCAGAATCCGCACCGGCGGACCTGTTTTGCCAGGGTGATGACGGCCTTTGTCAAGAAATACGGCTTTGACGGCATTGAAATCGACTGGGAATCCGACTTTGACCTGCCGCTTCATGCCGCCCTGATGGCTGATATTCGCAAGACACTTCATGAACAGAGCCGCTCGACATCGCGATATTATTATCTGGCGACGGCGCTGATGGCGGGGAAGAAATACTCAGCCGATCTGGCCGGACGGCTGAGCCGCAGTGTCGATTGGATCAATATAATGACCTATGACATCGGCGGCGGCACCTGGGGAACCACTCCCAGCCATAATACTCCGCTGAACCGGATTAAGGAATTGATGAATAACTGGTCGGTGTTTCCGCCCGGCAAAGTGTGCATCGGGCTGGCTAATTACGGCTATTACTATCAGGGCATCCAGCCGGGCCAGAAAAGCTCGGTTCCCCTGCGAAGCATTGGCCGCTCCATTTACCACAATCAGATGGCAGCACTGCTGGCGGCGGGCTGGACAGAAAGTTTCGATAACAAGGCATTCGCCCCCTATTATTTCAGCCCCGACAGACGCGACTTTGTCAGCATCGACAACACCGTCAGCCTTGACCATAAAATGTGGTGGATTTCGCAGCGCGGCTATCGCGGCGTTTTCTGGTGGGAATTCCACTGCGACCTCGTCCCCGCCGCCCCGGGACAACGCTATGCCGAACACCCGCTGATCGACCACGTCGAGACCAAAATCCGCGGTTATTCGCGATAGCTGACTGCACCAACAAAATTACCATACACATTCTTGAAACATAGAACATGTATGGTAATTTGTT
>CAZKAI010000080.1:0-11780 GCA_964550565.1 uncultured Pirellulales bacterium
GTACAGGAAGACAGGAATACAAATAAGGTATGCAAGTATACAGGAAAGGAAAAATCCTAAATACTAAACACTAAATCCTAAATAAATCCGACATACGAAACGAAATGGGAAAGTTCGTAGTTCATCGTTCGTGGTTTGGAGAAGATTTGAGATTTCAGAATAAATTGGTACCACAGATTCCACAGATTACACGGATTAAAAGGACAAGGAGAAAATACGAAATCCGAAGGACGAAATACGAAACAAACGCTGAAGACACAAAGCAAAAATCAAAATGACAATGTAAAATTCAAAAAAGCAATATTACAGAGCAAATCATTTTAGATGAGACATAAGGCGATGCTTTAGGGTGGGTTAGGTTGTTCCTTTGGGCCGGAAGGGGGGAGCTATTTCAGTAAAAATTGTGGAAAATTATGGAAAAGGCTTGACTTTGCATAGTATGTGATACATAATATGTATAGAACAGTATGTGAGGCCTATTAATTAGGAGACAATACGATGCGATTTGAACGGGAATTATTGAAGGGTGTGGCGCCGGTGGTGGTGCTGGAGATTCTGTCGCGGGGGCGGATGTATGGGTATGAGCTGAGTGAGGCGGTGGAAAAACGCAGCAAGGGGGTGTTGTCACTGGGGCGGGGGACGCTGTATCCTTTGCTGTATAATCTGGAGGCAAAGGGTCTGGTTGTGGCCGAATGGGATGAGAATGAAAGCAGCCGGAAACGGCGATATTATTCGATTACCAGTGACGGCCGGGCGGAGCTGGCCCAGCAGAAGGAGCAGTGGCAGGCGCTGCAGCAGGGTGTGAACCTGGTGTTTGGATTCGGTGATGGGCTGGTGACAGCGTAAAAGGGAAATTTTCCATTTTCCATTTTCGATTTACCAATGAGAATGCAAGTGGTTTAAGTTGCTGTACGCTGCCGCGACGAAATGAAAAATGTTAGGCAGGGCGGTTTATGATGTTATGCTGGCCTTTCAGGCTGGAGGCTTGATATGACTGGAGAGACCATGAAGGCTATAATGAGCAAAATCTGGCGGGTGGCAGCGGGGCTGGTGATTGGATGTGTGGTGGGATACCTGGCTGTTGCGGCGCTGGATGCGATGCTTGGATCTCCAAATGCGTTTAATCGGGCAACGGGCAGTGTTCTGGCGATATGCCTGGTGTATGGTGTCTGCGCCGGCGGGTGTATACTATTGCTGCTGCAGTTTGTCAGGGAAAAACCTATTTCCTCGCAGGGATTTGACGGGCTGCCAAGGCATGTCGCGGCTCTGATTGATGCGATTATCGAAACCATGCGGTATCGGCGGAGTGTGCGGGCGGACGTGCGGCAGGAACTGACGGATCATTTTACCGATGCACTGGCAGGCTGTGAGACGGAGGAACAGAAGACGGCCCGGGTCAAGGAACTGCTGGCGGAGTTTGGGGATGCTGCATTATTGGGAATCCTGATGCGGCGGGCGAAGAAACGCTGCCGGCCGTTGTGGCGAACGATGGTGGCGCGGGCGTTTCAAGCGGTTGGGGTGCTGATCCTGTTGTTTTTTGTGTATGTGGGGTGGTTTTTTTGCGGCAGACCTGCGGTGACGACGAATTACCTGGATGTGATGAATCGGCAGGTGCGGCCGGTGGCGGATGAAAATCTGAATGCGTATCCATTGTATATTGAGGCCGCACGATTGTATCAGAAACCGAACGTTGAAGGCCAATTTGACCTGACTGTCCGCAGTTTGACATTACTGGATGAATCCCAGCGGCAGGTTTTGTCGGGGTGGTTGGCGGCAAATCAGAAGATGTTGGAAATGATTCGGCAGGGCAACGAAAAACCGTATTACTGGCCGGTGTATTCTCTTGAACAAAATAGTAATGGCAGCAATCCGGCATTAATTGCGGTGCTGGTGCCGCAATTAGGTCAATACCGAGATACGGCGAGATTGCTCTGCTGGCAGGCTTTGGTGGATGCCGATGCGGGCAAGATGCAGGAGGCATTTAATCACGTGATGGATGCGTATCAATTTGGTCAGAAGGTGCATGGTCAGGAAACCACACTGGTAGAACAACTTGTCTCTGTGGCGATTATGATGTCATCGACGGATACGCTGCGCATGATCCTGGATGAACATATTGAGCGTATTGACACGGCCATGCTGGATTCGGTGCGGAAGCGGTTTGATATCCATGTTGATGCGACGCGGTTTGAAATGGATTTTGGTGCGGAACGGCTTTTTATGTACGACGAGGCGCAGCGGTGCTTTACGGCATCCCGATTTGGTCGAAGTCATTTGTATCTGCCGCGGCTGAAGCAACTCACGGATTCTGATTTGACTATCGATGATCAATTGGCCTTTGCTGTGATAAAGGGATTTCAGGTTTTGTTTACGCATCCGGACAAGGACGAGACATTGAAGCAGATGGAGCTGTTGTATGCTGAATTAGAAAAGGGAGTCCGGCGGACGCCCGCGACAATGAAGGCTCAGAATCCGGAGATACAAAAGAAACTGGAAGCATTGTCCGAGAAGAATATTTTTATTCGGTATATGATGCCGGCACTGGCTAAGGTTGCTGAGCGGTCGCATCGCAACCGGGTGGACAGTACGGCGACGCTGACGATTGCGGCGATTTTGCAGTACCATAAAAAGCATGGGGAGTATCCGGCGTCGCTGACGGCACTGGTAGAGGATGGGCTGCTTCGTCAATTGCCGATGGATCCGTACAGCGATAAAGCGCTGGTGTATCGGCGGACGGAGGGGGGATTTATGCTGTATAGTGCAGGATTGAATTTGACGGATGACGGGGGCGTGCCGGGGACGAAAGACGGTAAATATACCATGTGGGCGGATAATGGGGATGTGATTTTCTGGCCGGTGAGGAAGGGAGAGAAATAAGAGGGAATTTTCCATTTTTGATTTTCAATTTTCCATGAGGGGAAAGGAAAAATTGTAAAATGGAAATTGTACATTGTAGAATAAACTCACTTGAAAGTATTTATTTTATGTTTCGTAAATCACTGTGAGATATAGACATATCGCGTTGTATGTAAAAACATTTTAGAAATATATTGACATGTTGTACAAATGTACGATATGATATTGTACAAATGTACAAGGAGATAGAGTTATGCGAAACAAACCATTGTCACCGTTGAGTCCGGCCGAGACGGAAATTTTGCGATTGGTGTGGCAGTTGGGGCAGCCGACGGTCCAGCAGGTGGTCGAGGCGCTGCCTGCGGGCAGGACGATTTCCTACGCGACGGTGCAGACTTTGCTGCGGCGGCTGGAAAAGAAGGGGTATCTCGCCCATGATGTCAAGGGCAAGGCTCACGTTTTTCGACCTCTGGAACACAAAGACAAGGTGCTTCAGTCTGCGGTGACGGGCTTTCTGGATCGGCTGTTCGGGGGGGATGCGGTGCCGCTGGTACAATATCTGGCGGAGCATAAGCATATCAGCACGGAGGACATTGACCGGCTGAAATCAATTCTTGATGATTCGGGGAAAACTTCTCAATAAGGAGCGTAATTATGGAGACGACGGGATTGTTTTGGGATTTTATGAGCACCCAGAGTGTACAGGTTGCTATGGTTTTTGGTGTAGTGGCGGTGGTGAACTGGATGCTGCGGAATCGCAGTGCACACATCCGCTATCTGTTGTGGCTGGTGGTGCTGGTCAAGTGTGTGACACCTCCTGTCGTGACGTTTTCGCTGCCGGTGCTGCCGGGGGAAACAGAATTGCAGGTGCCATCGGCGGTGCGACCGGAGACTAAGGAGTATGGGCCGGTGGAGCCGGCTGCTGTGAGGACGGAGGCTGTGGAGAAGACGGCGGTGCCGGAGCAGACGCAGGTGTATTTGGCGACTGTGGAGCCTCTTGCGGCGGCTCCGACAGAACGGCCGGGTTTAAGCAAGGCCATGTTATGGGTGATACTTTGGGCGGCAGGGGCAGCTTGTTATTTACTGTGGGCGTTGGGCAGGGCGATGCTGCTGCAGCGACGATTGAAGCGCAGCCGTTGGCCGCTGCCGGCGGAATTGATGATTGAGCAGATTGAGACGCTGGCGCTACTGTGGGATTATCCGGGGGGCTTTAAGGTCTGGCTGATGGATGGAATTGGTCAGCCGTTTGTGTGGGGACTGTGGCGGGGGGCGATTTATCTGCCGACGCGATTTCAGAGTATCCAGACCGACCGGCAGAAGGCAATTATGATTCACGAGATGGCACATGTGGTTCGGCTGGATGCGTTTGTCAACCTGCTGCAGATTCTGATTCAGGGGGTATTCTGGTTTCATCCGCTGGTGTGGCTGGCCAACCGGGTTATTCGGCAGGAGCGGGAAAAATGCTGCGATGAGATTGCCGTGGCACGGTTGGGGACCGCACCGCGGGAGTACGGCAGTGCGATCGTGGATACGCTGCTGCAGGAGGTTCAGGCATCATTTGCCATTCCAACGCTGGCAGTGGCGGGGCCGGTTAAGAATATCGAGGACCGGATTAAGACGATTATGCAGCCGGGCAGGCGGTTTTTGCGGCGGCCATCGATGGCGGCGATGCTGATTATCGGGCTGCTGGCGGCGGTGATTGTGCCGACGACGATTGCCCTGACGCATAAGGTGACGCCGCCGGACTATGTGCTTAGCGGGACGGTGGCGGATGCTCAAAGCGGCCAGCCGATTGCCGGGGCGATTGTGCTGGATGATGGCTATGGGCCGCAGCCGTATCAGAAGGGGATTACTGATGATGCGGGGAAATTTGAGTATAAAAGCTGGAATGAGGAACATAATATCACTGCCAGGGCGGATGGGTATAAGTCACAGACGATGGTATTTACGACGGCGCCGCTGGATAATTCGAAGGCGCTGGATTTCAAACTTTCCAAAGCCGCCCCGGGAGAAATGGTTGACCTTGTCCCTGCGGAGTTTGACCTGCAGATCGATTCCCAGCGTGACGTATGTTATCCCGTGGTTACGATAGCCAATGAGGGCAAGGCGGCTCTGCCGAAAATGAAACTGCGGTTTTATCGGGGCAGTCCTGACCTGAATCGGGATGAAGTTGGCAATGAGCATCACGGCTGGCATGAGGCCGGGCCGATTGAGCCGGGTAAAACGTGGCGAGAAAGAACCGATGGATTTCATCTGGACGATGGCGTCTATGAATTTGCCGTAGTTCTGGATTACGATCATGCGATTGCTGAGACCGATGAAACCAATAACGCCATGAATCTGCAGATTAAGGTGGTCAATGGGCAGGTTGTGGAGAAACTGGCGGCATCGCCTATACGCAAGCAACTGTCAACAGAAGCCCAGCTATCCAGCTCACAATTGGCTGGCGGCATCATTCAGGCGGTATTGCTGCCGGAGTATCTGGAATCACATACGGTGCTGTCGCTGAAAACGGGGCAGTTGATGCCCCAGCAGCAGGCGGATGATTCAAAAGAGCCATATCTGTTGTATGCTTATACGTTTCCACCGGGACAGAGTCCTTCCCGGTATACCGTCAATACGATCCCGGAACGCTATATTGGCGTGGATGCCGGTAATATGAACACGGGCGGATTTGGATGGGCGCCGGAAAGTGCCGGCTTACAACGCCTCTGGTCGATTAAAAAAATAGAAGCTCTGCCGGATTGCCCTCAGCGGGCCAGAATAACGATGGGGGATTTCACGAGCAATGGGACGTTTGTTGGTTTGCCGCTTACGGTGCCTGAAATGGAAAAGCAGTGGCCTTTCATCACGGCCTTTAAAGGGGATGATGGGACATCCGGGGTGTTTGAGATTACGAAGATAGAGAATCGAAAAATATGTGTAAAGTTCAAAAGGATATCCCTGCCCGGTGTTATCGCGAGAACCCTGGAAGCTCGAATTCAAAATCGAATTCTGGCGATAAATCTCAAAGATGGGACATTGATTGACATGAACCGAAATCCCGCTACCGAGATTCCTCACCTCCAATGGGCCACTGTTGCTGGGGCGGAAAGCGAAAATACGCTGGTGCTCAGCGGTGATGAAGTGCAAATATATGAAATTCCCTGGAGTTTTGAAACGTTAGCGGTATTTGATGACTTTGATTCCCTTCTGGAATTATTTAAAACGAATGAAGACGTATTAAACCAGATTCGAACGAAAAGTGAGAAGTTCCGCAGCCAACCGACAAGGAACTGGATTATCGGGCCTGACCTGAGATATCCTTATGTTATACTTTATTTCACTGACGACGGTACACGTGGGATTCTTGAGGTTACTCGGATTCAAGACCACCAGGCTGATGTACGTTTTAAGACATTCAGGCAGGCGGTTGGCCGTGAGGATGACGAAAAAGAAGAATCACAAAACGCAGCAGTCAAAAATCAGGATAAACCTCAGATCAAAGATTCTCCATCTGAGAGCAAGTCCGACGTGGAGTCTTCGCAGGCGATTTTGCTGGAACGAAAGGAATTGCTCCAGAAGATGCTTGAGACGGAGGAGAAGAAGTTTCAAAGCGGGATTTCCGGGCCTATGGGGGTGCTTGAGGCAAAATTGAATTTGCTGACAGTGGAAAAGGAATTAGCCGGGACCTCACAGGAGCGGATTACTGTGCTGCAGCAAATTGCGGCGCTGCGTCAGGAGTCGGAAAACATGGTCAAGCTGATGTTTGAATCCGGGCGAGCCACGGAGGCCCAACTGAATCAGGCCAAACTCGAGCGTCTGAAGGCGGAGGAAGAACTTGCCGGAGTACAAACGGCGGATGGAAAGCAGCAAACAGGATTTTTCGCCATACTGCCCAACGGGGTGAAAGTGGAACTGCTTGGCATTTGTGAACATCCCAGCGAAGGGAAGCAATGGCGGCGGCCGGATGGGAGTTTGATGGAACGTCCCTATAAACGTTATCGCAGCACGATTGAAGATGCAGATTATGCATTATATGAAATGGCCTACCGGGTGACTGGCGATGAGCAGGTTTTGACTGAAGTCGCACTCAACGAATCTGTCAAGGGAAGTTCGGACTGGTCCCGGATGGTTCAAGCTGAAGAAGCCACGCTGCAAAAACAAAACAACTGCCTGTGGGGCGTGCTTTCCTTTGCCAAAGGGGCTGAGCGGGCGGATATTGTGATTCTTGTCGGATCCAATACGCTGTGGCAAACGGATACGGCAATGACTGCACAGGAGGGTTCCAGTCTGGCCAATACGACAACGAACGGCCCCCATGCGATGATTGCCAGTCCGATTGAAAAGGATGGGAAAGTTTATGTTCATATTACACACAGTGTGCATGACCGGCGATACCGTGTTGTGGCATTTGACAAAAAAGGTGTGCTTCATGCTCATACCGGTTCGGGAAGCGTGATGAATCCGGATAAGAAAATGGGGATGATTAATGCTGTATTTGATGTGCCGCTGGCGGATATCCAGTCTATTCAGTTCCAGATACAGGAATTTCAGCCGGTCCTGTTCAAAAATGTCTCGCTGAAGGACGGGAAAAAGACGGATATAAAAATTGAAATTCCGAAGGAGTTAAAGTGATTTACAGTAAAAAAGGACTGGTTCTCGGCGCCGAGCGGCGGGGTGCACCAGTCCTTTTTCTGGGAAGGGGGTTTCGGAGGGGAGGTTAATCCCATTTGACTTTTTCGGATTCCGAGAGCAGCTTTTTGACGCGTTCGTCAACGGCGGCATCCTTGTTGTTTTTGAGTTTGTCCAGTTCGCCTTCGCGATTTTTGACTTCTTTCTGCAATTCTTCCAGCCGTCTCCGCATGTCGTCGTACTGCATCTGCATTTTGGCCATAATCAGGTCAAAGCGGCGTGAAACGAGAGGACTGAGTTCAGCGACCAGTTTTTCTTTGTCCTGGCCCTTTGCTCTGCGAATCTGTTTCAATAATTCGTCTGTCAGCCGCTGATTTTCCATATCCTCTTTCAGGATCGCGGCCAGCTTGGGATTGTTACGCTCAGCTTCGATGATAGGACCATAGCGCCGCATGAGTTCGGCCATCTTGCCGATGTATTCTTCGGGTTTATTCTCCCGGAGATTTTTGATTTCCACGGCCTGGATAGGGTAATTCTTCTCCAGCCATGCGATGAATTCGTTATGCATCCGTTCGATGCGATCCTTCCAGGGGGTGCCGTAGCCGGGCTGGCCGCCGGGTTGACCCGGGCCGGAGCGATCAGGGCCGCCGGGTCCTTGTCCCCGTCCGCCCATTTCTTCCGGCGGGCCACCTTCGGGACGTCTGTCTCTGCCGCCGCGTTCAAATTGCTGACGCATCTGGCGAAAACGGGTATTAAACTCAGCGCGAATTTGTTTGCGGAATTCCTCGGGATTTTCCTTGCGTAGTTTTTCGAACTGCTCGGCTTTGGCCGGGTCCTGGATGCGGATCTGTTCGAGAAACTGATCGATGCGTTCATCGGGCAATTGCGGCTCAGGCCGGGCCAATTCCTCGGCCCAGAAATCGTCCATAGCGGCGGTGCCGGTCGTTTCTTTTGCTGTGTCGTCAGGTTTGTCTGTCTGGGCAAAAGAGACCAGACACAACAGCCCGCTCAGCGACAGGCTCATCAAAATGAGGGTTATTTTACGATTCATTCAAATTATCCTTTCCAGAAATCGGTACTGCTGGCGATGACTTCAAGACTTTCAATTTCGGTGGACAGGTTGCTGTCGTCTTCAAACCACTTGAGGGTTTTGTCCTGAACAGATTCGACCTGTCCGGCGACGGCTTCAATTTTGGCCATGAGGGTGTTGACCGGATCGCTGTCCGAGGCGGCGCTGTCTTCCCAGATGTGGGCCGTGGAGGCGATGAGGTCGGTTGGAACGGCGGTTTTCTGATTGCTGAATATGACCCAGCCTGCGGTGGCCAGAAGCAGGGCCGCAGCGGCCGACAGATAGAAGCGTATCGTGGCGGCGGGGCGGACGGCCCGGACGGGGACAGCCAGACGCCGGCTGACCCGCTGCTTGAGAGCCTCGAGGGACTGGTCGGAGAGCCTGGGAGCGGGCATGGCGGCCAGCATCTCCTGGGCTTCCTGAATCTCCTCGGCCATTCGGGCCGCTTCCTGACTGTCCATAAACTGCTCAATCAGGGCTTTTAATTCGTTTTTGTTTTCTTTCATAAGACACCTCCGACCTGCATGAGTTCCCGGAGTTTTTTCATGCCCCGGTGAATCTTGCATAAAGTCGTTCCAATGGGTTCGTTTCGCCTTTCGGCGAGTTCCTTAAAGCTTAAATCGGCATAAAACCGCAGCATAATCAGTTCGGCAATTTCTGGTTCGAGACGCCCAAGAGCCTGCTGCAGGCGGATTTCCATGTCGTTTTCCTTTTCGGGGGCGGTTTCGACCTGGGCGGTTTTGGCTTTTTCGCTCAGCATTTTCCGCTGACGGTACTGGCTTCGAAGATGGTCCTTAAATAAATTGCCTGCAATGGTGAAAAGCCAGCTATCGAAGGAACTGCCTTGCCAGGAACCGATTTTTTCAACTAATTTGACAAAGAGCTCGCTATTTAAGTCCTCGGCGGTATCCCGTGAGCCGCTGAGGCGGTAAAAGAATCCAAAACAGCGATTGGCGTACAGATCAATGAGCTCGCTAAAAGCCTCCGACTGTCCCGCTTTGCACTTTTCAATCAGGTTGTTTAATTGCTCTGGATTCATCTGCCGTTTGTTTTCACTATTTCAGACGGTTGATATTGGAGAAATATTGCATCCAATTAAGAATTTATAAAACTATGTCAATAAATGACTTAATGGTCTTCCGGCGGATTTTGGTCGTCGGGAAATTCAAAGCCATGAGGAGGTTCCGGGGTGTCTTCGTCGTCATATTTCCAACTATCAGTCTCTTCTATGTCGTCAATCTCTCTTTTGATGTATTTAAAGATTTTGTCCTGGAGGGGGGCCATGCGGCTCTGGAAGGCATTCATCCGGCCAAAGGCCTGGAGGAGCAGGTCGGTTTTCAGGAGCTGCCATTTAGCGATACATTCTGTCTCTTTTATATTGTTAAAGGGGTCGCACAGGAAAATCCGGCGGCCATCCGGTTCCTGCCGGTAGAATTCACAATCTTTACACTGGATCATAAAGGTCTCCAATCGGAAATTTTCTAAAGGGGGTCTTGCAATTTCCATAACATTTTATATACTAATCTCCCAAAACTGTTTTGGCAAAATGTTTATGAATTAAGAATTTTTGGAGATTCTGATGGCTAAATCGAGACGCAGACGCAAAATCGGCAGCAAAAAGAGGAAGGCCCGCTGGAAGACCCGGCATAAAATCACCGGCTAAGGCGTAGTCTAACTCTTGCCTGCGGTTTCGTTTATAGAGAAGCGGGCGTAGTATACACAGAAAGTGCAGAAGTTTGTCTTCGCGGGGAAAGTTCTGCACTTTCTTTTCATTTTTTGACAGTATGGAACATTATGATGTCAGGTTTCTTCCGGATGGTCGTACCGTGCGGATTCACGCGGGGGCGACGCTGTTTGAAGCGGCAGGGCAGGCCGACATCATTTTAGTCAGTCCCTGTGGGGGACGCGGTACCTGCAAGAAATGCCGGGTGCGGCTTGAGCCGTCTGGGCAGGAAGTGCTGGCCTGCCAGTATCGCATTCATGGGCCTGTGACAGTTACCATTCCTGCGGCCAGCCGGCTGTATCATCACCAGATACTTGAAGAGGGGGCCGATAAAGAAATCCAGATTTCGCCGATGTGGCGCAAGGTGTTTATTTCCACCCGCTGCGACAGCTTAGATCAGGTGCGCGACATCCTCAGCAAGCAATATATTTCCATTGTGTCCCGGCCTGCGTTTGATTTTTGCACTACTGATTTCGGCAAAGGGCTGACGGCGGTACTGCATTATAATCTTCCGCTCAAGGGGTGGGATATTGTCGCGGCGGAGCCGGGGGATACGGCCGGGCGATTATATGGGGCGGCGGCGGATATCGGCACGACGACGGTGGTCTTGCGGCTGGCGGAATTGAAGACCGGAAAGATTCTGGCGACGGCTTCGGCGGCCAATCCGCAGCATCAGTGGGGCGATGATGTCATCAGCCGGATTGAATTTGCATCGAACCCTGAGGGGCAGGCGGTTTTGCAGAAGGCGATTACAGATTGTCTGGGGCAGCTCCTCCGGCAAGCGGCGGCGATTGCCAATGTGGATTTACGATACGTGTATGAATGTACGGCGGTGGGCAATACGACGATGAATCACCTGCTGCTGAAATGGCCGGTCAGCCAGTTGGGGCAGAGTCCCTATCTGCCGCATCGGGTGGAGGCGTGTACGGTGTCGGCGGCGGAGGCCGGGCTGGCGATTCATCCGGCGGGGGTGCTCTTTACGCCGCAAAATATCGCCGGGTTCGTGGGGTCGGATACGCTGGCGGCGGCGGTGGCGTCGGACCTGGATACGGAGCATCAGACGACGCTGCTGGTGGATATCGGCACCAACGGCGAACTGGTCTTGTGCCATCAGGACCGGCTTTATACGGCCAGTTGTGCGGCGGGGCCGGCGCTGGAGGGGGCGCGGATACTGCATGGCAGCCGGGCGATGGCGGGTGCGATTCAGCGGGTGGTGGTCAACAGCGATGATATTGATATTGACGTGATTGGGGGCAGACGGCCGCATTCGATTTGCGGCAGCGGGCTGATCGATGCGCTGGCGGTGCTGGTGGAGCTGGGAATTATCGATTCGACGGGGCGGTTTATGAGCCGGGAGGATGTGGAGGATGGGAGGCTTTCGGCGAAACTGCGGGACCGACTGATCGAGCATGATGGGCAGCCGGCGTTTGTGTTTGCGGCGGAGTCGGGAAAGCCTGTGGTGTTTTTGACGCAGGGGGATATTCGGCAGCTTCAGTTGGCCAAGGCGGCGATTCGGGC
>CAZKAI010000080.1:11880-19551 GCA_964550565.1 uncultured Pirellulales bacterium
AAAAATCAAAAGTTAAAAATCAAAATTAAGGATTCGCCTGCGGCGAGGCTGAATGACTTCAAGCACGGAGGCTTGAGCTACTATAGAGAGTAAATCAAAGGTTTGACTATGATCGAAAAATATTATTCTCAGCAAAAGGCGTTGTGTGAGAAATATCATTCGTTATTCTGCCCTCCGCTGGATGAAATGATCATTGGTATTTCTAAAGATGTCAAAGACGGTATTTTGCCAATCAATGGATTGCGACATCCAATGCAAGGAAAGGCTTGCGGATGGTATATATGGGCCGGAGAAGAACTGTCTGATGATCCGGACTTCTTTGTGTCTCTTCACCTTTCACATATTGAAGACTGGTGTCCAATGATCATAAAATATCTTGGTTTGTCCCCCGGATGGAGATTTCTCAGTGACGGAGAATATGAAGATATATGGTATGATGAAAAATTGCTAAATATTTAAGCAAAGCATGGTGTGTAATATGGAATGGGGAAATTTGATTAAACAACATTATGAAGATAACTGGAATGGTAAAGCTGTAAGTTTGAACTGGACTTCAGGTCCATTTGAAAAGCTGTATAAAGATTTTAGTATACTGGAATTTAAGCCCAGTCAAAAGCGTAATATGTGGACTTATGCTACTTGTGGAATGTCTCAATTGGAAGATGAGCCAAAAATTGAATTACATTTATTTAGTCCCGAAGAATGCGACGGCTTAATAGAATTACTCACAATTGTTGCACATTATCATCGAACAGGCCGCAAATTGGGAATGGGGCATACGGTTAATTTTGGTCGTCCATGGTATGCTAATTCTAAATGTAATTACGGCTTACTATCTATACCCTATTTAGATGGCCCGCAACTTGAATGGCTGCATATATCCAATACGAGTGCTGTGCGTTTTCTTTGGCTGGTCCCAGTAACTAAGGAAGAAGTAGAATTCAAAAAACGTAATGGGCTGGAAGCATTAGAAAATGAATTTGAAAAGAAAACCTTAGATTACGTGAATCCCCTCAGAGAAAGTGTGGTGTAAAAAACCGCATGGGCATAGCCCGCCTTGCGGACTTGTTTTGGGTTATCAGGCAGACTGATTAATGGAGCCATACACATGAAACAGAATCTTCAAGTCATTTTGAAGAAGACCTCTCCAAGACTTCATGTCTTTGAAGGAAAAATTAGTGACTTGACAGGTAAATTGAATGATTACCTGCACTCAGGAATGCTTATGCGGCAGCTTGACGCAGAAAGAATGAAAACAGTTGACAGTTTTTATGATGAGCTTTGTCAAGTCCTGGAGCTTCCTGAATATTTTGGGAGAAATTTAAATGCCCTGGATGAATGCATTACAGATTTGGATTGGTTGCCTATCGGCGGCCCCATACTACTTCTTATCGAAAAATCGGAAATGCTCTTGTCTGATGCATCCAAAGACTTGTTTGAAGGTTTTATGAGTGTCCTCAATGATGCGGGAAAAGAATGGTCACGCCCAGTTGATAAAGGAGAAGACTGGGACAGGCCAGGATTGCCATTTCATGTGATTTTTCAAGTTGACAGTAATATGCGAGAAGAATTTGAGACAAAACTCAAAAAATGTTCAGTGCAAATTGATGAGATCGAATGATGTGGGCGTAAAAAAGGGCGGACACATAGGTCCGCCCCTACGTGATTTTATGATGAAAGAAATTGCGTGGATTGCTGAGGTGGGCGACCCGCAGGTCGCACCCTACAATAACGTTTTGGTTGCATCGGTAAATGATTTAAAAATCCTGTCGCTTGCGCTCCGGGCTGCTGTTTTCCATTTAGATGGGGGCATTATTCGACGCGGAGTTTGAGGCGGAGGGTTTGGAGGTTGACGACGTCTTCGCGGTTGTAGATAAGTAGGGTCTGGAGGGCGGCGAGGTCGTTGTTGTTGATATAATCCCACCAGAGTTTGACGGCCATCCAGCCATCGATGCCTTTGGATTCGCGGGCGATTCCCAGCTTGACTTCCACGGCCTTGAGGCCGCCTTTGAGCTTGTGTCTCCAGCAGTCGTACATCAAATCCCTGTGTTTGTACTGCCGCTCGAGGTCCAGGCCAAGGCTGTGTTTGATGAATGGCAGGTCAAAACGGCGGCCGTTGTAGGTGTACAGGATGTTGACGCCGGCCAGGATGTCGGACAGGGCAAGGTCTGTAATCTGCGGGCCGACGAGCTGGAAGGGGGTGATGATGTCCTCTTTTTCGACGGCCACACCGATGACGGTCAGGGCGTGGTGGGCGCGGCTGCAGCCGGTGGTCTCAATATCCAGATAGGCCCGAACGATGCTCATGCTCAGGCTCTGATGATGGCGTTGGCGACTTTGACGACATCGGCCATTTGGGCGACATCGTGGACGCGGACGATGGAGGCGCCTTTGGCGATGGCCAGTGCGACGGTGGCGGCGGTGCCGTAGAGGCGGTCGGCGGGGGTATCTTTGCCGGTAAGCTGGCCGATGAAGCGTTTGCGGCTGGTGCCGACGAGGACACGAAAGCCCGCGGCGGTCAGTACGTCGAGGTGATTGAGCAGCGTCAGGTTGTGGTCGGTGGTCTTGCCGAAGCCGATGCCGATGCCGGGGTCGAGGATGATTCGTTCTTTGGGGATGCCGGCCTGTTCCGCAACCGCGGCTTGCTCAAGCAGCCAGGCTTTGACCTCAGCGACGACGTCGGCATAGTGCGGATTGTGCTGCATGGTTGCGGGGGTGCCCTGAGCGTGCATTAACACGACGGGGACCTGTCTGGCGGCGGCCAGGGCGGCCATCTGCGGGTTGGACAGGGCGGTGACATCATTGATGATGGATGCGCCCGCGGTCAGGGCGGCGGCGGCGACGTCGGGATGGGCGGTGTCGATACTGATGGGGGCGTCGGTCTGTTTTCGCAGGGCCTCGATGACGGGGACGGCACGGCGAATCTGCTCGGCCGGCTCGACGGGCTGGGAGCCGAGACGGGTGGATTCGGGGCCGATATCGATGATGGCGGCGCCTTCGGTGAGCATCTGCAGGCCGTGGTCAACGGCTTTGTCTGCGGACAGGAATTGCCCGCCGTCGCTGAACGAATCGGGCGTGACGTTGAGAATGCCCATGATGAGGCAGCCGGAGGAAAAATCCAGCGTCCCAGAGGGCCAGCGAAGAATGGACGGCGTTAACCCTGACATATCTGAAAACCGATTCCGGCCAGTTTGCGGGCCAGTGAGCTGTGGGTATCCGGCACAAAGACTTTGGTATCCTGGAATTCCCGACGTTCGGGGTAGTTTTTGCGGAGCATGTCGAAGAACTCGCCGCGTTTGGCGGGTTCCTGCAACAGGATTTCGCGGGTGTTGAAATCGTCGCGGTTAATGACGTAAATCGACTGGACGACATCGTGAATGATCTGTTCCTCGAATTGCCTGAGCTGGTCGGGGGTCAGGCGGATTTCCGGGACCTGCGGTTTCGGGAGGAAATCGCCGATGGTGTGAGCGGTTTTCAGATTGAAGAATTTGCACAGGGCTTCGTAAATCATCATCATGCCGGCGACTTTGCCGTCAAAGGAATAGCCGGCGATATGCGGGGTGGATAAATCGACATGAGCCAGCAGATGGCCGTCGATATCGGGTTCATTTTCCCAGACATCGAGCACGACCCCGGAGAGGCGTTTTTCGTGCATGGCTTTTTTGAGGGCGTGGGTGTCCATAACCGCGCCGCGGGAGGTATTCAGGAAAAAGGCCTCCTTTTTGAGCCGGGCAAAAAAGGCGGCATCGGCCAGATGAAACGTTTTATCCTGTCCCTCGCGGCTCAGCGGGGTATGCAGGGTGATGAAATCGCAGTTGAAGACCTCCTCGATGGGGCGGTATTTTGGATCGCCGGTCTGGCGGGCCAGCGGGGGGTCGTTCAGAACAGTGGTCATGCCGAGGGCTTCGCATTTTTTGGCGACACGGGAACCGACATTGCCGACGCCGACGATACCGATGGATTTGCCGGCCAGGTGGAATTTGTGTTTCTTGCCCAGTGCCAGCAGGGCGGCGGTGATATATTCGGCAACGCTGTTGGCGTTGGAACCGGGGGCGGAGGAAAATCCGATGCTGTGCTGATTCAGATAATCCCGGTCGATATGTTCAAAGCCGATGGTGGCAGTGGCGACGAACCGGATGCGGCTGCCGGCCAGCAGGTCGCTGTTGACCTGGGTCACGCTGCGTACCAGCAGGGCATCGGCATCGGCGACAAGGTCGGGTGTGATTTTCCGTCCGGCGCAGAGTTTGACGTCGCCCAGATGGGCAAAACACGGTTCAACAAACGGGATATTCTGGTCGGCTACAATCTTCATCGTTTTTCTCGTAAAAGAGGTCTTTGTCCGGATTCTACCGGTGTAGTTTGTGCTTTTTGTGCGGACCTGTCAAGCAAGAAAAAAGGCCTTTGGACGATTTGCCAAAGGCCTTCGGGAATCAATCGAATCGACAGGATTTATTTGGTTTCTTCTTCAATCCAGCCGAGCACCTCTTTGAGATCTTTCATGGTGATATCGCCCATGTGAGCAATGCGGAATGTCTTGTCTTTCAGGTCGCCGTAACCATTGCTGATAATCAGGTTGTGCTTGGCCTGCAGGGCCTTATTCAGGGCGGAGATATCGATATTGCGGGTGTTCTTGATGGTCGTCAGGGTGTTGGTGCAATATTTCTCGTCGCAGAACAGGTCGAAATTCTTTTTGGCCCAGGCGCGGCAATAATCGGCCATTTCCTTGTGGCGTTTCCAGACGTTTTCCATGCCTTCTTTGAGCAGCTTTGCGGCCTGGAAATTCACGGCTGCAATGTGCGGGATAGACGGTGTCGTCGGGGTATTGTCTTTTTCGTTGTTCTTGGCGAAATCAACGAAATCAAAATAATAGCCGCGTTCGGGAACGGTCTTAGCCTTTTCGATGGCGCGTTTGCTGACGGCGGCCACGGTGAATCCCGGCGGAATGGCGAAGGCCTTCTGGACGGAGGCAAAGGTCACGTCCCAGCCGAGCTTGTCGAAATGAATCGGCATTCCGACCATGGCGCTGACGGAGTCCACAAAGACCATGACGTTGGGGTATTTTTTCTTCATCATGTCGCTGATTTCATAGACGGGATTGGCCAGGCCGGTGCTGGTTTCGGAATAGACCAGGGTGATGGCGGCATATTTGCCGGTGGCCAGTTTTTCGTCGATGGCTTCGGGCGTGTTGGGCTTGCCCCATTCGACCTTGAGCAGGTCCACGTTGCGTCCGCAGGACTTCACGACGCTGCCCCATTTGTCGCTGAAGGCGCCGCAGCCGCAGGCCAGTACGGTTTCATCCTTGGCGACACAGTTGCGGATGGCGCCTTCCCAGATGCCTGAGGCGGATGAGGTGACCAGAAAGACATGCTGTTCGGTAAATAAAAGCTGCTTGAGCATCGCAATGGTTTCATTGTGAAGCTGAGCGTATTCCTTGTTGCGGTGTCCCATGGTGGGACGAGCCAGTTGCTGAAGCACTTCCGGCAGCACGTGTACCGGACCGGGGATAAATAATTTCGGCGGATTCTTCCAGTCAACCATGAGTTACTCCTTTCCAATACATTGTGTCAGAGGACGGTTATCGTACGGTTCCATCGGGGCGATGGGTAATCTGTTGATGGTGACGCCGGAAAAGACCTTGGGATAGAAGAAGGTCGATTTTTGCGGCATTTTTTCACCGGCGGCGGCGACGGCCTGGACCTGGTCAATCCGGGTGGGATTGACAAAAAACACGGCCTGACAATGGCGGCTGTCCACTTTGTGAATCGACTGGTCGATGGCGTCGCCGATATCTTTGATGTATTCGATGTTGCTTTCTTCGGCAAGCTGCTTGTCGCCGATGCCGAGGTGCTTTTCGAGAATCAGCAGATGCAGGACATTGACATCCAGGCCGCGGGCGGCATCGCTCATGGTCGGGGCGATTTTTTTCATAGCCGCGGTGTCTTTGAGGGTTACGGTGTAAAAGGCATTGTTGGCGGCATAGATGCCGAAGATGTTTTTGCCTTCGCTGCCGGCCTGATTCATCTGGCTGAACATGGCCTGTCTGGCTTTGGTTTTGGACTTTTCATCGGTAAAATCAAATTTGGCGATGGGGTCAAACTCGCTTTTCAGCTCCGACATCAGCGTGTCGATGGAGAAATTCTTAACCTCGTTAATCAGGCGATGGGTCGGCTGGATGACAAGGCCTTCGTTGTGCATATTGACAAAGGTCATCATCAGGTATTGAGCATCCGGGTGGCCGGTCTGCTTCCAGTAGTTCAGGGCGGTTTCGTAGCGGTGGTGGCCGTCGGCGATGATTGTTTTACGGGTCTGAATCATGTCCGCAAAAGTCTTGATCATGTCCTGTTGGGCGATCATATAGACGCGGTGGCGGACATTTTCGTTGTCGGTGTGATCCAGTACAGGATGACTGGCGGATGCCTTTTTGATAATAGCTTCTGCGGTCTTTTGGGGATCATCGTACAGCATGAAAATCTGGCCAAACTGCGAGGCGGTGGCCCGAGTCAGACGCAGGCGGTCGGCCTTGGGGCCGTCGAGTGTCTTTTCGTGAGGCTGGACGCCTTTGCCGAACGGCTCAATCTTGCCCAGAGCGATGATGCCGCTGCGGCGATAGGTCCTGGTGCCAATCGCAAAATCCTGAACGTAGGCGTAAACGGCCTTTTGCGGGTCCTGCTTTAAGGCACCGTCAGCAACGGCTTTATCCAGATACTCGCGGGCGCGGGTGTACTGATTGTCTGTCTGAGTATCCGCTGGCGTGGTTTTGCCGAGGATGGCCCGGACGATATTGTACGGGTTGGCATCGTAAAGGGCCTGCTGGAGTCTGGAGTCAATCACATCATACGGCGGGGCGATACATTGCCCTGCGTTACCGGTAACCGATCCATCAAATCGGTAAGCACAAAAAGGTTTAATTTCCATAATTTCTTAGCTAATGTAGTAGTTTTCGGGTTCATATTGTTCCTTGTGGAACAATAAATGTGATTTAATTCACAATGTAGGAACTACTATAACAAAAAAATAGCGGTTTTCAATGGAAATGCTACAGGATTTTATCGGCATTTGACGATTTTGGAGAGATGCCTTGAAAAATGACAACGTCGATAAAAGGAAGTGAAATTATGGCTCAACGCGAGTACAGTAAATATCAGCAAAAGATTATATCCAATTATTACCAAAATCTGGATACGATGGCCCTGCAGCGATTACAGGAACTGGTGACGGAGTTGTTTCTGGCCGATACGGACAAGAAACGGCAGCGGCTCTGGGAACAGGCGGAAAAAGCGATAGGGAAACTGGATATTAAGCCGGCCGTTAAAAAGCATATCCTGGAATCTCGCGATGTGCAGGTTCTTGCCAAAAATCTGAATGAATGGTTGACGAAAAAATAATATACAATAATGGCAAGGAAATATCTGAATAAAATATGAGATGCGGGGTGCATTAAGGATAAGACTTGCCGGCTTGATTTTGTTGGCAAAATTGGTTTTTAGCCTTGAAGCAGGGCGGGTTTATGGTATTATTGCCCCCCTGAGTGTGACTTGCTCTGGAGAGGTGTCGGAGCGGCTGATCGAGCAGCCTTGGAAAGGCTGTGTAGGGTTTACTCTACCGTGGGTTCGAATCCCACCCTCTCCGTTTTTTCTTTATTCGCCAAAATCACGTCTATAAGTTCTTGTA
>CAZKAI010000081.1:0-8137 GCA_964550565.1 uncultured Pirellulales bacterium
ACGAATGCCGCAGGATTCCAACGATATCCTCCCGCTGTCGGAAATCTATATGCGGGATGTGTGCATTCTGCCGGATGCTGCGACCAGGACGTATTATATGGTCGGTCCCGG
Source organism: uncultured Pirellulales bacterium (assembly GCA_964550565.1). Taxonomy (GTDB): domain Bacteria; phylum Planctomycetota; class Phycisphaerae; order Sedimentisphaerales; family Anaerohalosphaeraceae; genus Anaeroglomus. The sequence continues at coordinate 112 of CAZKAI010000081.1, forward strand.
ACGCAACAGTGTGCGGGTTTATACCAGCAAGGATTTAAAAACATGGCAAGGCCCGACGACGGTTTTCAGGACCCCGGAAGACATCTGGGGCGATATCCGTGTCGTGAGTATCTGGGCCCCCGAGATGCACAAGTACAAAGACAAGTATTATTTATTTTTGACCTTTGATACGCGGAATCCCTTCCCCGAGCAGTGGCGGGACTGGTTGCCGCGGGTGACGCGAGGGTCGCAGGTACTGGCATCGGATTCGCCCCTGGGCCCGTTCAAGCCGTTTCAGAACCGTTCAACCCTGCCGCCGGATATGATGACGCTGGACGGGACTTTATGGGTTGAAGACGGCGTGCCCTATATGGTTTTCTGTCACGAGTGGGTGCAGATCAAGGATGGGACGGTCGAATATATTCAGCTTAAGGACGACTTGTCCGAAACCATCGGGGAGCCCAAACGCCTGTTTCACGGCAGCAATGCCAAGTGGAGCAGAAAGTCGGACGAATATGGCTGTCATGTGACGGATGGGCCGTATCTTTATACCAGCAAGTCCGGCAAGCTCTTTATGATCTGGACCAGTGGCGGGTATAAGGGCTATACGCTCGGTATTGCGATTTCGGACTCCGGGAAGCTGGCAGGTCCATGGAAGCAGCAGGACGAACCCATCTATGAAAAAGACGGCGGTCACGGAATGCTGTTTACCACCTTTGACGGCAAGCTGATGATGGTGCTGCATTCGCCCAATAATCCGCAGGCTCAGCCGCATATTTTTGAACTGGAAGATACCGGCCAAACGCTGAAAATTGTCAGCGAATTTACCGGCAAGTGAGGTCTTATTTGATGGGGCGTTTCAGGGCGTCGATGCCGGAAATGACCGTGACGGCGGCCATCAGCCCGAAGGTGATGAGGGTGAACCAGTCACCCCAGGGACGAGAGACGTAAGCCCAGCCGATCAGGACGGTGCCGATACCGAAGGACTGGAGGAACATCTTGACCTTGCCCCAGACAACGGCGCCGAAATTGACTCCCCGCGATTCGGCGATGTGCCGCAGGGTCTGGACGATGACCTCCCGCAGCAGCAGGATTGCCGTGACTGCCCAGCGGATTGTATCCCCGGCCCATTCTGGAAAATGGAAATGGGTCAGCCGGGGCTGGCCGACAATCGCAAAACAGATAAATGCACCGCATACCAGCACCTTATCGGCCAGCGGGTCCACGGTCCGACCGAATTTACTGGTGGCATTAAAACGGCGGGCGATATGACCGTCCACAATGTCGGTCAGGGCCGCAATGATAAACAGCACAAAGGCCCCTAAAAGCAGATTGGCAGGTTTTTCCTGCCCGGTTCGCGGCGCATATAAAATCAATCCGAGAATGACCGCCGTCATGCCGAGGCGGGCAATCGTCAGGATGTTGGGTACATGCCGAATAAAACCAGGTTGTCTTGTCGAATTTTCACTCATAGCCGGTCACAGTATAGTCACTGTTGGTCGTTAATTCAATGCCCCTTTTGTTTTTTTATCCGACGCACGACGAGGTCGTACTCTTCCTGGCCGATGACTTCAGCTTCGATGAATGTTCCCGGGGCGACGGAGCTGTTCTCGATGATGCAGACGCTGTCGATATGCGGGGCCTGCCCGTAAAAGCGTCCGATGACCGCGGATTTGGCTTTTTCATCGGCCAGCACCGTCAGGCGGCTTCCGATCCGCTGGTGAGCCTGGGCAAATGCAATCGCCTGCTGTGCCTGCATAATCCGGTCGGTGCGCTGCCGGCGGACTTCTTCGGGCAGTTGTCCCGACAGGTGGGCAGCCGGCGTTCCCGGTTCTGGGTAGAACGGAAAACAGCCAAGGGCGTCAAATTTGGCCCACTTGACAAAATCCAGCAATTCATCAAATTGGGCCTCGGTTTCACCCGGAAAACCCGCGATGACCGTGGTTCGCAGGACGATATCCGGGACAGCATGGCGAAGCTGCTCAAGCAGTTTGGTGGTGCTTTGCCGGGTGTGTGCCCGATGCATGGATTTCAGAATAGTATCGTTGATATGCTGAATCGGCATGTCCACATAGTGGACGATTTTGGAACTGCCGGCAATGGTTTCAATCAGAGCCGCATCGATCCCGGCCGGATATAAATACATCAGTCGAATCCATTTCAGCGAAGGAATTTTTTCCAGTTCCCGAAGCAGATGGACCAGGCCGTCGTTCATCCCCATGTCCCGTCCGTAATAATTGCTGTCCTGGGCAATCAGGCTCAGTTCCACCGCACCGTTATCGGCCAGGATGCGGGCCTCATCGAGAATCATCTCCATCGGTTTGGAGTGAAATTTGCCCCGAATGGCCGGGATGGTGCAGAATGAACATCGCCGGCTGCATCCTTCGCTGATTCGCAGGTAAGCCCAGTGCTGCGGGGTGATACGCAGACGTGTACGGTCATCAGGAGCGCTGGAGGCAGTCGGCCCCAGGTAAAGATGTGCGGCAGGGGTGTGGTCTTCGGATTCGATTTCCCGCAGGACCTGCTCAATACTGTCCCGTCCGGCCAGGCCTACGATGGCGTCGATGTCTTCGACCTCGTCGAGCAGGTCTTCTCCGAGCCGCTGCGACAGGCAGCCGGCCACGATGACTTTGCCGACCCGGCCTTTCTTTTTGAGCCGAACGGCCTTGCGAATCGCACCGAGGGCCTCTTCCCGGGCGGGGGCAATAAATCCGCAGGTATTAATGATTACAATATCCGCATTGTCCGGATTTGGTGTAAGTATGTATCCGGCCATACCGACCCGGGCCAGCATAGCCTCGGCATCGACCATGTTTTTTGGACATCCCAGAGCCACAAAGCCAACAGTTTTGGATGTTTCATCTCGATTATATTTTTTAGGTTTTGCCATAACATCAATAAAGTACCATATTTGATGAGTAACGTCTATAGTTATTCTAATATAGGATACAAGAGGTGGATGGGTGGGATATTTTAAAATTTATTGAAACTTTTCAGTGCCATAAGGTCGTCTATAAGACAAATCGCAGGGATGGCGTGGTAAATTTAAGGATGAAGCAATCCAATTTGGAGAGAATGTCATCGTTGTGCCGATTCCTTGAAGTAGAAACAGCCATTCAAATCATAACAACAGAGAGTATGAGCATTCGTTTGCTAAAATGGATAAAGAAGATTTTCTCGTTTCTGCCGAAATCCAGACGGATTGGGCTGATTAGCGTATTTATTGCGCTGACGGCGGCCGGATGCGGGGAGATGTTTAATAAAAAACCGACCGAAATTGAATCTCGTGCAATTCTGAATGAACTGGGTCGGGTTCGTGAAAATCCCAATGTTATCAACCAGCTTCCCGATATCTATAGCGCTCCGTCGCGTCGCATGGCCGTTGCCGATGGAGTGAAGGTTTTTTACTTTGCCAAGAATACTCCCGTGGCGACCCTGACTGAGAATGTCAAGGAACTGGGTTTTGTCGTCAGTCAGAATCCCGCGACCAATCAGTTGATTCTGCATTGTCCCGATGACGAACAGGCCGACCGTGTTCTGGACTATCTGCATCGTGTGGATGTTCTGCCGATTCAGGTGAATATTGACTGTATGATTCTGGAGCGGTTTGGTGATGTAACCAAGGACTGGGCTTCTACGATATGGATACAGAATCTGTTTGGCGAAGGGATTACCCTGGGCGAGAAAATGGGAGGGACAAGCCCTGCTTTTCCAGGTGCAGAACTGCGGGAGTCAGAACGAGGCGACTTTGGCCTGGATTTTGGTTACTGGATTAATAAGGGAGAGGACGGGCACCGTGTGCGAATGGTGGTGGATGCACTGATCTCTCGCGGCTATATGAAAATCCTGATGAATCCCACGCTTGAATCGGTCAATGGAAGAGCGGCCAAAGTTGAAATTCGCGATCAGGCGCCGATTCCGAAAAAAGTGACCGGCAAAGATAAAATACCGTATTATCTGACCGATTACCAATGGGTTGCGGATAGTTTAACCGTGACGCCGTTTGTTTATGCCGATGGGGTTATCGGGCTTAAAACAGCCATCATTATTGGGTCCAAATCCAAACCCGAAGGTGTGGTTCAAAATGCGATTATCACCGAGCGTTCCATTAATGTGGAAGAAAACCGCATCGAGCCGGGCAAGAGTCTGATCATCGGCGGCATGCGAAAAAGCGAAAACCGGTCTGTGGTGCGCGGCGTGCCGTTTCTCAAGGACCTTCCGATTATAGGCATATTGTTTTCCAGCAAGGATTTTGAAGAAAACGCGACCGAGATTATCTTTATCCTGACGCCCTCAATCACCTCCGGCGGCATTGAATACTCCCAGATGGCCGCTGCCATCCGTGAAAAACAGCGCATGATTGAGCCGGAGGACAGCCTGACCAGCGTGCTTTCGGATCCGCTTGGGACGGATACCTATGCCCGTTATGTCTCGCAGGAGGCCCATAAGGCCGAAGCCGAGCGCATCAAGGCGGAGCGGCAGACTCACGAGGCTCAGCGTGAGGCCCTGGCCCAGCGTCAGCGTGCCGAACAGGCCGTGCGCGATGCGGAAACTCTCAAGTCACAGGCCCAGCAGGCTCTCCAGCAGGCTGAGCAGGCCAAGCAGCAGATTGAAAGTGCCAAAACCACGGCTGCACAGGCGGTTGAACAGACTGAAGCGGAGCGGCAGCGTATCCAGCAGCTTCAGCAGGATATGGAAAAGCTTCAGCAGGAAGCTCAGAAGACCCTCGAGGAAGCCCAGAAGGCCTCCGAGCAGGCTAAAGAGGCCGAACAAAAAGCCGCCCAACTGGAACAGAAAGCCAAGCAGGCCCAGGAACAACAGGAACAGGCCTTGCGTCAGATTGAAAAGATTCAGCAGGGGGATATCCCGCAACCGCAGCCGGAAGCCCCGGTACCTGTAGAAAATGTGCCTCAGCCGGTACCTGCCGTACCTGAGCCGCAGCCGGCACAGCCAGCGGCACCCACCCCGGCCGAAAATCCGGTAACACCTGAAACTCCGCAGCCGGCTCAGCCGGAAACACCGGCTCCTGCCGAGGTCCAACCAGCTCCTGCTCAGCCAACTCCGCAGCCGGAAGCACCGGCACCTGCCCAAACGTCGCCTCAGCCTGCGCCTGTGGTACCTGCCGCTCAGCCAGCTCCGCAGCCGGAAGCACCGGCGCCGGCCCAAACGTCGCCACAGCCTGCACCTGCAGCTCCTGCAGCCCAGCCGGCACCTGGGCCTCAGCAGCCTGCCCCTCCGGCTCAGGCCGATACTCCAGCGGCACCTGCTCAGCCTGAACAACCGGCTCAGACTCAACAAACTCCGGCTCCTGCACCCCAGCAGCCGGCTCCGGAAAATAACCCGCAGTCAACACCTGGTACCCCGGCACAATGAAATACAAGACCGCACAACGACTGGATTTGAATTGCGGCAGGACGACAGCGTTCCTGACCGTCCTGCTGTCTATTGCATGCGGGATGGTCCTGAGCGGCTGCGGTGATTTCTTCAACACCAAGCCCACCGAGCTTGAATCGCGTGTCGTGCTGGACGAACTCAGCCAGGTACGCGAAAGCCAGCATATTGCCAATCCGCTGCCGGAAGTCTATCGTCAGCCTCCGTCCCGTGTGACGATTGCCGGAGGCGTCAAGCTGTTTTATTTCACCCGGCATCTGCCTGTCAAGCAGCTTGCCGACTTGACGGCCCAGCAGCTCAAATTAAAAATTGCCCAGAATCCGGCCACCAACCAGCTTGTCGTGTATTGTGCCGATGATGCCCAGGCGGATGTGGCCGAACAATACCTGGAGATGATTGATGTTCCGCCGGTGCAGGTCAATATTGACTGCCTGATTCTGGAACGATTCGGGGATGTCACCATGGACTGGGCAACTACCCTGTTCGTCCAGAATTTCCTCGGTGAAGAAATCACCCTCGGCGAGAAAATGGGCGGGAGAACTCCGGCATTCCCGGGCGCTGAACTTCGGGAGGCAAAACGAAGCGACTTTGGTCTGGATATCGGCTATTGGCTGAACCGCAACAAGGACGGTCACAAAGTTCGCACGGTTGTCGATTTGCTGGTTTCGCGCGGCTACCTGAAAGTGCTGCTGAATCCCCAGCTCGAAACCATCAATGGCCAGAAGGCGACGGTAACCATCAAGGATTTTGCGCCGATTGAGAAAATGGCGACCGGCTCGGGGTATAATGATGTGTATAATATTACCGAGTATATCTGGGTTGAAAATACGCTGACAGTAACGCCGCATGTGTTTGCCGACGGCTCCATCGGGTTGACGACCAGCATCAAAGTCGGCTCCCGTTCCAAACCCGAAGGTGTGGTGCAAAATCCGATTATAACCGAACGTTCCATCACGGTGGAAGAAAATCGGATTGAACGCGGCAAAAGCCTGATTATCGGCGGGATGCGGAAAAGTGAAAAACGCGATGTCATCCGCGGGGCGCCGTTCTTTAAGGATTTACCGATAATTGGTGTGTTCTTTTCCAGCCGGGATTTTGAAGAAAAAGGGACCGAAATCATATTCATCCTGACCCCCAGCATTTCAGGCGGCTCGCGTGACCATAAGGAAGTGGTCGGCGAAATCCGTACCCGCTATGCCGATCCCGATATCAAGACCGGTATTGGGGAAACGCTCAAGGATCCGCTGGGCAGTACGACCTATGCCAGTATTGTGGAAAAGGAAGCGGTGCAGGCGGAAATGGATCGGGTCAATTCGGAATTGCTCCGTCAGCAGGCCGAAAACAGAGCCGCCGCCGAAAAACAGCTTGCCGACGGCGCCAGCAAGGAAGCCGCGCGTCTGCGGCTGGAAGCCCAGAAGCTCCAGGCCCAGGCGGAAAAAGAGATGGGCGAAGCCCAGAAAATGACTCAGCAGGCCCAGGCGGCTCAGACGGCTAAGGAGACTGAGAAGGCCAAAGCTGCCGAGCTGGAAGCTTTGCGTCAGAAAGCCCAGCTTGAGGCCCAGAATGCCCGAGCCGCCGCCGATGCGGCTCAGAATGCCGCCCTGACTGCCGCTCAGAAAGCGGCCGCTCAGGAAGCCCGTGCAGGCAAAGCGATTGAAGAGGCCATGAAAGCCCAGGCCGCCGCTCGTGATGCCACCGAAGAAGCTGCCGAAAAGGCCCGCAAAGCCGAAGCAGAACGTCGGATCAGACTGGAAGCCGAACAGAAAGCCCGCGAAGAAGCCGCTAAAAAAGCTGCTGAAGAAGCGGCTGAAAAAGCCCGTCAGGAAGCCCAGGCCGCTGCGGCACAGGCTCAGCAGCAACCTGCCGCTCCGGCCGCACCCCAACCCCAGCCGCAGCCTGCGGCACCCGCTGCCCCGGAAGCTGCCCCGACTCCCGTAACTCCGCAAACGCCTCCGGCTCCGCCGCCTCCGCCGGCGGTCCCTGCAGACCCTAATACTCCTGCCAGTTAATCGTATGCGGCATGTCCTCCAGCGGACAGCCTGCACATTGCGGTTTTGGTCTGCAATAGTCCTTGCCCAGCCGCACCAGCAGGGCGTGATATTCATTGTATAGCCGCACATCCCGCGGCAGGGCGGACTCAAACAGCATCCGCACCTCCTCGTATCCGGCCTGCGGTTCCAGCAGCCCATGCCGCCCGAGAATTCGTCCCGTATACGCATCCACCACAAACACCGGCTTATTGAAAGCATACAGCGCAATCGAGTCCGCCGTCTCCGGCCCGATGCCTTTGATCGAAAGCAGTTCCTCCCGCAGCCGATCCGCAGGCAAAGCCCCAAGCCGGTCCAGCTCCCCCTCGAATCGCTCAAACAGGCGGTCCAGAAAATGTTTCAGTCGTCCGGCCTTGATATTGAAATATCCCGCCGGGCGTATCAGTTCCGCCAGTGCCTCTGCGTCCATCGCGTGCAGCTTGTCCGGGGTTAAAACGTCTGCTTTTTTCAGGTTCCCAATCGCCTTTTCGACGTTGGTCCAGTTGGTATTCTGGGTCAGAATCGCCCCCACGATAATCTCAAACGGCGTCTCGCCGGGCCACCAGTGCTGGGGCCCAAATCGCTCAAACAGCCGGTCATAGATGGTCTGTATCTGTTGTCTGCTCATG
>CAZKAI010000081.1:8237-13173 GCA_964550565.1 uncultured Pirellulales bacterium
CGCAGCAGCCAGTAAAACACTTCCCGCAGCGAAGGCCGCTTGCCGTACATCAAAATCCCGGTCTTGAAAATCTTACCCGCCGCCCAGATCGCCACCAGCACCGACACCCCCAGCAGGGCCACACTCAGGACCACATCCATCACTGGCACATCGGATGTCGCCGACAGCCGCAGCACCATCACCAGAGGCGTTACCGGCGGAATAAACGACAGCACCCGGGCAAATAATCCGTTGGGACTCTGCACGAGGTTAAACCACGAGATCATCGGCAGCACGCACAGCATCACCATCGGCATCATCAGGCTCTGCGATTCTTTCAGCGTGTTGCAGATCGAGCCAATCCCCGCCATCGCCGCCCCGAACAGCACAAATCCAAGGATATAATAAATCAGCAGATAAATCACCATCATGCCGCTGACATCGACCGTCAGCCCCTGCCATCGCGCCGTGCCATAGGCCGTTCCCGCCCACAGCCCCATCACCGCCAGCCCGATTCCCGACAACCCCAGAATCTTGCCGGCCATCATTTCAAAGGGGCTGACCGCCGACAGCATCATTTCGATAATACGGGAGCTTTTCTCCTCGATAATACTGCTCAGAATATGCTGGCCGCTGATCATAATCCCCATGTAAATCATAAACATGAAGAAGAATGGAATCATCATCCGCGTGACCATATTCGCTTCGTTTTGCACTTTCTGGTTATCAGCCGTTTCGCCGACTTCAATGCGTTCAATCGGCACACTGCGGATTTGATTGAGCAGTTTCGGGTCGATATTCTGCGTCCGGCAGCGCTGGTCGATAACCACCCCGCGTATCATATTTTCCGCCGTAAAGAAAATATCCGTATCCGACGGCTTGGGCTTATAGGTGAACAGCCGCACCTTGCCGCCGCCGGAAAAAACGCTCTCATCCATCAGGATATAGCCGTGAATCGTGTTCGAGCGCAATTGGGCCTTGCCGGCCTCTTCGGCCTGTCCGCCGCCGTCAACGGCTCGATACACAATCTGCCGCGAGGGATTGGATCGATTATAATCGTCAAACTGCTTTTTGATCGCTTCAGTCACCTGTCCGGATGAATCCGTGACGCCGATCACCAGCGGCGGACGCGGTCCGGCCGGACGCTTCATCAGGCGGGTCGTGAAAAACATAATACCGATCATAATCACCGGCGTAATCAGCACACTGATTAAAAACGTCTTGGTTTTGATCATTTCCCCGAATTCACTGGCCGCAATCGTCAGAATCTTACGCATGGTCGCCTCCTGCCAGACGGATGAAAATCTCGTGCAGCGAGGCCGTCTTCACCTCAAACCGGCGGATGCGTACCTTGCCGACTACCGCCCCCAGCAAATCCTGCGGGTCGTACCCATCCTTCAGATGCACCTCCATCAGATGGTCCCGCCGTTCAACGTGATCCGTCATCGGCAGCGTATCGAGCTGGCTCATATCCCCATCGGCCTCCAGCAGCACCGAATTGGATTGATACTGATTGCGAATCGCCCCCAGCGTGCCGTCCAGCACCTTCCTGCCCTTGTTAATCAATAGAATCGAGTCGCACAGCGTCTCGGCCTCGTGCATGTTGTGCGTGGAAAAAAGAATCGTCTTGCCCTCGCTTCGCATCTGGACAATCAGGTTCTTGAGCAGTTCATAATTCAGCGGGTCCAGCCCTGAAAACGGCTCATCGAGAATCAAAAGCGATGGGGCGTTGATGACGGTGACGGCAAATTGCAGCTTCTGGTGCATTCCCCGCGACAGGTCTTCGACTTTCTTATCCGCCCAGCCGGCCAACTCCACCCGCTCCAGCCATTGCGACACCTGCCGCCGGACCTCGCTGGCCGCAACCCCCTTGAGCGAGGCGAAATACCCCAGCAGCTTTCGCACCTTCATTTTTCGGTACAGGCCGCGTTCTTCCGGCATATAGCCGATCTGATTGCGTATCTGCGGGCCGGTTCCGTTGCCAAAAAGCGTAATCGTCCCGCGGTCCGGCCGCAAAATATTGACAATCATCCGCAGCGTAGTGGTCTTGCCCGCCCCATTAGGCCCCAGAAATCCGTAAATGCAGCCCGCCTCAACCGCGGCACTCAACCCATCCACCGCACGAACCGCCCCGAACGACTTGTGCACATCCTGTAATTCAAGCGCAACCATAGCATTCCTTCTAAATAATAGACATTTGTTGTCCCTATCATAGCGATTCAAAAAGCCCTGTCAACCGCCTTGTTTGCATTATTCTCTGCGCGATGATCCTCCTGACGTAGCCGAAGCATCCCTGCTTCGGTTTTTCTGACTCCCACTGAAGCTGGAAACTTCAGCTACACTTCAATCTGCCGTCTCATAACATAGTCGAAGCTTATATACATGCAATGCTGTTTAATCGAAGTGTGGTAATTTGCTCAACAAAGGTACGGGCGACCCGCAGGTCGCCCCGGGATAGTTGTTCAATCGTTATTTGAAATGCTCCATCAGCTTTACAAATATCGATATCTTGAAGGCCCAGGTTCCCAGTGCAACCGTCAAAAAAACGACAAACCAGACCCCAAGGATAATAAATGCCGCCCGTGATCCCCACCTGGAAAACTTTCTGAGATCAGGGTCATCCACCTTTTCTAATGCCGACTGAGCATCAAGTCGGTCTTTTAAATCCAGACTTTTGTCTTGCCTTCTATTCCATGATATTGGATATCTTTTTCTTAATATCCATGTCTGAAAAATCGCGAAAAAGAGTGTAAGAAGCATGATAAAAAATAAAGCAATCGAAAAACTTGTAAGTCCCCAAAACACCAATCCACGATTCACTGATAAGCCTGCCGTCAATAGAATCGCAAGAATAACAGCCCCAGCCATTCCGGAGAGGACAAGACCCCAAAAACGATCTGGATTTCTTAGGAATTTTTTAGCCATGCTTTTATTTCAATCCTGCCGGAGCCAATGCCCCATTCCCTGTTTTATTTGATCGCCGCAACATAACTGATAATTTATTTTTGCAGCTTTTGCCGCTCATTCATATAAAATTCGTGCAATTCATTCTCTAATTTTTTGATTTTATTCTCCTTTTTCAGCCTCCCACTGTTCTCGTCAAGAAATAGATCGTATCGATAAAAAATGGCTAAATATAATATGGATAGTAGGATGTTCACCGATAATTGAACTGTAAAATCTACATGGAGTTGATTGCTGATGTAATCTACAAGTAAATATGAAAAAAATGACAAAATTACAGCAATGTTAAATTTCATTGATCGAATAAATATGTTTTTTAAATCAGGGGATTCTGTTTGTTCTAATTTTGTCAGATAGTGTGCAGTAAAACTATATAGAATAATAAAACCAGAAAAGATCAACACTGAACGGCTATAGAGATACATCATATTTTGAGATTCAGGAAAAGGCATCCATAAATACTTTAAAAACGGCAAGCATAGATAAGCAGGAATCAAAATGACAAAAAAATGCTGTTTCCAATTCTGTGCCTTTAAAAGCAGAAACAAAAACAATATTGCGCCCAACATTATACTCCAGAAGTATTTGCCCCACACAAAGTAAGCTAATACCGAGAAGATCAAAGCAAATGGAACAGCGAAAAGAGCCCTTTTAAATAATTCGGATAAGTTGGATTTCCATGCATAAAGGACATGTCCCAGTAAATAAATCCCTACAATACAGGCACCAGACCTGTAATATATCGGATTATTTACACCGGGTGGATGGACCGTTATTTTGATAATAATATTTACTGCAACAATAGCGATAACAAGAATGATATAACTTTTGAGAGAGTCGGTATTTTTCATGTCTTTACCCATGCCGGAGCCAACGCTCCATTTCCTGTTTTATTTGACCGCCGCAACATAACCGATGATTCCATATTACCCGAACTCCACCGAAAATGTCAACAATATTATGTTTCCCCTTAGGCCGATAACCCCAAAATTAAACCTTTACTTTTCCCGATAAAACGTCTATTGTTTGGGACGTTTTAGAGCGATTCGATTTGTCATGCCCGCGAAAGCGGGTATCCAGATTTAAGCGTTCACGCTCTGGATGCCCTCTTGTGAGGGTATGAATGCTGTAACCACTTGTATATAAAATGTGTTATGGCTTTTTTTAATGTTTGGCCCACGTGAGTCAGGATTAGACAAGGATGTCCGATGGCAGGCCGCAAGCATAAGACAAAACGCTCCACCGGCCAACTGGTTTCGTTCCTTCCAAATTCGTATCTGGATCGAACCAGCAGGCCGGTCTATGCGCTGATGTACCTGCTGGGCTTCCTGCTGCTTTATGAAGTCGGAACCTTTTATATTCACCCGGACGTCCTGTCCCAGAGTCTCTATCAGCCGCAGCTTCGCGTCGTGGCGTTTGTCTGGGTACAGAACCTGCTCGAATACGTCGGTTTTTCTCAGCGGATGACCTGGATTGCCCCACCCTTTGTCGTGATGATTATCCTGCTGTGGCTGCAAATCACCAGCGGCACCAAATGGCAGGTCCGCGTCAGCGATTTTGTGCCGATGACCATCGAGTGTGTCCTGCTGTCGATTCCACTGATTGTGCTCAGTCTGGCGATGAATCGTCCGGCCGCTGTCCCGGAACAGCCCGCCGCGGCGCTCTCTATGCCGCTGATTGCCTGTGCGGCTCAACCTGCCGCCCAGGGCCCGGGCCTGTGGGGGGATATTGTTACGGGAATCGGTGCGGGAATTTACGAGGAACTGGTCTTCCGCCTGTTTCTGATCTGCCTGCTGATGATTCTGTTTCAGGATTTGCTGGGATTGAAAAAAGATATGGCGGTGATTATTTCCGTCCTGATTTCCGCAATTCTGTTCAGCGTGCATCACCATTTTTTCTATGTCAACGGCCATTTCGGGCAGGGCGAGCCGTTTGTCTGGATCACGTTTATCTTCCGGATGATGGCCGGGATTTATTTTGCGGTGATTTTTGC
>CAZKAI010000081.1:13273-19468 GCA_964550565.1 uncultured Pirellulales bacterium
GCTGTCAGATGATGAGCAAACTGACGACAGCGGGCACATCGCCGCAAATGCCGCAGCACCGGGGCCGAAACCGCTTTCTGTTCATCCGCCGCCGCGGACAGCTTCCATTGATAATATGTACATAGCATGTTTAATACCCTACTTTCAATTTGTACGTTCGTCGCGGCTAAGTACGGCAGCATCAACCACTGGCTGCTTTTGGCTGCGGCAAAATGATACCCGTTGGGTACGCTGAACTTTCGCTTTTTGAAATTGTACCGCTGGGCTGACATCATCAATGTCCGCATTCCTGCCGGGCGATTCCGCCAGTTGCCGGACCAGTTTCTTTCTGGCCCGAAACAGCAGCACCTTAACATGAATCCCATGCAGCCCCATGACCTCGGCAATCTGCCGCACCGACAAATCGCCCAGGTATCGCAGTTCCATCGCCTGCTGCTGGGCCGGGGGCAGTTGCCGCACCGCTGCCCACAGGCTGTCGCGCTGTTCCTGCTGACCCGCCGCCTGTTCGGTTGGCGACGGGTCACAGAAATCCTCCGGAAGAGCCGCACTGGGCGTATGGTTGTTCTTACGGTAATGATTGGCCGCCAGCCGCCAGGCAATCGTAAAAATCCATGTCGAAAACGACTGCTCCGTATCAAACTCGGCCAGATGCCGATACACCCGCAGGAATGTCTCCTGCAGCAGATCTTCGGCATCCTGCCGGCAGCCGGTCCGCTGATACAGAAACCGGAACAGCCGCGGCGAATACACCTGCACAAGCTGCGCAAAGCTGTCCGTGCAGCCGGTCTGGGCTGCACGGATCAGGTCATTGCTTAAGGCTGTGTCAGAAGTTGTGTGTAAACTGGCCATACGGGCTGCCGCGATACACAATCAGATTTACTGGGACACCTTGCTATTATTTGCCTGTTCAAGCTGTTTGATCAGGGCGATCAGGTCCTTGCTGTCCCAGTTGCATTGCACACGCACCACATCGTCCGTGCAATTCAGGTTAACGGCGCTGATAAGCTGGTCCAGCTTCGGATTTTTATCTGCAACTGAAAGCGAAGCCATCGCCAGCATCCCCTGGACAAACTGCTGAATCTTGGTCGCCTCTGCGGCGTTGCGGGCTTGCAGCAGAATATCGACATATGACGCATTATTTTTTTCGCCGAACAACATAGCGATGCGGTTGGTCTGCTGCAGAATCGCTGCTTCCTGAATCCCGTTGACGGTCTCACCGGTCTTTTCGGCAAACAGCGATACCATTACGCCATGTGACCCTTCGGCGAACTGGTTGAACATCGCATTGCCGGCGGCGTTGGCATGTTTGCCGTCCAGCACATCCAGACTCTGCTGAAGCGTTTCTTTGCCCATTCCCATCAGCAGCGTTGTGGGATTGTAGAAGCAGCCGTACTGCCGCGGGCCATCCGGGCCTTTCTTGTCGTCAATCCAGCTATGAATCGTATAGGTGCCGTATTCGCTTTTTTCATAATACGGATTCATCCCCACCATGGCAATCAGCGTCGCCGGGTTGCAGGTCCCGCGGATGATCGCTGCGGCCTTCTGCGGGTCTTTATCCTGGCCGAACAGGGTTACGCACTGGATGTCATTAATGGGGTGGAAGGAAAACACCTTCGCAAAGTTATCCAGCTTGCCAACGACTCCCCGGGCTGTCAGTTCATTGATAATCTCTTTGCCCAGCACGCTCTGACGGAATTGATCCACATCCAGATGCACCGTCCAGGTCGCTTCTTTCATCACTTTGGTCTTATCCAGCGGTGTCGCAAACACCATCGACGACATGACCATGGACGCAATACATAATCCTAATACCATTCGTTTCATACCATGTACTCCTTAATTCTCGTGTCTTGTTTGATTGTTATGGGCCCGAACCTACACTATGTAATACCCAAACCCCGCCCAAAGGTTACACAATTTGCCCTCGAAATCCTTTACGACCCGGGATAGCGGCTGGTCATGACCATAAAAAAAGGCGACCTGATGGCCGCCTTTATATCGCAAAGACTTGTCATTTATTGATTTATAACTTCGCGGGGATCTTGTCCATCTTCGATAGCCTTGATTTTTTTGATTCGCCGCAGATGCCGCCCGCCCGAAAATTCAGTCGCAAGCCACGTTTCCACCATCTTTTGCAGCATCGCCGGCCCAAGCAAATCACCCGATAAACACAAGACATTGGCGTCATTATGTTCCCGCGACACCTTGGCCGCAAGTTCATCATAGCACAGCGCCGCCCGCACGCCCTTGACCTTATTGGCGGCGATACACATCCCGATACCTGTCCCGCAAACCAGAATCGCCCGGTCCGCGGTACCCTTTGAGACCGCCATTGCCGCATCAAAAGCCCCATCCGGGTAATCCATCGGCGTATCGGAAGAGCCATCGCTGAAATCAATATATTCATGGCCCAGTTGAGCCAGAATAGCTTTAATCTGTTCGATAGTCTTCACGCCACGGTGGTCCGTTGCCAGAGCAATTTTCATAATAAATCCTTAAAACGTTTTTCTATGGCCTGTTCAATCTGAGTCGCACAAGCCTGATACTGACTTTCTCCAAACCCGATCGGGTCGGAGACTTCGCCGTTCGGATCCAGCAGAAACACTCGATCCGCAGCCTCGTTATCCATGGCCAGCACCGCATCCCGATGATGCCGGCTCATGACAAATATTAAATCCGCCTCTCGTATATCCTGACGTCTTAGCAACCGGCTGCTATGCCTGTCCAGCGATAAGCCTTTCTTTCGCAATACCTTGCAGGCTTCCTCGCTGGCCCGGCAGCCATCATACGCCGAGACGCCGAATGACTCTATTTTATATCCAAATGCTGCCAGTTCGTCAATATTACAGGACATTTTCTTCGATAAATAGTTCGCCGCCAGCACCTCGGCCATCGGACTGCGGCAGGTATTGCCCGTGCAGACAAACAATATCTGCGCTGTGGCAAGCTCTTCGACCGCCGCCCGCGTCAGGACGCCTTCGCGTAAAATCTCGACTCCCGCATCAGATATCCTGACGACTGTACTGCTTTGCTGATACCTGCACGCCTCGGGCCCGCCGTCCACGACCATCTCGATTTGTCCATCGAAATACTCCAGAACCTGCCTGGCACTCGTGGCTGGGGCCATCCCCGAAGGATTGGCGCTCGGTGCCACAATTGGCCAGACCGTCTGTGATAAGATAGCCAAGGCCGCTTCCTCATTCGGGCAGCGAATCCCTATCGAGCCGTTTTCATAGAGGATATTGAAGACCTTTTCGCCGAGTTTTTTGCGTAATTCCGCTAAATTGGCTTCGTTTGGTTGACAGACCAGCGTGATCGGCCCGGGCAAACCCTTGCGTACAAGGGCATGAACCCGCAGCGGCATTTGTGGAACATAACGATAGACATCCTCCGGCTTACCGATATGCAGCGAATAGCGTTTGCCTTCCGCCCGCGCCTTGACCGCATCCAACCGACGGATCGCCTCGGGCTCCGCCCGGCACGCCAGTCCATAGACCGTCTCGGTCGGGATGGCCGCCACGCCGCCACCATCCAGCACTTTCACGGCCGCACGGACAATCGCTTCCTGCTCCCCTCCATTCCACTGATAAACCTCTGTTTTCATACTGTTATCGGGTTCCCGAGTTGATTTGTCGGAATGAATCAAGGCAGCCCTTGCCTGTGAATGCCTCATATCCATACGAGGGGGCATAATAGCAAAAGATGCCGTTTTTGAGTATCAAAAAACGCTTACGGATGGAGTTTTTTCAGTGCCGCCTCGAAGACATCGTACGCTGTCTGGTCATAAAGACAGAAAACCACTTCATTTAGCGACGTTTCCCCCGACAAATGGGCGATGACGTTGGCCAGCATGATATCGGCGCAGCGGTCGATTGGATAGCCGAAGATGCCCGTGCTGATGGCACAAAAAGAGAGACTGTTCAGCTTGTTTTTGACCGCGACGTTCAGGCTATTCAATGTTGCATTCTTCAGTTTTTCATCCTCGTCGTCTTCGCCCATCCTCGGCCCGACGGCGTGAATGACATGCTTGCACTTGAGCTTGCCAGCCCCGGTGATGACCGCCTGTCCGACCGGAACGGGGGCTTTGGCAAAGCTTTGAAACTGAATACTCATTCCGCCTTTACGCACAATCGCCCCCGCGACCCCGCCGCCATGCAGCAGGTAACTGTTGGCCGCGTTGACAATGGCATCCGTGGTCTGCTCGGTGATATCCCCGACTATCAGCCTCAGTATGCGATTGTTTATCTGTATGTCCATGGGCACTCCCTGATTTTGTCCGTGACTATTTACATCAGAACACGATAAACCGCCAGATGTCTTTCAGCAATCTATTTTGCCGGTTTTTACCGCCGGGCTTCCGGCATGGCAACAAGATTCTCAGATAAAAGGGTTGCAATCGAAGACGACCGCTATACACTGTACCGTTTCATTTTTGTCCAACTCGATGATGCATCTTGCATCCAGCGTGGAAAACAGCAACGCTATTCGTGGAGATTTAGAAAAATGGATGGATTTCATCCGGGTATATTGGTGTTATTGGGTACCGGCGTGCTTGGCGGGGCGCTGGGGGCGTGGTTTTTTCAGAAAATCCGCATCCCGCAGGTCGTCGGTTATATTGTATTTGGAATTATAGTCGGCCAAAGCGGCCTGAAATTAATTGATGCCGCCCAGATCGAAAGCTTCAAATCCTTTACATGGTTTGCCCTGGGCATTATCGGTTTTCTGGTCGGCGGTGAGTTACGGGCCGACACGTTTCGCAAATACGGCAGACAGTTCATCTCAATTCTGATGTGGGAAGGCATGATTTCATTTGTTCTGGTCACGCTTTCGTCCACACTGGTTTTATGGAAAGTGACCGGCAATTTTTCGGCTGCTATGGCGGCCGGCGTCGTCTTCGGCGCCATTGCCTCGGCCACCGATCCGGCCTCCACCGTTGAAGTCCTGTGGGAATATCGCGCCAAAGGTGTCCTGACCCTGTGCATTATCGCCGTCGTTGCGCTGGATGATGCGCTGGCCATGACACTGTACGGCGTCGGCACCAGCGTTTCGCAGATGCTGACCGGCCAGGACAGCTCCATCGCTGCCGAAATGAAAAAAGTCGTCTATGAACTTGGCGGTTCGGTCGCGGCAGGGGCCATCAGCGGCGGCCTGCTCAATCTGCTGCTGCGATACGTCCACCAGAAAAAAGAACGCCTGCTGGCGATTTCGGTTGGCATGCTTCTGGTCATCATCGGCGGGTCCAACACGGCCGGGCTGGATGTGATTCTGGTCACGATGACGATGGGCCTTGTGCTGGTCAATCTGGCCCCCTTGCGCAGCCAGGAACTTTTCACTCTCCTTCGCAGTTTTTCCGGCCCGATTTATGTCATGTTCTTCGTGCTGGTCGGCGCGCGGCTGGGCTTATCCAGAATGCCCGGCTGGCTGTGGCTGGTGGTCGTTCTGTATGTCCTGGGCCGCAACCTCGGCAAAATGCTGGGCTGTTATATCGGCGCCCGTCGCAGCGGGGCCTCCGAAGCTGTGCAGAAATACAGCGGCCTGGGCATCTTCGCCCAGGGCGGCGTGGCCATCGGCCTTTCCATCATGGCCAGTCAGCATCTGGGTCATATTCAGATTACCGAGGACCTGTCGCTGGGTGAAGTCATCATCTTCGGCGTGACGGCCACGACGATGATTGTCCAGTTAATCGGCCCCTCCTGCGTCAAGCTGAGCATCAAACTGGCCAAAGAAATCAATCGCAACGTCACCGAGGACGATATCGTGGCGACGCTGACGGTGGGGGATGTATTCAATAAACATATCGAGCCGCTGCGGCCCCATGACACCATTGCCTGTGCCGTGGAAAAATTCGCCCATTCCGAGGAAGGCACCTTCCCCGTCGTTAACGATGGCCGGGAACTGGTGGGGATGATGACCCTGTCGCACCTGCGGGATGTCCTGGTCGAACAGGACTGCTGGAACTGGATGCTGATTGCCGATGTGATGGCGTCGGTGCGCGATACCGTGACCGAATCCACACCGCTTTCTGCGGCGATGGAACTGATGGATAAACTCGGCGCCGAACAGGTTCTGGTCGTGGACCCGCAGGCTAAAACCCGCCTTGCCGGGATACTGGACGCCCGCATTGCCAAACAGCGCGTCGAACAGCAGCTCCTTCTCCAGCAAACCGCGGCATAGCCTCTCGTTGCCGGCATGTGC
>CAZKAI010000082.1:0-3527 GCA_964550565.1 uncultured Pirellulales bacterium
TTTAAAGGAGACAATCTCAAAAATACATGAAGATTATATGGGTGATTTATAAAGCATTTGCAAAGAAATATCTGAATATCAAGAATTCCTCCAAATCAATCTTCGGAGTATGTTTTAGATTGATAAAAAATGGATATCAAAAGACCCACAAGAAGTAGGAGAAAAATGCTTAGGCGAGGGGTATTGCTTGTATTAATTTGGGTATTAGGTTTTTCGCTGTTGTGGTATATGACAGGGCATAACCATTTTAATGACAGTCTATCTTGTGACAGCTTGACCCTACCTCTACCCTCAAAGACTGAAATTGGATCTTTTGCTGCCAGTTATTTTGATCCCGAATACAATTATCGACCTGAACACGTATTTAGTTTTGAATCTCTAAGAGTGTCCAATCGTTCCTTGGGATTTCTCAGGACAGCCCTGCATAAAACGGTTCATGTTAAGAATCTGAATTATATAATTTATTCCTATATGGATGAATCCAGGGATCTCGGTGGTAATCTGATTCAAAATCCGGATACCTGCAAGTCTTTGCTGCAAGAAAATGCATTCGTTCTATCTGATCAATTGAGGAGATTTACGGCTTCGTCGTCGGAGGGATGGGATATCTCTATTCCCGATGTGTCCAAAGCAACTCAAATCGATATCAGTGAATTCTTAGTTCAATGGTATAGAGAGATAGAAGGGGAATTGTCCATCCAGAGCAAACGAGCTGTATTTGTTGCTGAAAAACCAAACGAAATAGTGCTTCTGGGCCATGTCGTACTCAGGACCCAAAATCAGATGTACGAGGCGAATAAGGTAGTTTGGGATATTGAAAAGCAGTATTTTCAGGTGAAAGACCGGGCGGACAGAAAACCATCCGAGCAGGAGCTTTGGCTTGATTATAACTTAAACCGTCTTGAGCAAAAATCATTTGCGGAACAACCCAAAGGAGATTCTTTATGTTTGGTAAATACATCATCCGGGCAATAATGATAGTCATGATACAGGCTGTATGGGCGAATGCTCAAACGACGGCACCGTCGTATTTAGAGCCAGGTCGTGAAGCTCTATTTAATGGTACACTATCGGGGATTCGTACCGCAGCACAGCTATTCGAAGAGGGACTTAATGATTCGGATTGTATGGAGTGCCAAACAAGCCGAGAACTGTTATTCTTTCATGGGATTTCAAGAATTGCCATGTGGGCAGTTCAAGACAATGGAGAATCAGTTGATAGTGGGCTTGAACTGGCCAAACAAGTGGGTGTGAAGGTGAGTGGTGACGAGATTCATACAATGACCATTGCTGAGCCGAATATTCCTGAGGACCGTTATGGCAGACCTGTTCTGCCTGATAATATTGAAGAACTAATCACTCTAATAGCGGAGTTCCGCAATGAAGAGGCAATTCCGGAACTGGCTTATGTGATTGATATTTTGGATCGCATTACTGAAACTTCTGACGATCCCTTCGTTGTGTATTTAACACCCGCTGAAACCCAGGTGTTTCTCGATCCTGAAATGCCGCCTTACACCTCTAATATTAAAGTGGACTACGGGGATGTCCTTATCTTGAAGGGGGCATTGTCCATGGTTAAAGTGCTTCTGATGATGCATTCTGCTTACGACTTGAATGTCTCGAAGGAAGCTATGTTGGTAGAAAAAGCATATGAGGATCTATTCAGCATTCAGAATGATTTACTCTTGCCGCATCCGGAATTCCTGAAACTATTGCCCACGAATAATGATTCCAGTGATGGAAAGGCTATTCTGGCTGAAGTGCGTCAGAATATGGTCATGGGCCTTGAGTCCTATCTTGATGCACTGGATTATCTGTTGGAAGAATGTCAGTCCGCAGAGGATGGTGAACTGGACCATGAATTATTTGCTATTGAGCAGGCCGATATTTACCTGGCTGAACAAATGAAGGGGAAAATCAATGGCCTGCTTGACTCATTGATGACAGATACTCCCTATACTATAGATGGAGAAACCTACAAGAATTATGATTTAACCAATGGCCAGGGAGCATCCTTAGTCCTTGATGTGACAATAGAATCGCTTGGTTTCTTTAAAGATGGCTTTATTTCACTTTCGCAAAATGATAGCCAGCTATGGTTTGGAAATGATGAAGAAATTGAATTTGAACTGGTTGATAATCGACTCTATGGTTATTTTGATGGTTTTGTCAATGGTTATGACTATAGTGGCGGTTACTGGAGCTGGATTGGAGGCCACTGCAAAGGCTATTTTTATGGTCTTCTGAATGAGGATCACAGCGCTATTTCAGAGGCATCATTTGAATATTGGGGCGATATGGAAGGACGCATTGAGAACCTGACAGGCCAGATTGAGTGGCAGGATTCTGAGACCCCTTTTATTGTTAACCTGAATCCGGTACTCGGTGGGACCGAAGATTATCCTGACCCCATCAGTCCGCGGGATTTGTTTTGTGAATTTAGCGACTGGAACAAACCCGTACCGGGAACGATGGCTCAGGGACTTGGCGGGGATCCCACTTTGGGGGGTATCTTGTCGGAAACCACTGACCGGGACTGGCAGCAATGGGTCGATCCCCAGCCATGCGGGAGATTGTCCTATCCTGTGCTTGATGTGGGGCAAGTAAGCGATGACTGGCCGACAAATTGGCTTGATACGCAGGTGGTATTTACCGATAGTTTGGATGATATCGAAGAGTGGATGATAGATACCCATGGGCTGGATATTCATAAAGTCTATTTGGGAATGCATGAGGGCGCTCTTTTTGGTTGTATTCAGACCAAGGATTCACCCGCTGCTGATGGAAACTATCTTTATCAACTATCCTTAAGCCCAAGTCCAAAATCCAATGAAATCATGGGTGCATTGAAAATAGATATCACGATTAAAGGTGGGATTGCTGACGGAGTTTGTTTTTTATATGAAAATATAGGTGGATATTCACAGTGGAACTATGGTAACAACATTTCTGTTCTGGCTGAAAACAATACGATCATGTTCAAAATACCCCTGGGTGATCTGCCTTGTAATATTTCCGGCCGATATCTGTCTATTGACTCATTATGGGGATACTCGGATTGGTGGCTGGATGAAGCTGATCTGAATCACACCCACATTCAGGTTGGACAAACCGGATCAATAACCGGACAAGTGAAATTTTCCGGCTATCGTGGCGGTCCTGTCTTTGTGCGGGCATTTACGGATTTGGCTGAACCGGAAGAGAGTCTTGTTGCTTATACGGTACTGGATAAACCCGGCTCATTTACTCTGGATAACATCGGCTTGGGATTAAATATTTATATCGAAGGATTTTGTCCTTTATTCGGTTCATATCATGCGCTTGATATGGATGCACTGAAGGTATCAACTATTGAAGGGGTATTGATGCAGAGTCAGGCAGTTGACGGGATTATTTTGAACATAATGGTTCCACGACTACTCTCAAATGATCAAGGGGAGAATGGCGAATTATTTGCACCCTATAATGTCAATGATTATTATGCCTTTGATGCGATTGCCGGAGCTGCTTATACACTCGAACTG
>CAZKAI010000082.1:3627-19421 GCA_964550565.1 uncultured Pirellulales bacterium
GACTTTAATGGTGATGGCATGTCCGACATCCTATGGAGAAATGTGACTACAGGGGTCTATTCGGGTACCTTGATGAATGGTCTGATCTTAGGACAAACCAAGAGTTTTGGAGGCAGCAGTACAACTCTGCAAATCGTGGATACAGCCGATTTCAATGCGGACGGCAAGTCGGACCTCGTATGGCGGAATGTCAACACCGGTTCCTATCTGGCGACGCAGATGGATGGCCTGACCATGGTCCAGAACAAGAGCCTCGGGGGCAGCAATACCACGTTACAGATAACAGATTTTGCCGATTTCAATGGTGATGGCATGTCCGACATTATATGGAGGAATATTAACACAGGTGCTTATTCGGGTACGCTAATGAATGGCTTTAACTTAGGGCAAACTAAGAGTTTGGGTGGCAGCAGTACAACTCTGGAAATTGTAGATATAACGGATTTCAATGCCGATGGCATGTCTGATATTGTATGGCGGAATGTTAATACGGGTGCTTATTCCGGTACATTAATGAATGGTTTGACATTAATGCAGACTAACGATCTTGGCGGCAGCAGTACCACGATGCAGATTGTCATACCATGATATCTGTCAGAAGTATAGTCTTTCACTTATCAGACAGTAGGAATCTGGTTTAATGATATAACAATAAACAGTGCAGGAGGTTAAAATCTGAAGATGACGTCGGAATTCGAGTACTGTTGTTGTGCCCAGCTCATTGGAAGGGAGTCGTGTATGAAAAGGACATTCGTACAGCGGATCTTAATTGCGGCAATAGGAACTATATCCTTACTCTCTCCCTGCTTAAAGGTTCAAGAAGAAAGATTTGCACTGACAACAATACAAGCGATGAATTGCCAGACTACTAAATCACCTGATGAATCAGGCTGTTCCATTGGTGAATCGGTCACCCTGTTGATGTTACCCAAAACTACAACCAGACTACAACCAAAAGATACGATAAATACGATAGATGCGATATTTACCACGTGCTAAGTGCTGAAATTGCCTATTATTTGCGAAATAATGGGATTTTCTTGGGGTTTTTCAAGACCGTCACCTTCAGCCGCTCGGTCACTCCTCCAAGTTCTTTATTTTAAACAGGTTATGTAATATAAGCAACTTGGCTAAAACTGAAACTACAACCCAAATGAAGTTAACCTGTTTCTTACACGCTTGATAATGCTTCATTTCAACTTGGATATTTGCAGGACTATTATGTCAGTATTAAAGAGCAAAACGAAAAAAGCCGGAAGCGACGTTCCGACAAATTCCCCCTAAATTTACACCCGAAAGGTCCATTTTGCAAGAAAATTAAGGGACGCTGTATTGCCGATTTATTCAAACTACCAGGCGATGAAGCCCGAGATTCAGGTGAAAGGCTCCAATGTTGCTACTCAGTGTTCGTACCTGCTGGCCGGTCCTTTCGTTTCCTTCAGATCCCAAAATTCTGCTCAACGGCCATGCAATCCGACACAATCTCCAGAATTGCAACATCCGAGGCCGTCAAATCCGTGCCCAGAAAGCCCCTTGATACAATCCCTGCTTTCCCGCACCAGATGCATTTGAACATGAAATCCCGCGGATTGATACAGGTTTTAAACACCTGGACTTTTTTGGGTACCTTGTTATCGCCGATTTAATAGCGTTTAATATCTGTATATCCCATTTTGGTTGAACCTGAATCTGCTGGGCCTTATTCTTTTATACATAAAACCGAGATGACAATAAATTGTAGTGGATAAAACACGTCTTGATAATCTGAATACTATTGCTTTTTCGACTTTTTTGTTTACAATAACCATGCTATGTTTTTTTGGCATCAATGCGATTGTTAAGTAGTGGAATATTAACATGAATATCTGTGGAAGCAGGCAGATTGGCAGAATAATTTAATTAATTTTAAGGCCGACAAATCCTATATTTTTTTGAGACAAAGCAGCTTGCTTTTGATGTGAACGAATAAAAAAGCCATTTTGAAGGAGTTAAGTTATTAAATTTGCAATTTACCCTTACTTGAATGCTTCAGTATTGGTACATTATCTAACTGAAGTATATCATGATGCAGAAATACTAATTGGTCATCCCAGTCAGTCTTATGCCTATTTGAATCAAGATAAAGTCGATGCAGCCATTTTGCCCATTGTTGATTATTTTCATACAAAGGGCCTTCAGACAGTAAACAATCTTGGTATTTGTTCACGGGGGGCGGTCAAAAGTGTTTTGTTATCCTGTCGGAAAACACTTGATACAATTCAATCCGTCCGGCTGGATCCTGCATCTAAAACATCGAATATTCTGGCTCAGATCCTCCTGAATCAGCATTTCAAACTTCAGCAATCAATTCGATATGGTTTAGACATTGAACATCCTGACGCCGAAGTAATTATTGCTGACCGCGCACTTCATTCACGAATTCATGGTCAGTGTTACGATATGGCTGAGGAGTGGTATAAAATGACGGGATTTGGTTTTGTTTTTGCTGTTTGGGCTTGCAGAAAAGATCATCCTCAAAAAGATATAATTGCTGAAATTTTACAAAAAAGCAAGGTGATGGGACAAGCAAATATATCGTTTCTATCCAAAATCTATGCAAAAAAGCTGGAATTAACAGTAGATTTTTGTGAACAATACCTCACAAAATGGATTAGATATGAAATTGGTTCCTCGGAAACAGAGGGGATGAAATTATTCCAAAAATTATATTGTAGGATGTCCCCTGAGCTATAATATTAGGTTTGTTTATTGCTGATAAAACAATAGATTGCTAGGAAGAAACGATTTGATATGGATGTAGAAGTTCATCAGAGAATTTCAGCCAGTGAAGCTCTGAGGTTATTGAAAAATGCAGATACTACGGAGCTGATGAGCAGGGCTCATCAGGTTCGCTCCCTGCTAAACGGACAGCGTATTTATTTTGTTCACAGTCTCAATATTAATCAAACCAATATTTGTGAAAACAAGTGCAATTTGTGTGCTTTTTGGAAAGAGGCTGATTCCAAAGAAGGTTACATTCTTTCTCTGGATGAAATTCATCGGCGATTAGAACAGGCAAGTCAGTGGCAGTTAACGGATCTGCATGTTGTCGGGGGGCTGACACATAAGCTCGATCTGAACTATTACAGGATGTTGTTCAGAATGGCTAAGCAGCTTTTGCCGTCTGTTATCATTCAGGGTTTGACGGCTGTAGAAATCGAGTGGCTCAGTCGTTTAGAGGGGATCCGGATTAGTCAGGTGTTAACGGTTCTGAAAGAAGCGGGTTTGGATGCCATCCCGGGCGGCGGTGCTGAAATATTCAATCCGGTAATCCGTGATAAAATCTGTCCGAATAAAATCTCGGCGGACCAGTGGCTCAATGTTCATCGACAGGCCCATCAGCTTGGGATTGCCACGAATGCGACCATGTTGTTTGGACATATTGAAACACCCGAGGATGTTATCGATCATTTGGAACGATTGAGGGATTTGCAGGATCAGACAGGAGGATTTAAAGCCTTTTGTCCGCTGCCTTTCCATTCTCATGGTACTCGACTTGCAATAGATCCTGGGGCAGGGGGGAATACGATTACGCGGGTGGTCGCTCTGGCCAGAATCTTTCTGGACAATTTCCCTCATATTCGCGTGCTGGCCAACTATATGCAGCGTAAACTGCTGCAGACGATGATGTATTCAGGGGCCGACGATATTGGAGGGACCAGCCTGGACGAACAGATTGCCAAAGCCGCGGGAGCTGGGGACGCGTCTAAGTTTGGCAGTCCGGGTGAAATTGCAGCCTTTGTTGAAAATATTGGATTTGAGCCTATTCTTTGCAACAGTATTTATCATACAGCCAAGGGACCGATTCATAGTCCATCTATTGTCAGCAATATTCCTGATGATGCATGCATAACATTGGAAAAAGTACGATCCGGAAAGCGATTGACCCAATCGGAGGCAATTCTGCTGTCTGATACAATCCCGTTTCAGCAGCTTGGGCAAGTTGCCAACCATCTGAGGCATAAGCGTGTACCCGGCGGAATGTGCACCTTCATTATTGATCGCAATATTACATTCACCAATGTCTGTACGGTTGGATGCAAATTCTGTGCATTTCATGTTCATCCGGGAAGCAAACGAGCATTTATCCTGCCTGTCGAGGAGGTTGTGCGTCGTGTTGTGGAAGCGGCGCACTTAGGTGCTACTCAGATTATGCTCCAGGGCGGTCTGAATCCCGCTCTGGATTTGGCATATTATGAAAATATGCTCCGGCGGATTAAAGAGCGTGTCTCGGGAATCTGGCTGCATTCCCTGTCTCCAGCCGAAATCTACTGGCTGGCGAACCAGGCTGAAATATCGATTGAACATGCATTAAAACGTCTTCGGGATGCGGGATTGGATTCGCTGCCCGGCGGCGGCGCAGAGATTCTGGTGGATGAAGTGCGTCAGCGGGTTAGCCCGGACAAGATTACAGCTGAACAATGGTTTGAAGTGATTGAAACTGCACAGCGGCTTGGCATGGGAACCACGGCAACCATGGTTTATGGCTTGGGTGAATCGACTGCCCAGCGTGTGGAACATCTTATGCGGATTCGTGACCTCCAGGATCGGACGGGTGGTTTCAGGGCATTTATCCCGTGGAGTTTTCAGTCGAATCGCACGCAGTTGTCTTATTCAGCTCAAACCGGCGTAGATTACCTTCGGATGGTCGCATTATCACGACTGGTGCTGGATAATGTGGAGCATGTCCAGGCCGGCTGGGTGACGGAAGGGCCGGATATGGTGGAATTAGCGCTGCAGTTTGGTGCGGATGATTTCGGCGGCGTGCTCATGGAGGAAAGTGTCGTCCAGGCAACGGGAGTGGATTTTGGCATGTCGGTTGAAAAAATGCTTGCCTGCATCCGAAGAGCTGGTTTGACACCGGCAGTACGAAATACACAATATCAATTGCTGAAACTGTATCATTCAGAGGATTTTCCGAATACTCGAGAGGAGTCTGCTTGAGCGGCTTGAAATCGGTAAAAAATTTGCTCGTTTCCGGTATTACCGGTTCAGTTGGCAGTTGGATTGGACGGCAGGCGTTGCAGAATGGAGCTTGTCTGACTGTACTGGTCCGTGAAGACGGGAATAATCATTTAGTTGATCGGGTAAGAAATACATTGTCAGTGATCGGCTGCGAAGGGGCTATGGATTCTATTCATGTTTTTCCTGCGGATATCAGTCAGGATTTCTGTAAAGATCAATTAATCGAAGCCTGTGGTTCAGTGGACGCCGTGATTCATTGCGCTGCATCAATGAATTTTGCCGAGGACTATGCGGATCGCAATGAGGCAGTCAACGTCCGTGGTACCCTGCGAATGCTGGATATCGCGGAAATTCTAAATGTCCCTTTTGTTTATCTAAGCACGGCATACGCAGCAGGCTGTAGTACAGAGATCATATTTGAAGAATCGCTGCGCCCAACTGTTTTTAATAATTCGTATGAAAAAACAAAATTCCAGGCCGAGCAGGCTGTTCTTGCGTGGGGTCGACGGACAGGATTGGATGTATGGATATTCCGGCCAAGTATTGTCCTGGGAGATTTTCAGAATGGACGTATGATTCACTTCGACGCAATGTATGCCATTTTGCGATTTCTGGATATGATCAGCGGCAAGTTGAACGGACAGGCTCTTCGGGTAGGCGCAGATCCCAATACCACCAAGAACTGTATCCCTGTGGATTATTTGGCCCAGGCGGTGTGGCGGATTCTTTGTCAGGGGGGGCCGGGAATCTATCATATCACAAATCCAAATCCCTTTTGCCTCAGAAAACTGGAAAAGATTTTCAAGGAACTGTTCGATATTGAGACCGCTTCCTTTGTTGCCGCGTCCGAATTACAGAAAGATCATTTGTCCAGGCCGGAAATGATGTTCAAGCGGGCTGCCTCCGTATATTTTCCTTATCTGCAGCATGAACCGGTCTTTGATCGTTCCAGGACTGATCGTGTGCTCGGGCAGACCTTGCCATGTCCTGTTTTGGACAAGAGTTACTTTCAACGGATTATCCAGTACGCCCGTCAGGTCAAATGGGGACAAAGCAGCAGTCAGCCACGTCTTAGCGCCGGAGAAAAAGCGTTTGTCATGTCGTATTATGACGCGTTTCTGACCGAAAAAATCGGTCGCCAACTCCTGCCGGATTTAAAGCGATTGACAGCTCAGTTTAAAATCCTGGTTTCCGACATTGATGATTCATCTCGTACGCTGGTAATTCGCCAGGGGATTCTGGAACGGATTAGTGAAAATGGTCAGGATTGTGAGTGTTCCTTTACTGTGAATTTCAGGACCTTTCAGCGGATTACATCCGGCCAAATGACGCCGCAGGAGGCTTTTTTCCGAAAAGACATTGATATTCAGGGAGATATTGAAGCCGGATTGAAGCTGGCGACTGTGCTGTCGGCATTTTTCAAAAAATATCCCTATGTTTCGGATTCCATATATGAGTAAATTCGCGGCTCATTTTATTGCCCGCTATTGCCGCTGGCTTACGGCGGCTTGCCTGCTAAGCCTGATTATTCCAATCCTGTATTTAGGCAGAGGGCGGGTGGATAATTCAATTGAGGTATGGGTTTCGGATAAGCATCCGAGTTTTTCAGATTACCGCAAGTTCCTCCAGCGCTATGGGAATGAGGAGTTTATTGTTGTCGCAACCGAATGGGACGATCCCTTGTCTGAAAGTGCCCTCGAACAGCAGCGTCGTCTTGCCGCCAGGATTAAAGCCATTGAGGGCATTGAAAGCGTGATGGATCTGTCTGCGTTTGCGGACAGGCTGTCGCTGATTCGTTCGGACTGGAAGGAGTTTATGGCCAAAAGCGAGCTGTTAAAGAATTTACTGCTTAGCTCAAACGGCCGTACAGGCGGTTTGATTGCCTGGCTTGGGACTATTCAGAATTATGATCAGAGGCGAATTATTATTGGCCAGGTTGAGAGCGCTGTTCAATCTCTGGGATTGCCTGCCGACAGTTTTTATCTGGCGGGTACCCCGGTCATGAATGTTGCTCTGGACCGCGGATCACAACTGGCATCCATGCGTTTTTTGCCTGCAGCCATTGCTGCATCCATTGTGCTGCTATTGTGGATGCTCAGGAGCATTGCGGGGCTGCTGGCGGTACTTTGCTCGGTGATTTCTACTGTGTTATGGACGGTGGGGCTGATGTTTATGGCGGGTAAAACCATGAATATGGTTACGATTGTACTGCCGCCATTATTATTTGTCCTTTCCCTTGCCGGCGGAATTCATCTGATTATGCGATTTAAGGCTTTGTATTCGGACAATCCCGACAACAAGAGCCAGGCAATTGAAAAAATGGTGAAAGAACTGCTGTTTCCGGTTTTTCTGACATGCATGACAACCGGGATTGGATTTGCATCCTTAATGACCTCCGATATGAAACCAGTTCAGGATTTTGGAGAAATGGCTGCGATTGGAATGATGTTGTCTTTTGGATTCAACTTTCTGGCTCTGCCTGGCGTTCTTTCATTCCTTTACAAACGAGTTCCTGCAAAGCCTCAGTTGCATTTGTCACACTGGACCCAGCGATGTGCCTGCCTTCTTGCTCATAAACGAAAAATTGTCGCAGGCGCCCTCCTGCTTACAATGGCTTTTGCCTGGATTGCCATGTATACAAAGGTGGATGCCAATGTCCTTGGTTTTTTTCCTAAATCGTCAAAGATCCAGCGGGACTACCGGTATATTTCGCAAAATCTGACAGGCCTATATAGTTTTGAGCTGGATATCACTGTCGGCCGTGATCAGGTTATGCCGGTGATGAATTCTCTTGACAGGCTGTCGGAATCGCTGGCTTCTCTTCCGGACATTGCGAAAGTAGTGCATTACGGCCTTCTGACTGATTTTATCCTTCAGGTACAGCCTGTGTCGCTGCTGGTTGCGGATATGGATCCATCCAAAAAAGAATTTATGAAATTTGCCAATCACTACTTCATTAATGAAGGGGATCAGTGTTTTTTGAGAATGTCAATTCTGATTCGTGCCATGTCTGGCGATACCTTTGAACGACTCCTGCCCGATATCCAGTCTCGGGCGGATTCTTTACTGGCGGGCTTATGTGACTATAAAGTCACTGGCATTGTGCCGCTTGTCAATGATGCACAAAAAACGTTAATTCTGACTCAAGTCAGAAGCCTTTCTCTGGCAATGCTGACAGTCTTTTTATTGATTGGTCTGGGTCTGAGGTCGTTCCGTGCATTTCTGGCGGCACTATTGCCGAATCTGCTTCCGGTTTTGGCTATTTTTTCGTATATGGTGTTTTTTGGAATTGTACTCGATGGAGCGACTGTCATGATTGCCGGCATTGCAATAGGGATTGCAGTGGATGACACGATTCATTTTTTGACACACTATCGGCAGCTTCGCCCAGTATCCTCAACAGCCAAACAAGCAGTCGAATCAACCTTCGGACTGATCGGAAGGGCGGTAACCATAACCAGTATTACCGCGACATTTGGATTTTCTATTCTGCTTTTGGCGCCATTCAAGCCGATATTTTATTTTGGGCTGCTGGGCAGCCTGACTATGGCTACAGCCTGGATTGGGGATGTTGCTGTCCTGCCTGTTTGTGCCGATATATTAAAGTTATGGGAAAAGCCATGAACAATTCTGCAAATCCAGTGGAACATCGTTTGAGACAACGATTGCAGCGGATTATTAAACTGCACTTTGATCCGGATCAAGGCAGTCCGTACTGGCTTGATAAACAAAACCGGCTGGGTATTGATGTGCGAAGTAGAATCCAGGCCCTTTCCGATCTGTCCTTGCTGGGATTGATGGATGAAGAGGCAATGACTCGGCGTCCCGTGGAAGACTTCATTCCGCAATGTATGCATCATCGGACGGATTTTATATTTGCCGAAACTGCCGGAACCCTGGGCAATCCCAAATTTGCAGTTCATCGAGAGGATGAATTCCGGCAGGCTTTTATTGCCCCATTTATTACAGCGGCAAAACGGAACTGTTTTCCTGTCTCTGGCAAATGGCTTTTCATTGGGCCGACTGGCCCTCATATTATTGGAAAGGCTGCTTTTCATTGTGCCAAAGCAATGGGGTGTCCTGATATATTTACGGTGGACTTTGATCCGCGATGGGCCAAAAAACTCAAGGAAAACAGCTTTGCGGCCCAGAGGTATCTCAGCCACATCCAGTCCCAGGCTCTGCGAATTATTGAAACACAGGCCATTGACGTTCTGTTTACTACTCCGGCGGTGCTGATATCCCTGGCTGATCAGCTTGCCCCGGAAAAAAGATGCCGGATTAGAGGGATTCATCTGGGAGGGATGTCCTCTTCTGATGCATTAATGCGAATGCTGGCCGAAAAATTTCCAACCGCTGCTGTTCTTTCCGGTTTCGGCAATACACTGTTTGGAATGATGCCCCAGTTAAGATATGATTCCAGAGAAGGATTTGATTATTATCCCCTCAGTGATCGCCTGATTGTACAGGTGATGGATGTCGATGAGCAGCGAAATGAGCCGACTTCCTGGGAGCCGGTTGATTATGGAACGCGGGGGCGTATCCTTGTTCATCGACTGGATGAAGTTCAGTTTATTGCCAATATGCTGGAGCGTGATTCTGCTATTCGCATTCCGCCCCTGAATGATGCTGTCGATAACGATTTTATCCTGGACGGAATTCGTGACCCGCAGCCGGTAATGAATCAAACTATTCAGCCTGCGTTGGGATTATACTGATGGAATCGATTATCGAAGAAAGAATCGAGTTTAAAAACGGCTTGCTGACTCTTGCCGGGATTCTGGGTTATCCCCAGGAACAGGCTGTTCAGCGGGCGGCTTTGCTCTGTTCTCCGCATCCTCATTTTGCAGGCAATATGGATAATAATGTGATTTCTGCAGTTGCAAAAACTCTGGCGCAGGACTTTGCGTTGCTGCGTTTTGATTATCGCGGGGTCGGACAAAGCCGGATCCTGCTTGCAGAGGGTATTTCCGTCTTTGACTACTGGGAACAGGTTGAGACATCCAGGGATTATTCCGATGCTTTGAATGATGTGCAAGCCGCTTTTGAAGCCCTGACAGCAATGATAAATCATCCTGCCTTGAAAATTCTGGCTGCGGGTTATTCTTTTGGCGCAGCGGTTGCTTTGAAATACGGCATTAATTCGAATCATTGTGACATCCTGGTTGGAGTTGCTCCGCCTCTGGGCAAAATTGACTTCAGCTTTTTGAGTCAGTGTCGCAAGCCCTGTCTGTTGCTGATAGGAAATCAGGATTTTTTGTATTCGCCCGATGCAATAGAGAAGCTTCAATTGACGGTCAGTCCGAATGTAAAGATCGAAATACTTCCGGACTGCGACCACTTCTTTCGTGGAGACGAACAAATGCTTGCACGGCTGATACAGGACTTTGTAATGAAACAGATGAATAAAATAGAGGTTGTATAAATGAATAATATGAAACCGGAACTGCTGGCTCCGGCGGGAACGCTTGAGACGGTGAAGGCTGTTGTTGAAGCAGGGGCCGATGCGGTCTATGTCGGCGGCAAGGGGCTGAACATGCGTCAGCACCGGAAAAGTTATAATCTCGCCGACGAAGAAATAGTGCAAGCGATTCAATGGGTGCATGACAAGGGTAAAAAGCTGTACTTTACACTGAACAGTCTCCTGCTGGATAGTCAGATTCCAGAGCTTCGCCAGGTTTTGAATATGTTGGCAAAAGCCGGACCGGATGCAATTATCGTTCAGGATCTGGCTGTGGCGGCATTGGCGAGGGAGATCTGTGTGCAGATACCGCTGCATGCCAGTACCATGATGAATGTGCATAATCATGAAACCGCAGTTGCATTAAAGATGATGGGCTTTACTCGCATTATTACCTCTCGCGATATTGCTCTGCATCAGCTTCGACGGATCGGAGAACTGTCCGGTCTGGAAATGGAATATTTTGTGCATGGTGACATGTGTATCGCTCAGGGATCACAGTGTTATCTCAGTGGTATTCTTTTCGGAGAAAGCTCCAATTGCGGAAAGTGCATGAAACCGTGCCGCTGGCAGTGGGAGCTGGTTTCAGAAAAAGGGACAAAAGACCTTGCCGGGTCTGCAAAAGGATATCTTCTGGCGAGAAAGGATCTGTGTCTTTTTCCGTATATCCCGGAATTGATTCAGAATCATGTTGCCTCACTGAAAATCGAAGGACGGATGCGTACCGCTGAGTTTCTCAGTGAAATTGTTAAACTGTATCGCCAGGCGATAGATCAGTATATTGAGGATCCGGCCCATTATGCAGTTACGGATGCTCAGATGCAGCAGCTTTGGGATCGGCGTGTCCGGCCGTACAGTACTGCACTGGCTTTTACCAATACCGGCACAGACGCTGTGGATCCAACTGGTTCCCGGGAGCCGAGATTTTTCAGCTATAATGCCCCGGAGCCTCTATTAACGACCGGACATGGTGCGACCATACGAAGTGGTGCAGAAATACCCGATCTGATTGTAGAGGTCTGTGGGAAAAATCAGGCTTTGTCTGCCCTGGAGCAAGGAGCGGATGCGGTTTATTTCAATGGAGATGGATTTATCCGTCAGAATGACCTGCCAACTGCAGATTGGCTTCAGGAATTTGTTGAACAAGCGGCCACACGGGAAAGTCGGGCTGCTGTTATGATGCCGTTGATAACCGAAGAACAGGAGATGTTTGAGTGGAAAGCGTGGCTGACTGCATTACGGCATATAAAAGGACTGGCAATCGGAGTGTCCAATATCGGGTGTATCCAATTGGCCAAATCATTACGATTTTCTCAGATTATTGCGGATTTCCCTCTGAACATTACCAACAGTCTTGCCATCGATGAGTTATCGACCCTGGGGATCGCCCGCGTGACGGCTTCAGTCGAATTGAATCACACGCAGCTTTCTGAGCTGGCTGACCATGCACGTTTGCCGGTGGAGGTGATTGTTCAGGGACCTGTCTCAGGAATGGTCCTTCAGCATTGCCCGATTGCCTGTGCCTATGGAGGCCGACCGAAGGACCTCTGTACCATGCATTGCAGAAAAGGGCGCTTTGCACTCAGGGATTCGGCTGGAAATCGTTTCCCCCTGGAAACGGACCGCCGATGTCGGGGACATCTGTTCACACCGACGGATGTATGTGCTTTGCCGAATCTCCATAAAATCGTGCCTGCGGTTAAAGGAATCCGAATTGAAGCCATGTTTGAAACTCCCGAAACAATTTCCCTGTTAACTGAGGTATATAAAAAGGCGCTTGCATCTGTTCAGAACGGAAAAAATGGGGACATGAGTGACTCTATTCAGGCGATTGAAGCCGCGACAGGCAGAAAAGTCAGTGACGGGGCATTTGCCTTTTAATGTAGAAAAGGAGTACTCCATTGAATCAAAGCGAACATTTGGGTCCGGAAGCGATTCTGGAAAAAAAGAAAAAATATTTAATTCCCTGTGTTTATCATTTTTATAAATATCCACCCCAAATTGTTTCAGGACGGGGAGTCTATGTTTTTGATTCCCAGGGGAAACAGTACATGGATTTGTATTCGGGTGTCAGTGTACATGCACTGGGACATTGCCATCCCGAAGTAACAGAAGCCATTTGTCAGCAGGTCCGTACATTGCAGCATAGTACAACAATTTATTTGACAGAACCTATAGTGAATCTGGCAGAAAAACTGGCATCGCTGCTGCCGGGGGATATCCGGCGAACCTTCTTTTGCTGCAGCGGTTCAGAAGCAAATGAAGGAGCGGCACTGCTTGCTGCACTATATACGGGCCGCAGCGAGTTTCTTGCCTTTCAGAATGGGCTTCATGGCAGGACCAAACTTGGGATGAGCCTGACAGGGCTTTCTTTCTGGCGGACGGATCCAAATCCGGTTGGCGGAATTACTCATGTTCCTGCTCCGAAATGCAGCCAATGTTCTTTTGGCAAACACTATGGTCAATGTAGATTTGAATGTATTGAAGCAGTCGAACAAGCCATTCTGACCTCAACCAGCGGTAAACCCGCTGCAATGTTTGTCGAACCCATACAGGGCAATGGGGGGATTATTGTTCCGCCGCCGGAGTATTTTCCCAAACTCAGGCAACTTCTTGATCGGTATGGCATACTACTGATTGCCGATGAGGTTCAGACTGGTTTTGGACGAACAGGAAAGATGTTTGCGATGAATCACTGGAATGTTGTTCCTGACATTATCACCGGGGGCAAAGCACTTGGAGGAGGCACGCCGATTGGATTTTTTTCCACAACGGATAAAATAGCAGCCAGCTACACGCGGCCGGGAGCGTCGACCTTTGGTGGAAATCCTGTCACTGCTCAAGCGGCTTTGGCTTTTCTGGCTGTCTTAATCAAGCAAGGAATTGTCGATAAAGTAATGGATAAAGGCTGTTATTTACTTCAAGAACTAAAAAAGATCGCTTTGAACACAGGATTTATATGTGACGTACGTGGATTAGGATTGATGATTGGCCTTGAAATAACAGGCTTAAGTAAGATATCTTGTGTAGAATTAACAGATTTGATACTTGAAGATATGAAAGACCGTGGTTATCTGCTTGGTAAAACAGGTCCAGGCAGGAATGTTTTGACATTTATGCCTCCTTTGATTATCGAAAAGAATGAATTGGATACAATGCTAAAGACATTCAAAACAGTTCTGTTGAACAGGGTATAAGGAAAGGATTTTGTATGAATTTATTCAAAAAGATGATAACAGGAGTCTTGTTATCAATTTATGTTCTACTGGCTGGATGCAGCAGCATTGTAAAAAATTCAGTAAATACTCAACCTATTGTAGATATTCAGGAGTCAGATTTTAATAATCCAGACATCATTGTGGAAGGTTCCGCTTTTTTTTATGAACCGCAACTCTCCGAGCAATCCACCCAGATCGATGCCGATTTAATTCGTTTCAGCCCTGTTATTGTTCAGGGATTTCAGTCTGTTCAGCCTGATAAGAAGAAAAATAAATATAATTACTGGTTTGATGGAATTGGTTCCCCGCGATTGACTAAAAAGGGGACGCAGGTGCAGATCGATACAACTATCCCAACACTTTATTGTCGCGTCGAACAGGCTCGGGTACATGAACAAAAGCTTAAACAATTAGTGTATGTCTGGTGGTACCCGGGTCGCCCTGTAGGGACGATTGAAAAAGGACAGGTTGACGGAAATATCTTGCGTGTAACCCTGGACTATCAAGGCAATCCTATTGTCTTCGAATACAGCCAGACATGCGGATGCTATCATGGTGTATTTGCTTCAGAGCAACTGGAGAAGGCGGCAGCAAATGAATTTGTCAGGCCTTTGGAGGGTAAACGATATGCACTCGAAAATACTCAGACCGATAAGACTGACTGGATTATCCGTGATCTGATTAAAGTCGAATCCGATCAAAGACCCTTTGTGTTTGTCACAGCCGGCCGGCATTTCGGGAAAGCGTTGCGGTTTATGGATGCCGGTGTGCTCAAGGACAAAAACCGGAAATCGTATTCTCTCACAGAGTATGAGTCGCTGGTTCATATTCCCACGGATACGGGAGACGTTGCCAGTATGTTCAACGACGAAGGGCTTGTCAAGGGAGCCAAGCGAACTGGAGAAGAACTGATGCTGGCGGACCTGGATCATCCTGGTTGGCCCCGACATCTGGATCGGATGCGAATTCATTGGGATCAGGATCGCTGGTCCGACCCCGAGCTGCTTGCAGGAGCATTAAGGATTCCGCACAAAGCAGTTTCAGATGTTCAGGTTTCTCGGACTTCTCAAACAGAAAAAACGTCTTCCCTGGAAATCAGCTCACAGGCCACAGTCCTGACTCCAGTGATTCTGAATTCCTATCCCCATGACAAGCCATTTCTGGTCATGGTTAGTCACCGATACTGTTTGAGTTGCCGGGCTTTCAAGAAAGAAGTTTTGCCGTTGCCTGAAGTAAAGCAGGAGTTGAGCAAGTGGAATTTTGTTTCACTGGATATGTTTCAAAAGGAACATATGCTGATATCCAAGACCATGAATATTACCGTGACGCCAACGGTCATTTGGTATGATACAGAAGGTCATGAACTTCGCCGAATCGAAGGTGTGGACTCAAAAGAAAAGCTTCTGGAGTTTCTGGCCGGCAGAACTTCAGAAAAACCTGAAGCCCCTGCTGCAAAAACATAATCACTCAAAGAATAAAAGAACTTAGACTCTTTTCAATTTCCCGCAAGTTAGTTCCTGCGTCCCGGACAAGCGAACGGAACGGGCGTGTTAAAGATATTCTATGTAGAATTTCCAGATTTTTATTGCATTCGTATTCCGGCATGTTGCTATGTACGGAGCCATCCAAAACAGGTATTTGGGCAATTGGCCTGCGGCGATTTCTCGCCCTTGCAGTGCAAACATTAACCGTCCATAAGCATTTTGGAAATATATACTAGGAACCGATCGAAACTCAGGTAGTGTGGGAATGGAAGGAAGGAAATATCAGATTGCGCCACGTGGTTTTCACTATCGGGGCAGGTTAAATTCGCCCATCGACTACATAGAGATTATCAAGCGGCTCGATGACAAGTATAACATTATGGTCAAATGAATCCCTTATCAGTGGAAAACCGACAATTCAGAATCAGAAGTTTGAGGAAATATCAGCGTTTTGTCTTTACAACTTTTCTACAACCCAAAAGCCAAATAGCCCAAAATATTCAAAAATTGCCGATTTGTAAGTGCTTGTATTCAAATATTTTATGTGTATATCTGTTTTGATGCACATTTTATATAGCCACCTGCCGCAGGTTGGATTCCAGTAGCCTGCACCTTATTCGTTGCCAG